>NZ_CP125380.1:1089583-1394166 GCF_034009455.1 Pseudomonas sp. P5_109
CGCGTCAGGTACTCTTCGAGGGCCTTGGAGTAGTTATCGGCGTACCACTGGGCGTTGAGGGCGATCTGCTTTTTCAGGTTTTCTTCCGAGGCGCAGTTCGCTTCCAGTTGCTTGGCCGACATGAGCTTTTCCGTGGCGCTGTTGGACGGTCCGTTGCCCAGCAGTTCAAACAGCTTGAGCTGGCCATCAGGCTGCAACGCTTGCTGGATGAACTGCATGGTTGGCTGGGTGCCGCCCGGGTTGCCGTTGAGCACCGCCCAGCTGCTTGAGTTGATGAAGCCGTTGTCGAAGCTCCAGCGCACGCGGTTGTCGGTGTCTTCGCTGAGCAGCTTGGCGCGGGTGTGCCAGATCGCGCCGACCGACACTTCGCCGTCGACCATCAGTTGCTGGCTCTCGGCGCCCGAGCTCCAGAACGACAGCACGTGGGGCTTGATCTCGTCGATTTTTTTCATCGCCCGTGGCACGTCCAGCGGGTACAACTGATCAGCCGGAACGCCGTCGGCCAGCAACGCCGCTTCGAGCATGCCGTTCATCCACTTGTACAGCGTGCGTTTGCCGGGGAATTTCTTCACGTCCCAGAAATCGGCCCAGGTCTTCGGCCCGTTTTCACCGAATTTTTCGCTGTCCCAGGCCATCACGTAGCTGAACTGGTAGCTGGCGATGCCGAAATCGGAGGAGAGCGCCGGGGCTACTTGATCACGCTTGATGGTGTTGTAGTCCAGCGGTTGCAGGATCTTTTCCCGGCCCAGCACGATGGCGCTGTAGCTCTCGACGTCGACGACGTCCCAGCTCGGTTGACCGCTGGCCAGTTGCGAGCGGATCGCGCCCTCGGTCGGGCCGGCGCCATCGATGCGCACCTGGATGCCGGTGTTCTTGGTAAAGGTGTCGGTCCATGCCGAGCGGAACGCATTCAGGGCATCGCCACCCCAGTTGACCACTACCAGCGGCTTGTCCGCCGACCAACTGATGCCGCTGCGTAGCGCCAGTGGTACCGCGGCCAGCAGGCCCATGGCCTGGATGAAGGTGCGACGGTTGATCTGACCGTCACGGGCCTTTTCGATAAGCACTTCGATGCAGTCTTGTTGGTGATCCTGGCGCATGGGCAAGTCCTCAGGCGGCGGGTGCCTGCGTGGGCACCGGCCTTTTTGTTGTCATTGGAAGAGAGCTTTGTGACGCAATTTCTTGGGGGTCAGGCCTGTAGCAGGAAGCTTTGTTGCACCGGCCAGCTCAGCCACACCGGGGCACCGCTTTGCATCAACGCGCCCGGGTGATTGCCGGGCACGGACAGGTTGATCGGTAGCGTATCGCCGCCGACCTTGAGTGCCAGGTGGGTACTGGAACCCTGGTAGACCTTGTCGGTGAGTTGCGCCGGCATCACGTTGTAGCCGTCGCGAGTCGGGCAGTCGCTGTGCAGTTCCATGTGCTCGGGGCGCACGGCCAACACGATCGGTGCCGCGCTCAGTGCGTTCGGGGCCTGGGCGTGCAATACGCTGGTGCCGCAACGGCCGCTGGCGGTCTGGCCGTTGCGGGTCAGGTTATCCAGCGGGAACAGGTTCATTTTGCCGAGGAACTCGGCGACGAAGCGGCTCTCGGGGCGGTTGTAGATGTTTTCCGGGGTGTCGACCTGGGTCAGCTTGCCGTGGTTGAAAATCGCGATGCGCGAGGACAGTGCCAGGGCTTCGTTCTGGTCGTGGGTGACGAAGACGAAACTGGTGCCGACCTGACGGTGGATGCGTTGCAGCTCGGTCTGCAGTTGTTCGCGCAGGTTCTTGTCCAGCGCCGACAGCGGCTCGTCGAGCAGCAGCATTTCCGGCTCGAACACCAGCGCCCGGGCAATCGCCACGCGCTGTTGCTGGCCGCCGGACATTTCGGATGGCTTCTTGTGCATGTGCGCGCCGAGGCCGACCACTTCAAGGATGTGCTTGACCCGACGATTGCGTTCTTCGGTCGCGACTTTGCGGATGCGCAGCGGATAGGCGACGTTGTCGGCCACGGTCATGTGCGGGAACAGTGCATAACCCTGGAACACCATGCCGTAGTTCCGCTTCTCGGCGGAGCGCTTGATGATGTCGACGCCTTGCTCCATCAGCTTGCCCGACGTCGGGCTGAGGAAGCCGGCCAGGATCATCAGCAAGGTGGTCTTGCCCGAGCCGGACGGACCCAGCAGGGTAAGAAATTCGCCTTTGCGAACGTCGAGATCGACGTTATCCAGCGCCGCGAAACGGCCGTAATACTGGCTGATACCTTGAGCGCTGAGCTGAATCGCTGAACGGCTGGACACAATGAGGTTCCTCTTTTTATTGCCCATAAGACGTACGAGGACGGATGTGAATCCGAAATGGGCTTTGAGGCTTATTATTGTTAAAAATATCGCTACATCAATGGAATTATTTTGCTCGTATTGGTTAATTTTATTGAACAAATAAGCGTTGTTTCCATCTCCGCCAGATGCACCGAAACAGAGCCCTTTGTGGGAGCGGGCTTGCTCGCGAAGGCGGTGTCATATTCAACATGTTTGCTGACTGACCCACCGCTTTCGCGAGCAAGCCCGCTCCCACATTGGGTATGCGGTGAGTATTAGAGGGTGTCCTGCCAGGTTTGATGAGATGACTGCAGCTGGGTCTTGACCCAATTGCTGAAGGCCTGGACCACCGCACGCTCGGCCTTCTGCGGGTCGGAAGCCAGGTAGTAGCCACGGTGCAGATCGATGGTGATCTCGAACGGCCGCACCAGCAAACCCTTGGATAACGCATCGCCGCTGATCAGGTTGTCGCCGATGGCGATGCCCTGGCCGGCGATGCACGCCGACTGCGCGCAGTGCGCGTCTGAGAACAGGATTCCGCTGGTCGCGTTGACCCCGGAAGCACCGGCGGCGGTCAGCCACACGCGCCAGTCCGAATAGTCGGTCATGTGCAGCAACGGGTAGTTGCTCAGTTCCTGCGGGCTTTTCAGGCCGCTCAAGGCGTTGATCAAGCGCGGGCTGCACACCGGGAAAAAGCGCAGCGCGACGATTTCTTCAACATTCATTTCCGGCCAGTCGCCAATCCCGTAGGCGATGAACAGGTCGACGGCGGGGTTGTTGACGTCGTCCGGTGTGCGCGGGGAGATCAGCTGCAATTGCACTTGCGGGTACTGCCGCAAGAAGGCGCCGATGTGGTGGCACAGCCAATAGGTGGCGAACCCCGGCGCGCAGCTGACGCACAGCCGTCCGGAAATCTCCTGGTCGTCGATCAACTGCCCGGCATCGAGCAGGTTCAACAGAATCCCGTGGACTTCCCGCGCATAACGCTCGCCCTGATACGTCAGGCCGATGCCCCGGCCAATGCGCTCGGTCAGGGCAAAACCGACGCACTCCTCAAGCTTGCTGATCTGGTGGCTGATCGCGCTGCGGGTCAGGTTCAGTTCACGGGCGGCGATCGACACGCTGCCTGTGCGGGCAACCGCATCCAGCGCGCGAAGGGCTGTCATCGAAGGAAAGCGCATAATTCATCCCGTTCAAAGATGGAAGAAAAGGCCAGCGAACACCGGTTCCTTGTGGCGAGGGAGCTTGCTCCCGCTCGACTGCGCAGCAGGCGCAAAGCTCGTCGTGTCATGCAATTGGGGCTTCTACGCAGCCCAACGGGAGCAAGCTCCCTCACCACAGGTTCACCTTTGGCCTTCCGTATGGTGACGTAAATCGAACAGTCAGGCCAAAAAAAATCGATTGTTGTATCGGTTGATTCAACAATACTAGCCCCATTCGTCGTTGGGCCGATGCGGCCCCTTATCCAAGAGGTGCTGCATGACCCGTTGTGCCGAGGCGCTCGTTCAGTTGCTGGAAGGCTATGGCGTTGAAACCGTCTTCGGCATTCCCGGCGTGCACACCGTCGAGTTGTACCGTGGCCTGCACGGCAGTCGCCTGCAGCACATCAGCCCGCGCCACGAGCAGGGCGCCGGGTTCATGGCCGACGGTTATGCCCGTGCCAGTGGCAAGCCCGGGGTGTGCTTCATCATCACCGGTCCCGGCATGACCAACATCATCACCGCCATGGGCCAAGCCTATGCCGACTCGGTGCCGATGCTGGTGATCTCCACCTGCAACCGTCGCGAACACCTGCGCCTGGGCCATGGTCACCTGCATGAACTGCCGGATCAGCGCGCGCTGGTCGCCGGGGTCTGCGCTTTCAGTCATACATTGCAGCACCCGTCGCAATTGCCGGAAGTGCTGGCGCGGGCTTTTGCCTTGTTTGGCTGCACGCGGCCACGGCCGGTGCACATCGAGATTCCACTGGATGTGCTGGAGATGTCCGCCGACGATCTGGACCTGCGCCCGCGTTCGTTGCCGGCCGCGCCAGCCCCGGCGCTGGAAAGCATTGACGCGGCGGTTGCGCTGATCAGCAAGGCGAAGCGTCCGTTGATTCTGGCCGGTGGTGGTGCGCGCCGGGCCTCTGAAGTCCTGACCGCACTTGCCGAACGCTTGCAGGCACCGGTGGCGCTGACCACCAATGCCCGTGGTTTGCTGTGCGCCGAACATCCGTTGCTGCTCGATGGCGTGCTGTCGTCGGCCCATGGTCGTGAACTGATCGCCGAGGCTGATGCAGTGCTGGCGGTCGGCACCGAACTGGGTGAAACCGACTACGACTTTTTCGGCCTCGGCCCGGTGGCGTTCAAGGCGCCGCTGATTCGTCTGGACATCGACCCGCTGCAAATCCTCGGCGTACAAGTGGCCACGGTCGGTTTGCTGGGTGATGCCGAACAGGGCTTGCTCGCGCTGTTGGAGCGCCTGCCGCAACGCCAGGCCGATTCGGCCTGGGCAGGTGAGCGGGTGAGCCGGGTCAACGCCATCGAACGTGCTGGCTGGAGCGCGAAACAGAGCCGTATGCAAGCGTTGCTCGATACGGTCCGTGATCACCTGCCGCAGCCACTGATTGTCGGCGATTCGACTCAACCGGTGTATCAGGGCGCCCTCGGCTACCGCGCGCCAACTCCCAACAGCTGGTTCAACGCCGGCAGCGGTTACGGCACCCTCGGCTACGGTTTGCCCGCCGCCATCGGCGCCAAGCTCGCCCAGCCATTGCGCCCGGTGGTGGCGTTGGTCGGCGACGGTGGCTTGCAGTTTTCCAGCGCCGAACTGATCGCCGCCAAAGAGGCCGGCGTAGGCGTGATCCTGCTGCTGTGGAACAACAGCAGCTACGCGGAAATCCGCGACTACATGAACGCCAAGGCGGTGCCGTTGCTGGGGGTGGACATCCTCACGCCGGACTTCGCCGCGCTCGCGCAAAGCTGCCACGTCAGCCATCACCGGGTGAGCAATCTGCATGGCTTGCGCGAGCTGTTGGGGCAACTCGACAACATCAACCAACCGGTCATGGTCGAGGTCGACGCCGCGACGTTTCTGGCTGACTAAAACAACAACAATTTTTTCAGGTCCCCGACTCGCATAACGAACGGTGGACCTTTCAATCTCCCTGAACTCGAAGGTGGCTTACATGGCTGAGTCCGATAACTTTTCCTCTACCCATTCCGTGCAGGGGACCTATGCCGACCTGATCCTCGTCAACGGTCGCATCTACACCCAGGACCCTGCCAACCCATGGGCCGAAGCGGTGGCGATTCGCGATGGCAAGTTGATCGGTGTCGCCGGGCTCAGCCAGATCGAAATGTTCAAGGGCCCAATCACCCGTGTGCATGACCTGCAAGGCGCGTTCTGCATGCCCGGCCTGCACGACATGCACACCCACCCCGACCTCGCGCTGGCGCCGCGCTACGCCGATGACCTCGACGTCGGCATCGAAGACCCAACCCCGGAACAGCTGCGCGAAAGCATTCTTGCCTACGCCGACAGCCATCCCGGCGACGGCTGGATCTACGGCCAGTACTGGGTGCGCTACACCTTCCGCGAAGCCGGCCTGACCCCGGGCCGGGCCTGGCTCGACAGCGTCATGCCGGACCGCCCGGTGGCGTTGCTCGACCGCATGTGGGGCACCATGATGGTCAACTCCAAGGCCCTGGAACTGGCCGGCATCGATGGCAACACGTCCGACCCGCGCAACGGCTATTTCGAGCGTGACGAGCTGACCGGCGAACCCACCGGCCTGATGATCGACGGCGCCTACGCGATGATCCACGCCGCCATGCCGCCGACCCCGGTCAGCGTGCTGCGCCGCGCCTACCGCGATGGCGTGCACTTTCAGAGTTCCCGTGGCGTCACGGCGAGCAAGTACGTGCACGTCTGCGAACAGCGCTTGCAGGCCCTCAAGGAGCTGGACGACAGCGGCGAACTGACCGTGCGCATCGAGGCGGCGATCAGTTGGCAGGACGACATTTTCCCGGTGCGTCGCCGCTGGGAACTGCTGGCCGGCGAACGTCACTACTACCGCAGCGCACGCCTGAGCGCCAACGCGGTGAAGTTCCATTTCGACGGTACCGTGGAGCCGAAGTCTTCGTATCTGCTGACCCCTTGGCCGCAAGAAAAAAGCTGGCGCGGCAAGCTCAACCTGACCCCGGAACACATTACCGACATGGTGGTGGACATGGACCGCAAGGGCATCCGCGTGATCGCCCACTGCACCGGCGACGGCGCCTCCGACGTGTTCCTCGATGCCGTGGCCGAGGCCCGCCGTCGCAACGGTTTCAGCGGCGTACGCCACCAGTGCGCCCACAGCACCTTGCTGCACCCCGGCAACCTGCCGCGCTTCAAGGAACTGAATGTCATCGCCGAGTTTTCCCCGGCCGCCTGGTACCCGACACCGTTCGCCAGCGGAGCGCGCTCCGGTTACGGCCAGGAACGACTCAAGCGTATCTACGATTTCAAAGGCGTGCTCGCCGCCGGTGGCACAGCGGTGATGGGCACCGACTGGCCGGTGGCGTCCATCGACCCGTGGCTGGCGCTGGAAACCATGATCACCCGGCAGAACCCGTGGAACGACGACCCGGCCTGCTTCGGTGACCCGATCAGCCTCGAACAGGCACTGACCGTGATCACCAGCAACGGTGCGATCGCCATGGGCCTGGAACACAGCACCGGCAGCCTGCAGGTGGGCAAGGCGGCGGACCTGATCGTGATCGACCGTGACCTGTTCGCCGAGCCAGCGCGCAATTACATCCACAAGACGCAGGTGCTGCTGACCTTCGTTGAAGGGCAACTGGTCTACGACCGCCATTCGACGCTCGAAGCTGTCGGCCTCAAGGCCGTGTGGCAGGGCGAACCACCGGTGCTGGAGGGCAAGGCAGAATGACTTCCCAACGCATCGCCGTGACCGTCGTCTCGGGCTTCCTCGGCGCCGGTAAAACCACGCTGCTCAATCGCATGGTGCGCCGTGCCGAAGGCAGTCGGCTGGCGGTGATCGTCAACGACTTCGGTGAGTTGAACATCGATGCGGCCATCGTCTCCGAAGTCACTGACGCGGTGTACAGCCTGCAAAACGGCTGCATCTGCTGCACCGTGCAGGAAGACCTGCTGGCGCAACTCGGCAGCCTGGCGCAGCTTGAACCAAGGTTGGAGCGCATCGTCATCGAGTGCAGCGGCGTGTCCGACCCGCAGCGCATCGTGCAGACCCTGGCTTATCCACAGCTGCGCAGCCAGATGCAACTGGACATGGTCATCACCGTGGTCGATGCCACCCGTCATCTGCAACTCGATGGCGAGTACGCGCGACTGGCCCGGGCACAGGTGGCCGCTGCCGACTTGCTGCTGTTGAACAAGACCGACCTGGTCGACGAGGCGCAGTTGCAGGCGCTGCGCGACGCGTTGGGCCTCAGGACTCGAGTACACGAAAGCGTGCAGGCGCAGCTGCCGGATGCGCTTTGGCTCGACACGGATCTGGAGCTTGAGCCGCGCACAGTGAAACCGCTGACGCGGGTGGCCGATGGCGATCACGGCGAGATGTTCAGCAGTTGGCTGTGGCAGAGTGACAAGCCCCTCGATGCTGAAGGATTGCGTGGCTGGTTGCAGGCGCTGCCCAGCGATGTGTTCCGGGTCAAAGGGCTGGTCAAGCTGGCGCAGGGCAACAAGGCGCATTGGCTGCAACACGTCGGCACACGCAGTCAGTTTCTGCCGGCCACGGATGAAGCGCAGGCGGTCACCACACGCCTGGTGTTTATCGCCCGCCGTGGTTTCGACGGCTGGGAAGCGTTGGGGCAGGGGCTTGAGGCCTGCACCGTGAAGGTGAGCGCATGAATCCGACCGAACAACGGTTGCGTGAAGAACTTGCCGCCTGCTATCGGCTGGTTGCGCATTTTCGCATGACCGACCTGATCTTCACCCACATCTCGGTGCGCATTCCGGGGCCGGAGCATCATTTTCTGATCAACCCTTACGGGCTGATGTTCGACGAGATCACCGCGTCGAACCTGGTGAAAATCGACCTCGATGGCCACGCCGTGGAGCCGTCGCCATACCCGGTGAATCCGGCCGGTTTCGTGATCCACAGTGCCATCCATGGCGCCCGTGACGATGCGCAATGCGTGCTGCACACCCACACCAAGTCCGGTTGCGCGGTGGCGGCGCTGAAGTGCGGGTTGTTGCCGGTGAACCAGATATCGATGGAGTTCTACGGCCGGGTCGCTTACCACGACTATGAAGGCGTGGCGCTGGATTTGAGCGAGCAAGAGCGCCTCGTACAGGATATCGGCGACAAGCCGGTGTTGATGCTGCGCAACCATGGTTTGCTGACCGTTGGTGAAACCGTAGGCCAGGCGTTCATGCGCATGTACTACCTGGAAAAGGCCTGCGACATTCAGTTGGCGGCCATGGCTGCCGGTGAGTTGGTACTGCCATCAGACGAGGTTTGTGCGCATACCGAGCGGCAATTCAATGATCCGGGGCGGCCGCTGGAAGAGGGGGAGCTGGCTGACCCGGATGCCATGCAACTGGCTTGGGCGGCGTTGTTGCGGTTGCTGGAACGCATTGCTCCGGGTTATCGCGACTGATCCAAGCCATCGGTTGATTGGGCTGGCCCCTTCGCGAGCAAGCCCGCTCCCACAGGGTGAGTGGATGTACGCAAAATCCGCGACCGACAAAAACCACTGTGGGAGCGGGCTTGCTCGCGAAGAGGGCCTGTCAGGCGACATCGATGGTGGGTGTAAGGACGCCTTCGCGAGCAAGCCCGCTCCCACAGGGTGTGTGGGTGTACGCAAAATCCGCGAGCAACCGAGACCCTGTGGGAGCGTGGCTTGCCCGCGATGCAGGCGCCTCGGTCTGTCAGGCCTGCCGCGGGGTATTCAGGTTCATCGACCGTACCGCCAACGTTGAAGCGGTCTCTTCATCGATCGGCAACGAAAACCGAAACGTCGCCCCACGTCCCGGCACATCGATCAACTGAATCTCGCGCCCGTGCAGTTGCAGGATGCGATGCACGATCCGCAGCCCCAGCCCGCCATCACGCCGTGCGCCGCCGATGTTGAACGGGCGCAGGAACAGGCCTTCGCGCAGTTCCGGGGCAATGCCGGGGCCGGTATCGCTGACCGTGACTTCGATGAATGACCCTTGCGGACGCAGGCCCAGTTCGACCTCGCCACCGGCCGGGGTATGGCGCAGGGCGTTGTCGAACAGATTGGTCAGCACCCGCTCGATCAACCCGAGATCCGCGCAGGCCGCCGAGGCATTTGGCGCGAAGGTGGCCTTGAGTTCGACTTTGCGCGCTTCGGCAGTGAGTTCGAATTTCTGGAAGATGTCCTGGGCCAGATCGGTGAGAGAGAAGCGCTCCAGCACCGGTTGCACGAAGCCATGTTCCAGCCGCACCAGTTCCAGCAGCGACTGCGCCAGGCCACCGACCTTGCGGCTCTGGTCCAGGGCGATGCCGAGGTAGCGACGGCGGTCGGCGGGAGACAGCGTGGCGTCCTTGAGCGACAGGGTTTCCAGATATCCGTGTAGCGAAGCCAGTGGCGTGCGCAAGTCGTGGGAGATGTTCGCCACCAGTTCGCGGCGTTCCTGATCCTGGCGGGTCAACGAGCGCCATTGTTCGCCCAGGCGTGCCTGCATCTGCCGGAACGTGGCATCGAGCACGGCGATTTCATCGTGGCTCGCGGTTTTTTCCACCGCGACAGGCAGGGCCGGTGTGACCGGGACCCCATCGATGTCGAACTGGCTGACCGTTTCGGTCAAGCGGCGCAGTGGCCGGGTGATCAGGGCAAACGCGGTGAGACCGGCAATCAGGCACAGCAGCGCCACCAGTCCGATGGATAACAACGCTGTGTTGAGCGCCGCGCTGGTCGCGCCACGTTCGGCCAGGCGGTCGTGATCCTCACCGAGCAATACGACGTAGAGATAACCGGCCGGCTTGCCATCAACTTTCAGCGGTGCGGCGCTGAACACCTTGCGCGCATCGAGGCTGCGCGGGTCATCACCGAGAATCGGCAGGGCATCACCGCGCAACAGGCGCTGGATCGGCGCCAGGTCGACCCGTTCGCGTCGGATCCGGCCCTCGGGCGCAGCGCTGCCGACAATCTTGCCTGCGGAATCGAGCAGGTACACCTCGACGCTCGGGTTGACCTGCATCAGTTTGCTGAACAGGTCGCGCACGGCGTTGGGCATCAGGCCCTGGGTGTCCATCAGCACCGTGTCATTGGCGATGTGCTGCGCCAGTTCCCGGGACAAGCCTTGCACCACTTCCTGCTCATGCATCTGGTTGGAGCGCACCTGCATCCACGCCGACGTGCCGCAGCACACCAGCAGCAGCACGGCGAACACCAGTGACAGGCGTTGCGTCAGGGTCAGCCTCATGGCTGTGGCTCCTCACCGGTGGCGAACTTGTAGCCGCGGCCCCACACCGTGAGGATGCGCACCGGTTGCGCCGGGTCGGCCTCGATCTTGGCGCGCAGGCGGTTGATGTGGGTGTTGACCGTGTGCTCGTAGCCTTCGTGGCTGTAGCCCCACACGGCATTGAGCAGGTCCATGCGCGAAAACACCTTGCCGGGCTGGCGGGCGAAGAAGTACAGCAAGTCGAACTCCCGGGGCGTGAGGTCCAGGCGCCGTCCGTCGAGGGCCACTTCGCGGGTGATCGGGTCGATGGCCAGGCCGTCGATGAGCAGGCTGCCGGCGTCCATCTTCAGGTTGCGCGCCATGGCATCGACCCGGCGCAGCAGCGCCTTGACCCGGGCCACCAGTTCCAGCATGGAAAACGGCTTGGCCAGGTAGTCGTCGGCACCCAGTTCGAGGCCGAGAATCCGGTGCACTTCGCTGGAGCGCGCACTGGTGATGATGATCGGCGTGTAGCGCGCCATGGCGCGGGCGCGGCGGCAGATTTCCAGGCCGTCGACGCCGGGCAGCATCAGGTCGAGAACCAGCGCATCCCAGTTGCCTTGCTGCAGCAGGCGCATGCCTTCGGCGCCATCGGCGCTGTGCACCACCTCGAACTGCTCATCGCGAAGATGCAGGCAGATCAGGTCGGCGATGTGCTGGTCGTCCTCGACCACGAGGACGCGTTTGGTCTGTTCCATCCAGGTCAATCCTTCAGCGCAATGTGCGTAGTGCCCCCTGTAGGAGCGAGCCTGCTCGCGAAAAACCTGAGGACGCCGCGGGGCGTCAGGAATCGCGTGTCATCGTTGGCCTCCATCGCGAGCAAGCTCGCTCCTACAGTAGTGGCATGCGCATTGTGCGGGTTTTTCGGAGCCCGAGTTATCACGAATTGTTTAACTTCCCGTGAGGATTTGGCGATCACCCAAAGCCTAGGCTGTGTTCCATGAAACACCCCTGGATTTTTGGGAGACGAGCATGTTTTCACGACGGCAATTTCTTCTGGCGAGCGGCGGGCTGGGGATGACGGCCCTGGCAATCGGCCTGTTGCCAAAGTTTTCCACAGGCACTGCATGGATCAGCGAGGCCAGCGCGGCCGAGGCGTTCGAAGTGACCCACAGCGACAGCGAATGGCACACGATCCTGAGCGATGAGCAGTACGACATCCTGCGCGAAGAGGGCACCGAACGGGCCTACAGCAGCCCGCTGAACAACGAGCACCGCGACGGCACTTTTGCTTGTGCCGGTTGCGAGCTGCCGTTGTTTTCCTCGGCGACAAAATTCGACAGTCGCACCGGCTGGCCGAGTTTCTGGGCACCGCTGGACAAGGCCGTGGCCACCCGTCAGGACCGTGCGTTCGGCATGGTCCGCGAGGAAGTTCACTGCCGGCGCTGCGGCGGGCATCTGGGGCATGTCTTCGACGACGGCCCGAAACCCACCGGCTTGCGCTACTGCATGAACGGCCTGGCGATGAAGTTCGTGCCGACGACGGTGTGATTCCCTACCACTCACTTTTTGCAGGTAATCGCCATGTGGCTGCTGGTCCTCGCTTATCTCGGTGGTGTGCTGACGATTGTCAGCCCGTGCATTCTGCCGGTATTGCCGTTTGTCTTCGCCCGCACCGGGCAACCCTTCGTCAAAAGCGGATTGCCGCTGCTGGTGGGGATGGCGCTGACCTTCGCGCTGGTCGCCACGTTGGCGGCAGTGGGTGGTGGCTGGGTGGTGCAGCTCAACCAGTACGGGCGCTGGCTGGCGCTGGTGTTCGTCGCGTTGTTCGGTCTGACCCTGTTGCTGCCGCAACTGGCCGAGCGCCTGACCCGGCCGTTGGTGGCGGCGGGCAGTCGTTTGTCGGAAGCGGCGGGCGCCGATGCGCGGCCGCGTCCCGGTGCTTCGTTCCTGATCGGCGTGGCCACCGGCCTGCTGTGGGCGCCGTGCGCCGGGCCGATCCTGGGCTTGTTGCTGACCGGTGCGGCGCTGCAAGGGGCGAGCACTCAAACGACCTTTTTGCTGCTGGCGTACGCCGCAGGTGCGGCCACCTCCCTCGCACTGGCGTTGCTGTTGGGCGGCAAAGTCTTTTCGGCGATGAAGCGCTCGATTGGCGCTGGCGAATGGGTGCGTCGCGGCCTCGGCGCGGCGATGCTGGCCGGTGTGGCGGCGATTGCCCTGGGTCTGGACACGGGCGTTCTGGCGCGGTTTTCCACGGCATCGACCGGTGGTATCGAACAAGCACTGGTGGAGAAACTGTCCGGCAAATCTCCGCGCAACAGCGCGGCGATGATGGCGCAGAACACGGCCTCCGAAGGCGCGGTGCAAGTGGCTGACAAAACCCCGGGCACCTTGCCGGTCGAAGGCAACCTGCCGCCGCTGGATGGCGCCGTACAATGGCTCAACTCGCCACCCCTCGATGCCCAGGCGCTGAAGGGCAAGGTCGTGCTGGTGGATTTCTGGACCTACTCCTGCATCAACTGCCTGCGTTCGCTGCCCTATGTGAAAGCCTGGGCCGAGAAGTATCGCGATCAAGGCCTGGTGGTAATCGGCGTGCACGCACCGGAGTTTGCCTTCGAACGCGACGTCAACAACGTCACCAAAGCCATGAAGGACCTGGGCATCAACTACCCGGTGGCCATCGACAACGAATTCAAGATCTGGCGCGCCTTCAACAACGAATACTGGCCGGCGCACTATTTTGCCGACGCTCAGGGCCGCATCCGTTATCACCATTTTGGCGAAGGCGCGTACGACGAATCGGAGCGGGTCATCCAGCAGTTGCTGCGTGAAGCCGGCGCCGCCAAGGTCTCGGACGGGCTGATCAATGCCAAGTCTGACGGCGTGCAAATGGCCCCGGACAGCAACGAAGTGCAGTCGCCGGAAACCTACGTCGGTTATCAGCGCGCGGAACATTTCGTACCGGAAACTGCACTGGTACCGGACAAGGTCGCGGCCTACAACCCACCAACGCAACTGGCCCTCAACGACTGGAGCCTGGGTGGCCAATGGCATGTCGGCGCGGAGCGGGCCACGGCCAACGCACCGGCCAGTCGCATCGTCTATCGCTTCCACGCCCGTGATTTGCATTTGGTGCTCGGCCCAGGCGCCGATGGCAAACCGGTGCGCTTCAAGGTGCTGATCGACGGCAAGGCGCCGGGTGCTGACCACGGCATGGACGTGGCCCCCGATGGCAGCGGCACCGTGACTGACCAGCGCTTGTATCAACTGGTGCGGCAGAACGGTGGCGTGACCGACCGGACTTTCAGCATCGAGTTTCTTGATCCGGGCGCGTCGGCCTATGCCTTCACCTTCGGCTGATATCCCTTCAACGCTTCAGGAGTTCGCCCCATGAAAACCCTCTTTACCTGGCGCCGTACCCTGCTGGGGTTGGCGGCTGTCGGCATGATCAGCCAATGTTCGGCCTTCTCCTTCGGCGGCGCCGAAGAGGCGGTGATCATTCCACCACCGGCCCTCGATGAAACCACCCAGGCCCGCAGCGAATCCGCCGTATTTGCCGGCGGCTGCTTCTGGGGTGTGCAAGGTGTGTTCCAGCATGTCAAAGGCGTGAAGAACGCCGTCTCCGGCTATGCAGGCGGTGCAGCCAATACCGCACAGTACGAGCGTGTCAGCGACGGTAATACCGGCCATGCGGAATCGGTCGAAGTCACTTTCGATCCAGCCCAGGTCAGCTACGGCACCTTGCTGCAGATCTACTTTTCAGTGGCGCACAACCCGACCGAACTCAATCGTCAGGGACCGGACAGCGGCACCCAGTATCGTTCGGCGGTCTTTACCAAAAGCCCCGAGCAGCAGCGGGTCGCACAGGCCTACATCACCCAGCTCGATGCCGCCCATGCTTTCGACAAACCGATCGTGACCAAACTCGAAACCTTCAACGGTTTCTACCCGGCGGAGGAAGAGCATCAGGACTTCCTGACCGAGCATCCGACCTATCCGTACATCGTGATCAACGATCTGCCGAAAGTGGCGCAATTGAAACAGCTGTACCCGGATCGCTATCAGGAACAACCGGTGTTGGTGAAAGCGGGGATGTAAATGGCGATCCGCGACTGCATGGCCTGTTGGATCAACTAGTGCTTGCCCCACATCTGTACGGCGAATTCGACGAAACGGCGCAATTTCGGCAAACGGTGGCGATCCTGGGCGTAGACCAGGTGCATCGGTCGACTCGGCGGGCAGTAATCGGGCATCAAGGCCAGCAGTTTTCCGTCCTTGAGGTCCTGCTCGACCAGGGCGTCGGGCATCATCACGATGCCCATGCCGGTCCGCGCCGCTTGATGCAACCCCGCCGAACTGTTGATCAGCATCGGACCGCCGACCCCCACGCTGACTTCACCATCGGGGCCCGCCAGGCGCCATTCCTTTTGCACCGATTGCCAGTCATCCCCGGCCGGATAGGCAAAGGACAGGCAGTCGTGTTGACGCAGGTCTTCAGGTGTCCGCGGCGTGCCCCGGCGGGCCAGATACTCGGGTGACGCGCACATGGTCAGGGTGTAGTCGATCAGCGGGCGGGCGATCAGGTTGGAAGGCTCCAGCGCGCCGAGACGAAACGCTACATCCAGACCGTTTTCCAGCAGGTCCGGACGCCGGTTGGTCAGCACCACGTCGAGTTTCACTCGCGGGTTTTGCCGACTGAATTCGCTCAGGGCCGGCGCCAGGCGCTCGGTCCCGAAGGTCAAGGGTGCGGTGATGCGCAAATTGCCGCTCGGTTCGTCGACAGCCTGTTCGGCCAGGCGCTCGGAATCGGCCACCAACCCCAAGACTTCCAGGCAGCGCTGGTAGTACGCGGCGCCGAACTCGGTCAGCCGCTGGCGCCGCGTCGTGCGATTGAGCAGGCGCACGCCCAGCCGTTGCTCCAGGGCCTTGAGGTGGTTGCCGACCATGGTCGTGGACATTTCGCACTGCAAAGCGGCGGCGGTCATGCTGCCGGTCTCCACCACTTTGACGTAGACGGTCATTGCCTGGAACAGATCCATTATCAAGCTCTTCTTTTAAATGATTGAAGTTTTTCGCTGTTTATCCAGCTCTGGTGGCTAACCATACTGCAAAAACACCGACCCTTGCTGGAGCTTGATGTCATGACCGCCGCCTGCCTGATGAGCACTTACCAACCCCTGGCCTTGAGTTTCAACAAGGGCCTGGGCACTCGCCTGTGGGATCAGGCTGGGCGCGAATACCTGGATGCGGTCGCCGGTGTGGCGGTGACCAATGTCGGCCACTCCCACCCGAAAATCGTTGCGGCGATTACCGAGCAGGCCGGCTTGCTGCTGCATACGTCGAACCTCTACAGCATCGATTGGCAGCAACGGCTGGCGCAGAAATTGACCCGGCTGGCGGGCATGGACCGGGCGTTTTTCAACAACTCCGGGGCCGAAGCCAACGAAACCGCACTGAAAATCGCCCGGCTGCATGGCTGGCACAAAGGCATCGAGCAGCCGCTGGTGGTGGTCATGGAGAACGCGTTCCATGGCCGCACCCTCGGCACCTTGTCGGCCAGCGATGGCCCGGCAGTGCGCCTGGGGTTCAACCAGCTGCCGGGGGATTTCGTCAAAGTGCCGTTCGGCGACCTCGAAGCACTGGACAAGGTGCAACAGGCCTTTGGCTCGCGGATCGTGGCGGTGTTGATGGAGCCGATCCAGGGCGAAAGCGGCGTGCAACTCGCACCACCGGGTTATCTCAAGGCCGTGCGCGAACTGTGCAACCGGCGCTCATGGCTGTTGATGCTCGATGAAATCCAGACCGGCATCGGCCGCACCGGCCAGTGGTTCGCGTTCCAGCACGAAGGCATCGTCCCGGACGTCATGACCCTGGCCAAGGGCCTGGGCAACGGCGTGCCCATTGGCGCTTGCCTGGCCCGTGGCAAGGCGGCTGAACTGTTCACGCCGGGCAGTCACGGCAGCACGTTCGGCGGCAATCCGTTGGCCTGTCGGGTCGGCTGCACCGTGCTGGAGATCGTTGAAGAACAAGGGCTACTGGAAAACGCCCGGCGTCAGGGGGAGCACTTGCTCGATAGATTGCGCACAGAGTTGGCGGGCAATCCGAACGTGTTGGTGATTCGTGGCAAGGGTTTGATGATCGGCATCGAGCTCAAGCAACCGATCCGCGACCTGAGCCTGATCGCTGCCCGGGATCATGGCTTGCTGATCAACGTCACTCGGGGGAAAACCATTCGCCTGCTGCCGCCGTTGACTCTTGATGAGCGGGAGGTGGAGATGATTGTCAGGGGGGTGAGTGGTGTGGTGAAAGAGGGCTGAAGTTCTGCTCAGTAATGGTATCTGCACATCACGACGCGTATTTCGCCGTCTTCAACGGCATAGACCAGACGATGTTCAGCCGTAATCCGGCGTGACCAGAATCCGCTCAAGTTATGCTTGAGCGGTTCGGGTTTTCCCAGACCGTCGAAAGGCTCACGCCTGATAGCCTTGATCAACAGGTTGATACGTTTGAGCCCGGCCTTATCGTTCTGCTGGAACCAGAGATAATCGTCCCAGGCTTCCGGAGTGAACTCGATATTCATTCTTCAATCAGTTGCCTGGTTTTGGTTTTGCCGGCTCGCAGGTTACCGATTGATTTGATCAGGCGTTCAGCGTTGGCGGGGGAGCGCAGCAGATAGGCTGTCTCTTCGAGAGCGTTGTATTCGGCCAATGACATCATCACTACCGGCTCGCCTTTCTGACGGGTTACCAGTAGCGGGGCGCGATCTTCATTCACCCGGTCCATGGTTTGCGCCAGGTGTGCCCGAGCGTTGGTGTAGTTGATGGTTTCCATGTGATTGTCCTCGCTTGATGCAGAGAACGTACAGAAATGAGTACATGTTAGCAAGGCGATACCTACGAGTGGTTGTTACGTGGAAAGTGCAGCCACGTCTGTATCGAGTATCGCCGAATGTTCCTCGGGACGTTTGCGTGACAGATGTAATCCCATTCTGAGTGACATGCCATCCATTGGGTTTGTGTTCGACCAAAGCTGCGCAAACTTACAGGTGATGAATCAGCGTCGCGATTTCCTTTCGATCCGCCAATCGGATTTTCGCGCCGCAAAACCCCTCGAAAAGTCGCTGGTGCGCAGCAAATCCACTTGAATCATCACGCTTGCGGTAGCTGCCAGCCCACTCCAGCAATGCCACCAACCGTTCGTTATCCTGTGTTTCTCGCTGGTGAATGTTGGCCAGGCATTCCTCGTCCCCGATGCTCAGCCAGATCAACGCCGTGACCCGATGGAGGACTTCGCTGGCGATCCAGCCGTAAACTCCTTCGATTACCCAGTGCTGCTCGTCGGCCGCGATCCGCGCCATGGCCAATGCTTCGGCGCGGGGGCGGGGGATGCTGTGTTCGTCGGACAGCCAGTGAATCTTATCCAGATCGACCCATGGCACTTGCAGGTGGCCGGCCAGGCGTGCGGCCAGCCAGCTCTTGCCGGACCCGGAATTACCGATGATCAGGGTTCGCGTCAGATCCAGGTCCTGCGCATTGCGACATTTCATCTTCATTCGCTGGAGTCCCGCCGGGTGAACCCGCAGAATCGACGCTCACTCAAGGGAAAGGAGCTCCATCAGTGTGGATTCGAATTCTGTTGTTGATGATGCTGGGCATGGTTTCAGGCGTAAATGTTGCGACAGAGAAGCCGGGCATTGCCGGGAATTACACGCTGCAGGCCAGGGAAGTCGACTCCAAGCTGGTGCTGGAGCCTGATAACACTTTTGAAGCCTTCATCGAGTACGCCGGAGCCGAAGGTTCCGCCAAGGGTCACTGGAAGCAGGTCGACGATACCCTGACATTGACCAGTGACGCCGTCGAACCGCCCGCCGAAAACCTGCTGTTCAATTTAAGCCGTACCCACAGTCTGGCAGACCTGCAAGATGCGCATCAGCCCGACGGTGGCGACATGTACAAGCAGGCGCAAAACCACTATGTGCTGAACCTGCGTTACGCCCGCTCCAGCCCCGTGCCGAGCATCGCCCCGGTGATGGTGACCTTCGAGTTCAACCAGGGACCGGCCAGCCAGCTGTTGTGGAACAACGCGGTGGGTCGACAGCTGTACTTGCCGTTTTCCGAACAGCGAACCCTGACCCGCATCGGTTTGCAAAGCAGTGCCGAGCAACCGCCACAATGGTTTGCCATCGACCCCGTGACCCGCACGCTTTCCTTGAGCTGGAAGGTTGATCGCGCGACCGGTCAAATGACTTATGGGCAACCGGATCAGCTTGGCCTGGCACAGTCGCAACAGTTTTTTCGCAATGCCCCCAAAGCGCTCGCGCAAATTGATCACAACTACATCCTGACCCTGATCTACGGAGTGACCGCCGAACCGCCGGCGATCAAGCCTGTGGATATCTATTGGTCGTTCGATGACGGTTCGGAGCAAACCCAGCGCTGGACCGATTCACGGCAAGCGCAATTGCTCATGCCGGCTCCGGCGGGCAAGGCCCTGAAAAGACTCGGTGTGAAGTTGAGCGACGATCAGAGCCCGCAATGGTTCGAGGTCGCGGCAGACAGCCGGGCAATCGACCTGATGTGGGACGAACGCGTCAACCCCACACAGATGCGCGATTTGTCCGGGGTCTTCAAAACCCTGGAGCTGGAGGTCAAGGGCGATTGCCTGGCGGTGGACCTGGGCAATGGCCTGGCGTGTTATCGCCAATAGCTTCAGTCATTGTGCTCGGGGGCAATCATCCGGGTCTTCGGCGAGCCATTCGAGTTGTGCTGATAGATCGTCTGCGGCTGCCCCAGGTCATTGAAAAACACCTGGCCGATGCCCGCCGAGTTCCATAGCCGCTCACCGGCTTCGGCGTGTTCGGGCACGTGGGGAACGATGCGCATGCGCCGCCGTTTGGTCAGCCAGTTCAGCGGCGAGCGTGGCGAGTACAGCCAGCGGTTGAGGCGGTCGAACCACTCGAGCAGGGTGGCGGGGAATTCGTTCTTGATGCCGCTGCTGGTGATCTGCCAGATGCGCGGCCCGGCCTTGCGGTGGCGAATCAGCACTTCGTAGACGAAGGAGTAATGCACATCGCCCGACAGCACCACGTAGTTACCGGGTGTGCGCGAGTGTCGGAAAATGTTCAGGATCACCTGCGCCGCGCCGCGATGGGCCATCCAGTTTTCCGCGTCCACCAGCAGTGGATAACCGCACCAGCTGAATACCCGCTGCACCGTTTCAATCAGCTTGACGCCGAAGATCGGCGCCGGTGAAACGATGATGGCGCTGGGATGGTCCAGCAGTTCCTGCTGCAGTTCGCTGAGGGCTTCCCAGTCGAGCAGGCCGGACGGCTGCTTGAGGTTCATTTCGCTGCGCCAGCGCCGGGTGCGGGTGTCGATCACCACGATGGCGGGGGTAGTCGGCAGCACGTAATGCCAATGCTGAAACTTCAGCAGGTCATCGATCAAGTCATCCTGAACCGAGCAGTCGAGGTGACTGTCGTGTGTGCTGGCGCTCAATGCACCGGCCTTTTCCAGCACTGCACCGAACGCATCCGGATTGTTGCCCCAGCCCTGGCACAGCATGTACGCCAGCAGCGCGTTGCCGATGATGCGCCGCGAGAACGGATGGCCGTAGGCCGTTTCCTCCCATTGCGCGCTAAGGTTCCAGTCATCGGTGATGTCGTGGTCGTCGAAAATCATCAGCGTCGGTAGATACGCCATAGCCCGGGCGACGTTGCCCAGGCCGGCCTTGAAGGCATCGATGCGCGTCTGCTCAAGGGCGTAACGCTGCAGTCTTTCCGGCGTCAGTGTGGGGGCCTGGGGCGCGATCAGGGTCCAGGGCGTTGGCGACCAGACCAGCAAGTACATGGCCATGACTTCGGCGAAGGTCACCAGGTGGTTGTCGGCACTGCTGCTGGTGAAAATCGGCTTGCGCGCCCCACCGAAAAAACGCTCGCGCAGGGTTTCATTGCTTTGCAGCGCCGGCAGCAGATCGGCACGGTGGTAGTAACTGGCCGGGTGCTCATAGAGCTTGGCACTGTCGCTGACCACGGCACCTTCGAGATGCTCCCCGTACAGACCCAGGCGCTCGATCAAGGCGTGAATCGCCCGCAACATCGGCCCTGCCACATCGTCGGCGTAGACCTGATCGCCGGTCATCATCAGCAGTGCCGGGCGGTCCGTGGCTTGGTGTTCCTGCGCGAGCAGGGCGTCGACGCACAGCAAACCGTCGGTCGCCGGATGATGAGGCTTGCGACAGGAGCCATGGAGCAGTTGATCGATGCGAGAGCGCAGGACGAAGTTCGGGCAACCCGCATCGCCATACAGCAGGTGCGGCGCCCAATCGGCGATACCTTTGCCGTTTTCCAGCAGCAGGTCGTATTCGATAGGTTCGTCACAGGGCAGGGCGGCGTCCAGCGAGACATCGATCAAATGCACGAAGGCATGGCCGCCTATCGCAATGACCGTGCACTGCCCGGTATCCAGTCGGATGTCGACGCGGCCCTGCAAGCGCAGGGTCAACGCCAGGGCGCGCGATCCCACCAGCCACAACACCAGGCGCGTTGGCTCCAGCCGCCGCAGCAGCGGGCCGGCGAGGACCGGTGGCAATGAGGTTTGATGTTCAGGCAATTGCAAGGGTACGGACATCCAGGGTCAAGGCTCTTGGCGCACAGGCGGGCGATGATACCGCAGATGGTTTCTGTTGCCTGTTAAGCATTACTGGCTGTTTGGGGAAGGGGATGCCTGAGCCAGAAGATGAATGATGTAAAGAAATGAGCGTTTTTTTACAGATGAATATTGTCTGGTGCCATAGGTTTAAGTTGGTCCGCTATTTTTAATGGTGGTGAAAACGTAATTTTAAGTTTCTCAAGGGAGAGTTGGTTACATGGGGATGTCAAGGGTTAGTACGCCTTCACAGGAAATACGTTTTCGCTGCACTGGCCCTGAACTAGCTGAGTTGAGTAGTAAAATGAAGGAGGAACTCGATTCTGTTAGTCAGGGTAGATCAGAGTTATATTTGGTGTTTGCAGAACGTAAAATGTCGAGCTTATCGAACTCGGAGAAACAAAAACTCGTAGAGGATTCAGGAACGCTTCTTAAGAAAAGTTCAAAAGGCTTGGAGCTTGCCGCTCTTACTGAGAAACTTGCGAGAGATAATCAACACCATGATTGGATAATGATCAGCGCTGAGGCTCAAATATATTCTTCGAATGCAATGTCGGATGCCGAGGTGATTAAAGATCTCCGCGATGATTGTTTGGAAAGCCTGCTGAAAGGTGAAACTACAAAGAAAAAGTCCGTGAGTTTTGACCTGGTGGTGAAAAAGTACGAATAAACTTGAAATAACCATTGGGTGGTGTTTTTCGCAGCCACCCAATTCTTTATGATGAATCGGTCCATTACAATCCGCTGGTATCCTTCCCGACCTCGAGCAGCATGAAATGAACAAAATCCTCCTCCCAGCCCTGGCCATTTTGCTGTTAGCCCAATCCCCGGCCCATGCCATCAATGACAAATACCGCAAGCAACTGGAGAAGTCCGGCTGCACCCAGATGAGTGAGTTGCAGGGCTGCGATATCCACAAGACCAAGGCTGAAAACGCCAAGGCAGGGTTCACCAACCCCTCGACACCTGCCGCTGGCGAGAAAGCCGGAGAGCAGGCCCCTGACACAAAGGAGGGCGCCACCTCACCTGTCACGAAATGAAAAGCCATTGTCGTCTGATGAGAAGCGTCTCAACAGGCCTCGTCCTACAGTCCAATCAGCGCAATTCGATGCAACACGCCCATATTGCAGATTGGAGAATAAGAAAAATGGCCAAAGCCGTACGCTTTTACGAAACCGGTGGTCCCGAAGTTCTACGTTATGAGGACGTCGAAGTCGGCGAACCCGGTCCAGGCCAGGTTCGGCTTCGTCATGTGGCAGTCGGCCTGAACTATGCCGACACCTACTTCCGTAACGGTACCTACCCGATTCCGATGCCCAACGGCATGGGCGTCGAGGCCTCTGGCGTGGTCCAGGCCGTTGGTGAAGGGGTGACCAACGTCGAAGTCGGTGATCGCGTCACCTACACCGGTTTCCTCAACACCCTCGGCGCCTACAGCACCGAGCGCCTGATCCCGGCCGCGCCGCTGATCAAGCTGCCGGAAACCATCAGCTTCGAGACCGCTGCCGCGATGACCATGCGCGGTTTGACCTCCTCGTACCTGATGCGTCGCATCTACGACTTCAAACCGGGTGACAGCATCCTGTTGCACGCCGCCGCTGGCGGTGTCGGTCTGATCGTTTCGCAGTGGGCCAAACTGCTGGGCCTGAACGTGATCGGCACGGTTTCGACCGAGCAAAAGGCGGAAATCGCCCGGGCTCACGGTTGCGACCATACGATCAACTACAGCCATGAAGACGTCGCCGCTCGCGTTCGCGAATTGACCGACGGCGTGGGCGTCAACGTGGTGTTCGACAGCGTTGGCAAGAACACCTTCATGGGCTCGCTGGATTCGTTGAAGCCCCGTGGCCTGATGGTCTGCGTGGGTACCGCATCCGGACCGATCCCGGCGTTCGACCCGGTGATGCTGGCGATGAAAGGTTCGCTGTACCTGACCCGTCCGGCCCTGGCCAACTACATCAGCGACCCTGCGGAAAAAGCCGCCCTGGCCGGCGAACTGTTCGACCACGTCGGCAGCGGCCGGATCAAGATCGAGATCAACCAGCACTACGCCTTGCAGGATGCCGTGCAGGCCCATCGCGACCTTGAATCTCGCAAGACCACGGGCTCGTCGATTTTCGTCGTTTAAGGAGCTACCAGCCATGAAAGTCGAACAATTGACCTGCAGCATTGGCGCCGAACTGATCGGCGTCAACCTGGCCGACGCCGTGCATGACGACGGCCTGTTTGCCGAGATCCGCGCCCAGTTGCTCAAGCACCGCGTGGTGTTCCTGCGTGATCAGGACATCACCCGCGCCGAGCACGTGGCCTTCGCCCGGCGTTTCGGCGAGCTGGAGGATCATCCGGTGGCCGGCAGCGATCCGGAGCATCCGGGTCTGGTGCAAATCTACAAGCGTCCGGACCAGCCGGCAGACCGCTACGAAAACTCCTGGCACAGCGACGCCACCTGGCGTGATGCTCCGCCGATGGGCTGCGTATTGCGTTGCCTGGAGTGTCCGCCGGTGGGCGGTGACACCATGTGGGCCAACATGGTCGAGGCCTACGCGCGTTTGCCCGAAGACGTGAAGGTGAAGATCGCCGACCTGCGTGCCCGCCACAGCATCGAAGCCAGCTTCGGCGCCGCCATGCCGATCGAAAAACGCCTGGCACTCAGGGAGAGATTCCCGGATGCCGAGCACCCGGTGGTGCGCACTCACCCGGAAACCGGCGAGAAGGTGCTGTTCGTCAACGCCTTCGCCACTCACCTCAGCAACTACCACACGCCTGAGCGGGTGCGCTTTGGCCAGGACGCCAATCCCGGCGCCGGCGAGTTGCTGCGCTACCTGATCAGCCAGGCGTACATCCCCGAGTATCAGGTGCGCTGGCGCTGGAAGCCGAACAGCATCGCCATCTGGGACAACCGCAGTACCCAGCACTACGCCGTCATGGATTACCCGCCGTGCCATCGCAAGATGGATCGCGCCGGGATCATCGGCGACAAGACGTTCTGATCGAACGCCACCTGCATTCGCACTCGTAAACACGCCTGCCCGGCACGACCCCGGGTGGGCGGGACAATCATAAGAACTGGAGTAGATCATGCAATTCTTCGACGATTCCCTGCACCCGGAAAACATGGATAAGGTAGTCATTACCGTGGCCCCGTACGGCCCGGAGTGGATGCCGGAAGATTTCCCGGAAGACATCCCGCTGACCATGGACGAGCAAGTCCAGAAGGCGGTCGATTGCTATGAAGCCGGCGCCACCGTGCTGCACCTGCATGTGCGCGAACTGGACGGCAAGGGCTCCAAGCGCCTGTCGAAATTCAACGAGCTGATCGCCGGTGTGCGTGAAGCCGTGCCGGACATGATCATCCAGGTCGGCGGCTCGATTTCCTTCGCCCCGGAAAGTGACGGCGAAGCGGCCAAGTGGCTGTCCGACGACACCCGTCACATGCTGGCCGAGCTGACGCCGAAACCGGATCAGGTCACGGTGGCGATCAACACCACCCAGATGAACATCATGGAGCTGTTGTACCCGGAGTACCTGAAAGGCACCTCCCTGGACAACCCGATGATCCACGCTGCCTACAGCGAAATGACCGTTCCGGCCGGCCCAGCCTGGGTTGCCGAGCACCTCAAGCGCCTGATGGACAACGGCATCCAGCCGCACTTCCAGCTGACCGGCATGCACGCCCTGGAAACCCTCGAGCGCCTGGTGCGTCGTGGCGTTTACAAAGGCCCGCTGAACCTGACCTGGATCGGCATCGGCGGCGGTTTCGACGGCCCGAACCCGTTCAACTTCTTCAACTTCATTCACCGCGCGCCGGACGGTTGCACCTTGACCTCCGAGTCGCTGCTGAAAAACGTCATGCCGTTCAACACCATGTCGATGGCCATGGGCATGCACCCGCGTGTAGGCAACGAAGACACTATCATTGACCACAAGGGCGACCGTTTCGGTTCCGTTGCCCAGATCCAGCAAACCGTGCGCATTGCCCATGAACTGGGCCGTGAAATCGCCACCGGCAAAGAGGCCCGCGAGATCTACCGCATCGGCGTGCAGTACGAAACCATCGAAGAAACCCTGTTGGCCAACGGCATGGCCCCCAACCGCAAGGCTGGGCAGAAAGGTACTCCGCAACGCGGTTGACCGAGGGTCGGGACGAGAGGCCGTGACCTCTCGTCTGCCTGACCGTTACACGCTTGATAACAAAAATAAAACAAAGCTCTTGAGGAGGCTGCATGGCCTTTCACCCAATCGCCGCTGACGATGACGACGCAAGCTGCGTCGGCGTTGCGCGCCAATATGCCTGGATCGTCTTTGCCTTGACGTTCGGCCTGTTGATTTCCGATTACATGTCGCGTCAGGTGCTGAACGCGGTATTCCCGCTGCTCAAGACTGAGTGGGCGTTGAGCGACGGACAGCTCGGTCTGCTCAGCGGCATCGTCGCCCTGATGGTCGGCCTGCTGACGTTTCCCCTGTCGTTGATGGCCGACCGCTTCGGCCGGGTCAAGAGCCTGGCGCTGATGGCGTTCCTCTGGAGCGTGGCGACCCTCGGTTGCGCGCTGGCGCAGGACTACCAGCAGATGTTCATCGCGCGGTTCATGGTCGGCGTCGGCGAAGCGGCCTACGGCAGCGTCGGTATCGCGGTGGTGATTTCGGTGTTCCCCAAAAACATGCGCGCCACCCTGGCCAGCGCCTTCATGGCCGGCGGGATGTTCGGTTCGGTGTTGGGCATGGCTTTGGGCGGTGCGATTGCCGCCAAGCTGGGCTGGCGCTGGTCGTTCGCCGGCATGTCGCTGTTTGGCCTGTTTCTGGCGGTGCTCTATCCGCTGATCGTCAAGGAAGCGCGCATTGCGCCACAACGTGCCGCGCAGATTGCGAACAAGACGGCTGCCGCGGTCAAGCGTCCGCTGCGCACCCTGTGGTCCAGCCGTTCGGTGGTAGCGACCTACGTCGCCAGCGGTTTGCAGTTGTTCGTCGGCGGTACGGTGATGGTGTGGATTCCCAGCTACCTCAACCGCTACTACGACATGCCCACCGACAAGGCCGGCGGCATGGCGGCGATCATTGTGCTGTGCAGCGGCGCGGGGATGATCCTGTGCGGCATGTTGAGTGATCGCCTGTGTCGCAACTCGCCGGAGCGCAAGGTCAGCCTGGCCATCGGTTTTTGCCTGGGCAGTTGCTTGCTGCTGTCGGCAGCGTTTGCCTTGCAGGCCGGACCGGTGCAACTGCTGCTGATCTGCCTGGGCATGTTGATTGCCACGGGTACCACGGGCCCCGCCGGTGCGATGGTTGCCAACCTGACCCATTACTCGGTGCACGGTACCGCGTTCGCCACGCTGACCCTGGCCAACAACATGCTCGGGCTGGCACCGGGGCCGTTCCTCACCGGTCGGGTGTCCGACCTGATCGGTCTGCATGCCGCGTTTCAACTGGTGCCACTGGTCAGCCTCGCGGCGGCAGCGGTGTTCTTTTATGCCAAGTGTCATTACCACAAAGATATTGCCCGCCTTCAGGGTCAGAGCGTGCCTGACCCTATCGTTGAAGCCGGGATAGAGGTGAAGTTGTGAGTCGTCGTTTACGTATTGATGTGTTTTTCGATTTTATCTGCCCGTGGTGCCTGATCGGCAAACGCCAACTGGAGCATGCGCAAGTGCAGTTTCGCAGCCGCCATCCGGACGTGCAGATCACCACGGTGTGGCATGGCGTGCAGTTGCTGCCGCAGATACCGGTAGAGGGTGAGCCCTTCGCCGATTTCTACCGCAAGCGCCTGGGCAATGCCGATGCCATGACCATGCGCCAGAAACAGGTGCAGCAGGCTGCCAGTGCGGTGGGCCTGGCCATTGACCTCAGTCGCATCGAGACGATGCCCAACACCGCGGACGCCCATCGTTTGTTCGCGCGTGCCAGCACACTGGGCAATGCCAGTCAGCGTGAAATGCTGCTCGAGCGACTGTTCGCCGCTTATTTCCTGAGACGCGAAAACCTCGGTTGCCGTGAGACCCTGCTCGCCATTGCCCGCTCCTGCGGCATCGCCACGGACGAACTGGTCGATTGCCTGAAGGGCGACGCCACGCCATTTGCAGGCCCCCCCGGCGCGACCAGCGGCGTGCCGAGCTTTCAGTTCGACGGCCGTTTGACCGTGATCGGTGCGCAACCGGCCCAGGCGCTGCTCGGGGCCATGAACGAAGCCCTCAAGGAAAGTGAGCGCGAGCGGCAGCCAGCATGACCCGGCGCATTCCCGTACCGGCCGGCAAATACCCGCCGGCCGGTGGCCGGGCGCTGTTCGAATTCGAAGACAAAAGCCTGGCGCTGTTCAACGTCGACGGGCAGTTGTTCGCCATCGACGACAGCTGTCCGCATCAGGGCTCTTCGCTATGCGGAGGGCGTCTTGAAGGCCGGGTGATTCAATGCCTCGCCCATGGTTTGCGCTTCGATTTGCACAGCGGCTACCTGCTCAATTCAAGGCAGGTCAAAGTCACCAACTACCCGGTCGAGATCATCGACGGCCAGGCGTTTATCGTCATCGCAACCGAGGAGTCCGCGCCATGAGCGCCATTGCTCTCACCCGTATCCACAGTCGCACGCGCGAACTGGCACCGGGGTTTATCGTCAGTCTGATCGTGGCCGCCGCCGCCTCGTTCCTGTCCGAGCACTACGGTGCGCCGGTCATGCTGTTCGCCTTGCTGCTGGGCATGGCCCTGAATTTTCTCGCCGATGACGGCCCGTGCAAGGCCGGTGTCGAGTTCACCGCCCGTACCGTGCTGCGCATCGGCGTGGCGCTGCTGGGCATGCGCATCACCCTGGAACAAATGGCGGCGCTGGGCTGGAAGCCGATAGCGCTGGTGGTGATCCTGGTGGTGGTGACCATCAGCGTGTCTGTGATCGCCGCGAAGTTTCTGGGTTTCTCGCGGCTGTTCGGCATGCTCACCGGTGGCGCCACGGCGATCTGCGGCGCCTCGGCAGCCTTGGCACTGGCGGCGGCGTTGCCGAACCATCCGCAGAAAGAGCGCGCGACCTTGTTCACGGTGATCGGCGTGTCGGCGTTGTCGACCCTGGCGATGATCGTCTATCCAATGATTGCCAACTGGCTATCGCTTTCACCGCAAGTGGCCGGGGTGTTCCTCGGGGCCACCATCCACGACGTCGCCCAAGTGGTCGGCGCCGGCTACGGCATGTCGACCGAGACCGGTGACACCGCCACCGTGGTTAAGCTGATGCGAGTTGCCATGCTCCTGCCGGTGATCGTCACTGCCGCGATGATCACCCGCATGCAAGGCGCCGACCCGACCGGCAAGCGTCCGCCACTGTTGCCGTGGTTCGCCGTCGGCTTTCTGATCCTGGCCTGCATCAACAGCACCGGCTGGATCGCGCCGGCGGTGCAAGGCGGGGTCAATGAGTTGTCGCGCTGGTGCCTGGTGATTTCCATCAGTGCACTGGGCATGAAGACCCGGCTCAGGGAGCTGGCAGCGGTCGGTATCAAGCCGATTCTGCTGATGGTCGGGGAGACGGTGTTCCTCGTCGTGCTGGTCCTGCTGTTGCTGCGCTGGGGGCTCTAGCCTCCAGTCGAACACTACACCTGTGGGAATGTGCGTTCCACATCGCGCTCTTCGCGGCGACTGTACCAGCAGTCGCCGTTTTTTTTGGCTGTGGATGTTGGGGGGCATAGATCACCAACTGCCATAGGGAATGCCGAAGCGATCGATGTAGCGTTGGGAGGAGTCTTTGATTTCCCAGGCGTAGCGTCCTTTGTTTTTTCCAAGATAAGGACCCAGTGGCTCGATACCGACTTGCCCGCGGTCGACTTTGTTAGCGTGGTAGCAGTTGTCCCGGGCCCAGACCTGAATGATGCCGCCCGGCGCCAACCCCAGATTCAGGAGCGCACTTGGGTTAGCGCTGTGTTCCGGGTATTTGTGGCAACGCCGGGCCGTTGCGTTGCGCATGATGTCGCGGGTCGACTCGGAGATATCGATCCAGCCGGCGTAGGTCTTGCGTTCCACGATCGATTGCCAGCGTACAAAAATACGTTTAGGCAGATCGGCACCTGTCACGGGCATTGATCCCCGGCCGACGCCCGACCAGCCGCGGGCGTTTTCAGTGCCATTCTCAAGAGTAATGCGGGCCGCTGTTCCTGCTGCGACATGATGAAAGGTCCGACCCTTGATGTCTTCGACGGCCGAGGTTTCTACCCACACCGTCATGTGGGCTGGTTCGGTGAAGCCAATGCCCCACCATGGCAGTTTGTAGTCATTTTTGGCGGACAGCGGGTCCGCAGTCTGGCACCCGCTTATCGCCAACAGGGTCAGTAATACAAATGGGATTTTCATGGTTACAGCGTCCATTCTGGAACATGAGGGTGGTGCACCCGCACGGCATCCGCCGTGGGGACGTTGGCATAGGCCAGCTCAAATCGAGTTGTGCGAAGTCCGGACAGAAAAGTAGGGTTCCAGTGCGCCGACTGGTGAATGTAGCGCAGCTTCAGCAACTGCACTTCGGCAATGCCAACGCTGTAGTCGCCAGCGATGAAACGGGCACAAAGACTTTGCAGATCTTCGGGCACCTGAGTGTCGGGTTCGTTTGGGTAGGGCAAAAACTCACAACCGTGTTTTTTGGCCGCCTCACACATTACCCGCAAATACACCCGCGACAGCCCTGCACTGACCTTGCGCCGTAACTGCAGGCCGACGAACACCCGTTTCTGTTTCGGTGCTCCCTGCTCTCTGGGGGCAGATGGCAACCTGACAGGCTCAGGCGTCACCAGTTCCAGCATCTCCAGTGGCCAACCCTTGGCGTGCCACTTCACCCGTTCCCGCTCAGCCTCACGATAGATTGAGGTGGTTTTGACGTCGGTGGTTGCGCCCACGTCCAGTGCTTGCAGAGGGTTCAGTAATACGCACTCTTCGGCTTCATCGCGATAACCCCCGCCGATGTCCGAGTGGGCCCCAGGCAGGCTGATTTCCTTGTGCTCTGGACCGACGCTGTTAAGAGCGAAATTGGCGCGGTATTCGTCCCGCGCTACCAGTTGCAGAACATGAGGAAAGTAGCGCGGCGGCAGATGCAACTTGACCCCGGGTGCGGCCGGGCTGCGCACATAGCCGAGGTTACTCAGGCCACCTACGGAAGCGACGGAGTCGAACAGGCCTATAAACCCTGTCTTAACCCCTTCACCGAACACCTTGATGAAATCGCGGGCAAACAGGCGGCTGGGTAGGTACAACGTGTCCTGGAGCGGGCTGTTGCTTCCGGCCATGCATAAACAGGCGAAGTGTCGGGCAGCGGCCGCACCGCGGCTGAAACCGAAGACATCGAAGACCAAGGCGCTGATCTGCATGTTCGGGTAGTCATCGTGAAAGCCGAATAATTTCTGTTTGATTTCACTGAATGCCTGAAACACCCGGGCCTCGATGCCGGTTTCACCCCGTCCAAACGCCATACCCAAAAAACGGTCTTGCCCGCCCGGGGTGGTGCCGATGCCATCGATGTAAACCTTCTCGAATGCCTGCTTTTTCTGGACGATTTCTTCTGGGGTAGCCGTCTCCAAATACAACTCATGCAACCGCTTGATATTGGTCACTTCCCCGCCATAGCTGCCCTCAGGGTCTCGCATATACGGCTTGCAAGCCCCTTCCATGTCCTGCGCCGAAACCGGATGATGCGCCCCGCATCGACGCCCCAGTTCGACATTGAATGGGTTGTTGCCGGTGCCATCGAAAAACACTCCGATGCGCAAGGTGACCTTGATTTTCGCCGCTTCCTCCCGGGCCTCTTTGGCTTCCCACGCCTGGATAACCTGCTCTTCACGGGCCCGTCGGCGAACCAGCATTTCATCGTATTTGCGTTGCTCCTCGACCGGGTCTGGTGGCGGGGCGGGCCGCCGGGCGCGAGCCTTGGCTTGGTCGCGGCAAACGGCGCAGTGGTGGCCGTCAAAATCCTTTTCCATGAGTGCGTGCCTTTCAGCGAAATGCCCGTCCCTAGGTGTGAAATCAGCGAGTTGCAACGGCTACAAGCATGCAGACGGAGGGCGCGCAGGCGCAGCCAGTCGGGTCTGAAGAGCGTGTGGGATATGGGCGTGAGTGGTGTGGGCTGCACCTGTCAGAAACGCCTTCAGCCAAGGAGAGCGGGGGATGGGGCGTATTGAGCCTGGCGTTGTGGCTTGTCAGGTTGCCTGCAAGGTCGCGGCGTTCAAGACTCTTTGCCATCCGAGGAAGGTTTTGCCCCACCTTGTTTCTGCGAACTCCGCCACACCGCCGGCGGCATTCCAAACTGACTGATAAACCATCGCGTAAACGAACTCGCCATCGAATAACCCAGCATGTCGGCAATCCGGCTCAGCGGATAATTCGGGTTGTCCAGATAACGCAGCACCAGATCGCGACGCACATCATTGATCACGTCATTGAACGCACACCCATCGTCCTTGAGACGACGCTGCAGGGTGCGTACGTTCATGCCCTGGCTTTGGGCGATCTGTTCGATGGTGGCGCGGCCCATGGGCAGGAGCAGGTAGATGGCCTTGCGCACTTCGAAGAGCATCGAGGTGCCCTGGTGGCCCTGCAGCGAGTCGAGGTAGCTCTGGGCGTAGCGCGCCATCGCCGGGTCGGCGTTGGGATTGGTCATGTCGAGGCTGGCGTCGGAGCAGACGATGCCGTTGAACTCGCTGCCGAACTCCAGTTTGCAGCCGAACAGACGCCGGTGCAGGTGCAGGTTGTCCGGTGCCTGGTGCATGAAGTTGACGCTGTAGGGGTGCCAGTGTGAGCCGAGCAGGGCCGCGCAGAGGCGGAACATCACGCCGATGGCCAGCTCCGTGGCCTGGCGGCTGGGCATCGGGGTTTCGGTGACCACCTCTTCGCGGATGATCACCATCTTGCCGGCCTCTTCAATGAATATCGCCAGCGAGTCATTCATCAGGTGCCGGTAATGCACCACCACCTGCAAGGCATCGCGCAGGGTGCGCTGGTGGCTGAGCAGCAGGCTGACCACGCCGAAGTCCGAGAGCTGGCGCGACTCGGCCATGCTCAGGCCGAAGGTCTGGCAGCCGCTGGCGACGGCCGAGTCTTCCAGCAAGCGGACGGCGGCATCGATCTGGATACGGTGTTCAGGGGCTTGCAGTTGGGCCTTGCTCAGGCCGACAGCGGCCAGCACGTCGCGCGGGTTGAAACCCAGGTACTGGGTGACCTCAAGGTAGTTGGTCAAGACGGCGGCGCGAACAAGCTTGGTCATGCAAAGTCTTCCCTGGGCCGATGGTGATTGGCGTGAGCGTGGCGACTATATCCAGCGTATCAACAGTTGAACAGTTGTCATGTCGTTGATGGTTTTCATGCTGTGCGCTCACCCATCCTCTGCGCTGCATGGTGCCATCCGCGTTCATCCGTTGATTACAGTGACCCTGCGCCAACCTGCGGGGTTTTTCGACCAGTGGTCTAGCTGTCCGGATGTCCGACAATTTGTCATCAAAAGAAAAGTGCCTGACGTCCAATGTAAAGCGCTTCGGGTGGGCGAACTTTAATGTCGACCCTACAAAAAGCCCCTGGCGAAAACAGCCAGTCGAGTTATCGAGAAAGCGAAGGTGTTGACCGTGGACAAACTGCAAACTGCCGCCACCGTTCTGATCGTCCCGGGTCTGCGCGAGCACGTGGCCGAACATTGGCAAACCTTGCTGCAAGCCCGGCTGGGCAAAGTACGTAGCGTCCCGCCACTGGAGACCGACAAGCTCGATTGCATGGCCCGTGTGCGGGCAATTCAACACGAACTCGAACAGATCGAAGGCCCGGTGATTCTGGTGGCCCACAGCGCCGGTGTGCTGATGGTCGCGCACTGGGCAGCGCACTACAGCCGCCCGATCAAGGGCGCTTTACTGGCTGCGCCACCGGACCTCGATGCGGTCTGGCCGGCAAACTATCCATCTTCCGAAACCCTGCGTAACCAGGGCTGGAATCCTCTGCCACAAGGCCCGCTGCCATTTCGCAGCATCGTGGCCGGCAGCACCAACGATCACCTTGCCACGCTGCCTGCGGTCACCCGCATGGCAGAAGGCTGGGGCGCCGAATTGCTCAATCTGGGCGATGTCGGCCACCTAAATCCGGCCGCAGGATTTGGCCACTGGCAGCAAGCCGAAGCACTCATCCTGGAGCTGGACCGCTAGTACAAGGAGCTGGACCGGCAGTACGCCACCGGCATTTGCCCTCATTCCTTAAAACGTAAACCCAAAGAGGTTTGCGTGAGGGCGGCTGCGCTTAAAACAAATACAAAAAGGCGGAGACAACGCAATGCACAACAATAAGAGTCACGGCTTCACCACCGTACGCTACACCTTGCTGGCCTCGGCCATTCTGGCCGTGATCGCGCCGCTGGCCCATGGGGTCGAGATCGACCTGGGTAACCCGGACTGGACCGCGCGCCTGGATAACACCGTCAAGTACAACTACGGCGTGCGCACCGAAAGTGCCGACAAGCGCATGTTGGGGACGCCGAACAATAACGACGGCGATTACAACTTCCGCAAGGCCGGCACCAACATCACCAACCGTATCGACCTGTTGACCGAAATGGACGTGGTCTACAAGAACGCCATGGGCTTTCGTGTCAGCGCCGCCACCTGGTACGACAAGGCCTATGACAACACCGGTTCCAACTCCAACCCGTTCGTCAACGGCAATGGCTCGACGTCGGGCCTGATCGCCAACGACCCGCGCCTGGCTGGGGTCACCCATGACAACGTCGGCAATGGCAGCTCGCACCTGAGCAACTATGCCCAGCGTTACTACAGCGGTCCTTCGGGCGAAATCCTCGATGCCTTCGTGTTCTACAGCACCGAAGTGGGCGAGGAGTCGATGCTCAGCGTCAAGGCCGGTCAGCACAACGTGTTCTGGGGCGAGACCATTCTCAACCCGGTGCACTCGGTCAGCTACGGCCAGTCCGGCCTCGACCTGGCCAAGCTTGCCGCATCGCCTGGCACCGAAGCCAAGGAACTGTTCGTGCCGCGCAACCAGTTGTCGATGTCGTTCACCGTCAATCCGGAATTGACCGTGGGTGCCCAGTACTTCCTCGATTGGGATGCCGCGCGTCTGCCGGAAGCCGGGACCTACTACGGTGGTTCCGACCTGGTCGGCTTTGGTGCGCAATCCTTCCTGCTCGGCAACACCAACGCCGTGGTGCCTGGCAGCCCGCTGGGTTGTGGCCTGGCGCCGTGCAACGCGTTGACCAACGTGCGTCGTGGCCATGACCTGACTCCGGGCAGCAGCGGCGACTGGGGCGTCATGGCCAAGTGGTCGCCGGCCTGGCTGGATGGCACCCTCGGCGTCTACTACCGCGAAACCTCGGAAATCCTCCCGCAAGCCTGGCTGGATGCCCGGGGCATTACCTCGGCCAACCCCAACGGCACCCGTCCGGCAGGGCAAGTGCCTGCGGTGGTCAACACCCTTAACTCGCTGGATTCCGCCACCTATCAACTGGCCTATGCCGACAACATCAAGATCTTTGGCCTGAGCTTGTCCAAGGACGTGGGCGGGATCAGCGTCGGTTCGGACCTGAACATCCGTCACAACATGCCGCTGGCCAGTATCCCGGCGATCGTCAGCACCAACAGCCCGCTGGGCCTGGGCAAGGGCCTCGGCCTGCTGCCTGCGCGTACCGACGCGACGGGTGTGATCTACGACACCCCGAGCCGTGGCGACAGCATGAGCGCCACTGGTGACACCCTGCACTGGACGCTCAACGGTCTGATGACCCTGCCGAAAACGCCGGTGTTCGATCAGGCGACTGTGCTTGCCGAGCTGTACTACAGCAACCTGCTCAAGCTCGATAGCAAGAACGAAGCACTCTACAAGGGCAAGGACAGCTATCGCGGCATCGACGCGCCGACCCGGGACAACTGGGGCCTGGCAGTCAACTTCACACCGACCTGGTACCAGGTGTTCCCCGGTGTCGACCTCAACGCGCCGATGTCGGTCAACGTCGGTCTCGACGGTGTGTCGCCGGTCTCCGGTGGTGGTGCCAAGGACACCGGCAACTATGCCGTGGGCGTCGGTGCCGTTGTGTACAACAAATACTTTGTCGACCTGAAGTACGTGGACTCCTTCGGCCAGACCGACAAGTGCAACACCAGCGGTGTGAGTACCGGCCCGAAAGGCGGTGACGGCTCTACCCCGAACGCCTTCAGCGGCAACGAAAACTACGCCTGTTACGCCGGGGGCTACTCGTCCTTCTCCGGAGGTGGTGCCACGACCGAGGACCGTGGCGCCGTGTACCTGACGATGAAAACTACATTCTGATTCACCACTGATTTGCTCAATGCAAGCAGGAGAATAACAAGATGAAATTTGTACAAACCGTGTTGGCCGCTTCACTGGCCATGGTCCTTGCCGCTCAGGCACAGGCCGCTGTTTCAACCCAGGAAGCTGCCAAACTGGGCACCAGCCTGACGCAGGTAGGGGCTGAAAAAGCCGGGAACGCTGATGGTTCCATCCCAGCCTATGCCGGTGGCCTGACCACGCCGCCAGCCAGCTTCAAAGCCGGCGACAGCATGCGTCCGGATCCGTTTGCCAGTGAAAAACCGCTGCTGGTGATCGACGGCAAGAACGTCGATCAGTACAAGGGCCTGCTCACGGCAACCACGGTAGAACTGGCCAAGCGCTTCCCGACGTTCCGTGTCGACGTGTTCCCGACGCACCGCACCGTTTCGCTGCCTCAGGCGATTCTGGATAACGGCGTGAAGAACGCCAGCGGCGCCAAGTCCCTGGAAGGTGGCCTGGCCATCGACAACGTGCTGCCGGGCATTCCGTTCCCGATTCCGCAATCGGGCAACGAAGCGATGTGGAACTTCCTGTTGCGCTACCAGGGCGTCAGCATCAGCTCCAAGTACGACTCCTGGAACGTCGACTCGGCCGGCGTGGCGAGCCTGGCGACCACCGGGCAAGCGAACATCTCCTATCCGATCTACGAAAACCTGTCGCAGCCGATCAGCAGCGCCGACGTGTACTACCAGATGAAGCTGGCGTACACCGGCCCTGCGCGCCGCGCCGGTGAGGCGATCATGCTCAAGGACGCCGCCAACCCGTTGCAGCAGCCGCGCCGCGCCTGGCAGTACTTGCCGGGGCAGCGTCGGGTGAAACTGGCGCCGAGCCTGGCCTACGACACGCCTAACCCGGGTACCGCTGGCGCGGGCACTTACGATGACGTGTTCGTGTTCAACGGTGCACTGGACCGCTACGACTGGAAGCTGGTGGGCAAGCAGGAAATGATCGTGCCCTACAACACCTACAAGCTGACCTACGTGCAGGATCCGAAGTCGCTGACCACCGCCAACCACCTGTCACCTGACTTCGTGCGTTGGGAAAAACATCGCGTGTGGGTCGTTGAAGGCAACCTCAAGGCCGGTGCCCGTCACATCTACGCCAAACGCCGCTTCTACCTCGACGAAGACAGCTGGACCGCTCTGGCCTCGGATCAATATGACGCCCGTGGCCAGCTCTATCGCGGTTCCTTCGCCTTCCTGAGCCAGAGCTACGACAAGCAGGTTCCGGATTCGACGCCCTTCATGATCTACGACCTGGTCGGCGGTTCGTACAACATCAACGGCGTGGTCGGCCCTTACGGCGGTATCAAGTACATCGAACCGCTCTCCAAGGCCCAGTGGTCTTCGGAATCCCTGGCAGGCGCCGGTATTCGCTAAGCCAACCGCAAAAACGCGCTCGCACGATCCACCGGCACTGTAGGAGCGAGCTCGCTCGCGATGGACTCAAGGACACCGCGGGGAACCAGACTCCCCGCGTCATCGTTAACGCCCATCGCGAGCAAGCTCGCTCCTACAACCGGCATGTCCTGTACGGCGTGAGGTTTAAACGTCAGGCACACGGATGTGTGCCTCGGCGCGGTTTTCCGAAGAGGACGCAGTATGTGTTCGTATAAAAATAATATTCTGCAGCTGGCGTTTGGCGTTGTGCTCTGCCTGTCGCAGGGCGTCAGCCAAGCGGCCGAATACGTCGATGTGCTGGACCTGCCCGCCAGGGTCAGCGCCTTGGCGATCAACAGCCCGTTGTCCGGCATGGCCCGCGCCGGTGAGCGCGTGATCGCCGTCGGCCAGCGTGGCCATATTCTGTTTTCCGATGATTCGGGAAACCACTGGCAACAGGCCGTCGTACCGGCCAGTGCCGACCTCACTGCGGTGAATTTTCCGACCACCACCCAAGGCTGGGCGGTGGGTAATGACGGCGTGGTGCTGCACAGCAGCGACGCCGGCGCGACTTGGCAAAAGCAACTCGACGGTCGTCAGATCGGCGCCTTGCTGGTCAAGCATTACACGGCGCTGGCCAGCGCCGAACCGGGCAACGAGCAATGGCCCCAGTTGGCTATGGAAGGCCAACGACTGGTCGATCAGGGCGCGGACAAACCGCTGCTGGACGTCTGGTTTGCCAACGATAAAACCGGCTATGTGGTCGGCGTGTTCAACCTGATCTTGCGCACCGACGACGGCGGCCAGACCTGGACCCCGTTCCAGGACCGCACCGACAACCCGCAGGGTTTTCACCTCAACGCCATCGCCTCCACCGGCGACGCTTTGTACATCGCCGGTGAGCAGGGCCTGCTGCTCAAGTGGGACGAAAGCGCCCAACGCTTCAATGCCGTGCCGACGCCCTATCAAGGCAGCTTTTTCGGCGTGCTCGGCAAGCCTGGCGAAGTGCTGATCTACGGCCTGCGCGGCAACGTGCTGCGCAGCACCGACGGCGGCCAGAGCTGGACCGCACTGGACAGCGGCCTGCACGTCAGCATCACCGCCGGCCTGATCGATGCCCATGGCAATTATCGCCTGTTCACCCAGGGCGGGCAGATGCTGGTCAGCCAGGGCACTGGCGCGCAGATGCAGTGGGTGCGCAAGCCCGCACGGACTCCGGTGTCCGCTGCCACCCAGTCCGCCGCTGGCGCGTTGGTGGTCGCGGGCAGCCGTGGCGCCCAGACGCTAGCCCTCGAACCCTAAGAGCGAGAACCCAGACATGGGCAATATCAAACAAGACGCCATGCCGGTGATCCGCGATCTGCGGGATTTCGACCACCGCTCCGGCAACCTCCTCGAGCGGCTGGTGTTCAACTACCGCCCGCTGTTCATGCTGCTGATGGCGCTGGCCACCGTGGTGCTGGGCTTCATGGCCGTGACTCGCCTGGAGTTGCGCCCAAGCTTCGAAAAAATGATTCCGCAGAGCCAGCCGTACATCCAGAACTTCCTGGAAAACCGCGCTTCCCTGCGCGGCCTGGGCAACTCGGTGCGGGTGGTGGTCGAGAACACCCAGGGCGATATATTCGATCCCGAATACCTCGACGTACTCAAGCAGGTCAACGACCAACTGTTCCTCACCGAAGGCGTCGACCGCGCGTGGATGAAGTCGCTGTGGAGTCCGGCCGTGCGCTGGACCGAAGTCACCGAGGACGGTTTCCAGGGTGGCCCGGTGATGCCCGACACCTATTCGGGGCAGCCTGAGCAGATCGAACAGCTGCGCCAGAATATTTCCCGCGCCGGCATTGTCGGCAGCCTGGTGGCCAGCGACTTCAAGTCGACCATGCTGATCGTGCCGCTGCTGGACAAAGCCGCCGCTGGTGGTCAACGCATCAACTATCACGCGTTCTCGCAGATGCTCGAAGAGCAGTTGCGCGACAAGATCGAATACGCCGGCGACAGCGCTGCGCGTAAATCCGGGGTAGAAGGCAGCGGCCATTACAAGGTGCGGGTGATCGGCTTCGCCAAACTCATGGGCGACCTGATCGACGGCCTGATCCAGGTGATGATGTTCTTCGGCCTGGCCGTGGTCACTTCGCTGGTGATCATCTACGCCTACACCCGTTGCGTGCGCAGCACCTTGCTGGTGGTCGGCTGCTCGCTGATCGCGGTGGTCTGGCAACTGGGCATCGTCGCCTGGCTCGGCTACGCCATCGATCCGTACTCGGTACTGGTGCCGTTTTTGATCTTTGCCATCGGCGTGTCCCACGCGGCGCAGAAGATGAACGGCATCATGCAGGACATCGCCCGTGGCACCCACAAGCTGATCGCCGCGCGCTACACCTTCCGCCGTCTGTTCATTGCCGGCGTCACCGCGTTGCTCGCCGATGCCGTGGGCTTTGCGGTGCTGATGCTGATCGACATCCCGGTGATCCAGGACCTGGCAATCACCGCCAGCATCGGCGTCGCCGTGCTGATCTTCACCTCGCTGTTGCTGATGCCGGTGGCGCTGTCCTATGTCGGTGTGGGCGCGAAAGCCGCCGAGCGTGCGCTGAAAATCGACAACCGCGCCGAGAAGCACAAAGGCTTCGGCAAGCTGTGGGACGCGCTCGATCGCTTCACCACCGCCAAGTGGGCCACCGGTGCGGTGCTGGTCGCGGTGTTGATGGGCATTGGCGGTTACGTGGTCAGCCTGAACCTGAAGATCGGCGACCTGGAAAGCGGGGCGCCGGAGTTGCGCGCCGACTCGCGCTACAACCGCGACAACGCCTACATCACCCAGCATTACGCGCTGTCCAGCGACCTGTTCGCGGTGATGATCAAGACCGCGCCGGAAGGCTGCCTGAACTACAAGACCCTGGTCCTCGCCGACCGCCTGGCCTGGGAGCTGCAACAGTATCCGGGCGTGCAGGCCACCGCGTCGCTGGTCAACGCGGTACGTCAGATCACCGCCGGCACCTACGAGGGCAACCCCAAGCTCAACAGCATCCAGCGCAACCAGGACGTTCTCAACTACGCCGCGCAACAAGCCTCGGTCAACTCGCCGGAGCTGTTCAACACCGACTGCTCGCTGATGCCGGTGATCACCTTCCTCAAGGATCACAAGGCCGAGACCCTCGACGCGGTAGTGGCGATTGCCGACAAGTTCGCCAAGGAAAACAGCACCCCTGATCGCCAGTTCCTGCTCGCCGCCGGCACCGCCGGGATCGAGGCCGCGACCAACATCGTCGTACGCGAAGCCAACCGCACCATGCTGCTGTACGTGTATGCGGCGGTGACGCTGTTCTGCCTGATCACCTTCCGCAGTTGGCGCGCCACGCTGGTGGCGCTGTTGCCGCTGGTGCTGACCTCGATCCTCTGCGAAGCCCTGATGGTGGCCATGGGCATCGGCGTGAAAGTCGCGACCCTGCCGGTGATCGCCCTCGGCGTGGGCATCGGCGTCGACTACGCCCTGTACCTGCTCAGCGTGCAACTGCACTTCCAGCGCCAGGGCCTGCCGCTGTCCGAGGCTTACCGCAATGCGGTGTCGTTCACCGGCCGCGTGGTCGGGCTGGTGGGCATCACCCTCGCGGCGGGCGTGGTGTGCTGGGTCTGGTCGCCGATCAAGTTCCAGGCCGACATGGGCATCCTGCTGACCTTCATGTTCCTGTGGAACATGCTCGGCGCGCTGATCCTGATCCCGGCCCTGTCGTACTTCCTGCTACGCGAACGGGCACCCAAGCCTGGTTCTGTTGCGGCAGACGAAAACACTGAATCCACTGAACGTCCGGGCGTGCCACATGCCCTGACCACTTCCGAGTAAGCCAAGATGTCTGATTACAAAGCTCCCCTGCGCGACATGCGCTTCGTACTCAACGAGGTTTTCCAGGTGTCCCGGCTCTGGGCGCAATTGCCCGGCCTGGCCGACGTGATCGATGAAGAAACCGCCGCCGCCATCCTCGAAGAGGCCGGCAAGATCAGCGGCGAAGTGATCGCACCCTTGAACCGCGCCACCGACGAGCAGGGCTGCACCTGGAGCAATGGCTCGGTCAGCGCCCCGGACGGTTTTGCCCAGGCCTATCAAGCCTTCGCCGGCGGCGGTTGGGTGGGTGTCGGCGGTGATCCGCAGTACGGTGGCATGGGCATGCCCAAGGCTATTTCGGCGCAGGTCGAAGAGATGGTCAACTCGGCCAGCCTGTCGTTCGGCCTGTACCCGATGCTGACCGCCGGCGCGTGCCTGTCGATCAAGGCCCACGCCAGCGAAGAACTCAAGCAACGCTTTCTGCCGAACATGTACGCCGGCATCTGGACCGGTTCGATGTGCCTGACCGAAGCCCATGCCGGCACCGACCTGGGCCTGATCCGCACCCGCGCCGAGCCGCAGGCCGACGGCAGCTACAAGGTCACCGGCAGCAAGATCTTCATCACCGGCGGCGAGCACGACCTGACCGAGAACATCATCCATCTGGTACTGGCGCGACTGCCGGATGCACCGGCTGGCCCGAAAGGCATTTCGCTGTTCCTGGTGCCTAAAGTGCTGGTCAACGCCGACGGTTCGTTGGGTGACAACAACGCGCTGTCCTGCGGTTCCATCGAACACAAGATGGGCATCAAGGCGTCAGCCACCTGTGTGATGAACTTCGACGGCGCCACCGGCTGGATCGTCGACGCGCCGAACAAAGGCCTGGCGGCAATGTTCACCATGATGAACTACGAGCGTCTGGGCGTGGGCATCCAGGGCCTGGCGCAAGGCGAGCGTTCGTACCAGAACGCCGTCGCATACGCCCGTGACCGTCTGCAAAGCCGTGCACCGACCGGCGCGCAAAACAAGGACCACTCCGCCGACCCGATCATCGTGCATCCGGACGTGCGCCGCATGCTGCTGACCATGAAGGCCTTGAACGAAGGCGGTCGTGCGTTCTCCAGCTACGTCGCGCTGCAACTGGACACCGCCAAGTACAGCGAAGACGAAGTCACCCGCAACCGCGCACAAGAATTGGTGTCCCTGCTGACCCCGGTGGCCAAGGCCTTTCTCACTGACATGGGCCTGGAAACCACCCTTCACGGCCAGATGATCTTCGGCGGCCACGGCTACATCCGCGAATGGGGCCAGGAGCAACTGGTGCGCGACGTGCGCATCACCCAGATCTACGAAGGCACCAACGGCATTCAGTCCCTGGACCTGGCCGGGCGCAAGATCGTCGGCAGCGGCGGGGCGCTCTACCGCCTGTTCGCCTCGGAAATCCGCAACTTCACCGCCAACGCCAGTGCCGAACTCGACGAGTTCAGCAAGCCGCTGAATGCCGCCGTGGACAGCCTCGACGAGCTGACCGCATGGCTGCTGGACCGGGCCCAAAACAACCCGAACGAAATCGGCGCGGCCTCGGTCGAGTACCTGCACGTGTTTGGCTATACCGCGTACGCCTACATGTGGGCACGCATGGCCAAGGCCGTCATGAGCGGCGATGCCGAGGACGATTTCTACACCAGCAAACTGGCGACCGCGCGCTTCTACTTTGCCCGCTTGCTGCCGCGTATCCACTCGTTGAGCGCATCGGTCAAAGCCGGCAGTGACTGCCTCTACGAGCTGCAAGCCGATCAGTTCTGATCGAAGGACAAGGAACTCCAACCATGCTGAAAACAAAAATAATCCCGCCCGCCGACGGCGCTTATGCCTATCCCTTGCTGATCAAGCAACTGCTGCTGTCCGGCGTGCGCTACGAGCCGGGTCGGGAAATCGTCTACGCCGACAAGCTGCGCTACAGCTACCAGACGCTCAATAAGCGCATCCGCCGCCTGGCCAACGCGCTGACCGCAGCGGGGGTCAAGGCAGGTGACACCGTGGCCCTGCTCGACTGGGACAGCCACCGCTACCTGGAATGCTTCTTTGCCGTGCCGATGATCGGCGCGGTGCTGCACACGGTGAACATTCGCCTGTCGCCGGAGCAGGTGTTGTTCACCATGAACCACGCCGAGGATGACCTGGTGCTGGTGCATGACGATTTCCTGCCCCTGGTCGAGCAGATCCACGGACGGCTGGAAACCGTAAAAGGCTACCTGCAGCTCACCGATGACGAGGCGACCACGACCTCGCTGCCGGTGCTGGGCGAGTACGAGCACCTGTTGTCCCTGGCTCCGGACCAGTACGACTTCCCCGATTTCGACGAGAACTCGGTGGCCACGCTGTTCTACACCACCGGCACCACCGGCGACCCGAAAGGCGTGTACTTCAGCCATCGGCAACTGGTGCTGCACACCCTCAATGCGGTCGGCACCCTGGGCGCCTATCAGGGCCAGCCGCTGCTGCGCTCCGACGACGTGTACATGCCGATCACGCCGATGTTCCACGTGCATGCGTGGGGCGTGCCGTATGTCGCGACCCTGATGGGGCTCAAGCAGGTCTACCCCGGCCGCTACGAGCCCAATAGCCTGGTCAGGCTGTACCGCGAAGAGAAGGTGACCTTCTCCCACTGCGTGCCGACCATTTTGCAGATGATCCTCAACTGTGAAGAAGGCAAGGCGACCCGTTTCGACGGCTGGAAAATGCTCCTCGGCGGCAGTGCGCTGACCCTCGGCGTCGCCAGCGAAGCCAATGCCAAAGGCATGGTGGTACACGCCGGCTACGGCATGTCCGAGACCTGCCCGTTGCTGTGCCTGACGTACCTGCGCGACGAAGACCTCAAGCTATCCGCCGAAGCGCAACTGCCGATCCGCATCAAGACCGGCACGCCGGTGCCGATGGTCGACCTGAAGATCATCGACGCCGACGGCAACGACGTGGCCCATGACGGCGAGTCCCTGGGCGAGATCGTGGTGCGCGCGCCGTGGCTGACCCAGGGCTATCTCAACGCCCCGGACAAAGGCGCGGAGCTGTGGCACAACGGCTGGCTGCACACCGGCGACATGGCCTCGATCGACAAACTCGGCGGCGTGGAAATCAAGGACCGCATCAAGGACGTGATCAAGACCGGCGGCGAGTGGATCAGCTCCCTGGAACTGGAAAGCCTGATCAGCGAACACCCGGGCGTGATGTCCGTCGCCGTCGTCGGCATCGCTGACGAGCAATGGGGCGAGCGGCCGATGGCGATGGTGGTGGGGGAGCCGGGGCATTTCCTCGACCGCAAGATCCTCGAGACGCACCTGCAAGCCTTCGTCGACGGCGGGCGCATCAACAAATGGGCGATCCCCAAGCAGTTCAAGTTCGTTGCCGAAATTCCCAAGACCAGCGTCGGCAAGATCAACAAGAAGCTGATCCGGGAAACGGAAGCGAACTGAGGGGCAACCCAAAAACCTTGTAGGAGCGAGCCTGCTCGCGATGGTCGTTAACGATAACGCGTGTTATCTGGTTAACCACGGCGCTCTCGAGTCCATCGCGAGCAGGCTCGCTCCTACAGGAATCCATCGTCGTCAGGCGGTTTCTGGATAGCCCCATCGGCGTCATCTTTGCCATAGTCCCCGCTAAAGATAACGCCCCGTCGGTCGCAGTTTTCAGCACTTGTGCCAAGCTGAACGGGGTATTGAACCGCTGCGCATTCAAATGCCGGTCAGGCAAACCCCAGGAAGCCCATGATATGAACCTCAATCATGCAGCAAACGTCCGCCACGAATTCTACGAAGCCGTCTGGTTCTACTTCAAAGTGGTGTGGCCGATCTTCTCGATACTGCTGTTAGTGATGATTGCGTTTGGCCTCATCATCGCCCAACTGGAAGGGTGGAGCCCTGATGACGGGGTCTACTTCGCCTTCGTGACCGGCCTGACCATCGGCTACGGGGAGCTCGTACCCAAACTCGGCGTCTCGCGAGTGCTGGCGGTCCTGCTGGGCTTCAACGGCGTACTGATGACGGCGACATTCGCGGCGATCAGCGTGCGGGCGATTGAAGTGACCGTGACGGCGTCGAGGAAGAAGGAGGTCGAGTAAAGACGTGATGGCTGCGGCCGGTTACAAATGGCCACAGCCTGCGGGGGCTCAATGCGAGTGGCGGTGATGGATGTCGGGAAAGTGCGGGTGACTGTGGACTTCGGTGAGTGTTGGTGCACATGTCTATGGGGCTGCACACCATCCCACTCAAAATCATGTTCATGCTGGTGATGCTCATCATGAACCTGCTTGTGGTCGTGGATTTGCGGTTCGTGTCGATGTTCGTGTGAGATGAATCCACACCCCAAGCCCCATCAAGCCGGCAGCGATCCAGAACACCCAGGTCACGGTTTCACCGAAAAACAGGATGGCTATCGCGGCTCCCAGGAACGGCGCCGTAGAAAAGTACGCCCCGGTCCGCGCCGTACCAAGACCGCGCAACGCCAGGCCATGCCAGCAACACGCCCCCGGCGACAATGGCCCCGATGAACCACGGCCATTCAGGGGCTGTCAGGCCAGTCGGCTGCCGGCGCCGAACAGGGCAGCACATTCAACATCAATGTCGCCTGAACTGACGCCTTCGCGAGCAAGCCCGCTTCCACAGTTTTTTCAGCCAGCAGGCTGAGCCGGGATGCCAAGGGGCAGCGAAATGAATTTATAAAAGTGAGCGAAATTTGAAAGAGTAAATATTTTATTGCGTTATAGGCTTCAAATTCAGCTGTCTGTAATGGGGCAATAACCTGTTCTGCGGCTGCTGTATGTAAATGCCTTGCGTATTTAAAAATTACTCTGGAGATAAGTGGCGATGAACGTATCTAGTAGTCATGGCTTAAGGGAGATGTCTTTTGATACTGCCCAAAAAACTGTGCATAAAAGCGATATTAATAAGTTGGCTCGTAGTATAAATACTGTACTGCAAAGCGCCTCGGAAATGGTTGTGGAGCTCAAGAGTCAGAAGCCTTCTGCTGATAAGAAAATAACTAGCATGAGTGATGCTAAAGCTATTCGTCAGACCTTGTCTGATCAGTTGGTAGAGGTCAACGCCTGGAAAGCTCAATTAGGGCGGAGCTCTTATGAGCATGCAAGCTTTAAAGCAGACAGGTTAAACTCAATGGCCAAAAAAATAGACTCGGCTATCGATAATCTGAAGTCCGCTAAAAAAGCCGGTATAGATGGAAATCCATTCCTCGACGGGTTGCGTAAAGTAACAAATCAAGGAGAGGCTAAGGGTCTTAAACTAGATCAAGATCACAAGGGGAAGATTGGATGGGTGTTCGATGAGAACAATGTGAAGCAGTAAAGTAATAAGATCGATATCGAGTGCTTGGTGGTCGCTCCCGTGGCCACCAAGCTCTTCGAAATAGTTAGCCCTGCTGCAAGGGCTGAGCGAATACTAACCAAAAGCGGGTTGAGGGCTTTTCCTCAACCCTAGAATCTCCCACAGTTCCCCTGGTCTAAGCCTCCCAACCCGCCCCACTCACCGCCGCCTGCACCAGCGGGTGCAGATCCGCCCCTTTATGCTCCGTCTGCCAGGCCAACAACTCCTTGCGCATGCTCGGCGCCCAGTACATCTGCAGATGATTGCGCACGCCCAGCACCGCCTGTTCCTGGTCCGGTTGGGTGGCAAAGTACTGGCCGATCTGGTTGGCCATCTTGATCAGGTTGTCGGTGCTCATCGGCGTACCTCCGCTTTGGCGCCACGGCCCCGGTCCTTGAGCAGACGATGCTGTTCATCGCTGAATTCCTGGAAGCGCTTCTGCCACTCCGAAGGGTGATAAACGCGGCTGACTTCCACGGCCGTGACCTTGTACTCCGGACAGTTGGTGGCCCAGTCGGAGTTGTCGGTGGTAATCACGTTGGCGCCCGACTCAGGGAAGTGGAACGTGGTGTACACCACGCCCGGCGCGACCCGTTCGGTGATCCGCGCCCGCAGCACGGTCTGCCCGGCGCGGCTGCCGATGCCGACCCAGTCACCTTCGTTGATGCCACGGCTCTCTGCGTCCGTCGGGTGGATTTCCAGGCGGTCTTCGTCATGCCAGGCAACGTTTTCGGTGCGCCGGGTCTGCGCGCCGACGTTGTACTGGCTGAGAATGCGCCCGGTGGTCAGCAGCAGCGGATAGCGAGCGTTGACCTTTTCCTCAGTGGGCACGTAGCCGGTGAGCATGAAGCGTCCCTTGCCGCGCACGAACTCCTCGATGTGCATGGTCGGCGTGCCGTCCGGTGCCGCCGCGTTGCACGGCCATTGCAGGCTGCCGTGGCGGTCCAGTTCGGCGTAGCTGACGTTGGTGAAGGTGGGCGTCAGGCTGGCGATCTCATCCATGATTTGCGATGGATGCTGGTAATTCATCGGGTAACCCAAGGCATTGGCCAGGGCCACCGTGCCTTCCCAGTCAGCCTTGCCGCCCAGCGGATCCATGACCTTGCGCACCCGGGAGATGCGTCGTTCGGCGTTGGTGAAGGTGCCGTCCTTTTCCAGGAACGAACTGCCCGGCAGGAACACGTGGGCGAACTTGGCGGTTTCGTTGAGGAAAATATCCTGCACCACCACGCACTCCATGGCCGACAGGGCCGCGGTGACGTGCTGGGTATTCGGATCGCTCTGGGCGATGTCTTCGCCCTGGCAATACAGGCCCTTGAAAGTGCCGGCCAGGGCCGACTCGAACATGTTGGGGATGCGCAGGCCCGGATCGGGTTGCAGGGTGACGTTCCACGCCTGTTCGAACTGCGCCCGTACCACCTCGTTGGAGATGTGCCGGTAACCGGGCAACTCGTGAGGAAAGGAGCCCATGTCACAGGAGCCCTGCACGTTGTTCTGCCCGCGCAACGGGTTCACGCCCACGCCTTCGCGACCGATGTTGCCGGTGACCATGGCCAGGTTGGCGATGCCCATCACCGAGGTGCTGCCCTGACTGTGTTCGGTGACGCCAAGGCCGTAATAGATCGCCGCGTTGCCGCCAGTGGCATACAAACGCGCAGCAGCACGGATATCGGCAGCGGGTACACCGCAGATTGGGCCGAGGGCTTCCGGCGAATTTTCCGCGCGGCTGACGAACTCGCTCCAGTGGGCGAAATCACCAGGTTCGCAACGGGCATCGATAAAGTCCTGGTTGAGCAGTCCTTCAGTCACGATCACATGGGCCAGTGCGTTGAGCATGGCGACGTTGGTACCGGGGCGCAGGGCCAGGTGATACTCGGCGCGGGCATGCACCGTGTCCACCAGATCGATGCGCCGTGGATCGATGACGATCAGCCGCGCACCTTCACGCAGACGGCGTTTGAGCTGGGAGGCGAACACCGGGTGGGCGTCGCTGGGGTTGGCGCCCATCACCAGGATCACGTCGGCCTGCATCACCGAATCGAAACTCTGGGTGCCAGCAGACTCGCCCAACGTTTGCTTCAGGCCATAACCGGTCGGCGAGTGGCAGACCCGCGCACAGGTGTCGACGTTGTTGTTGCCGAACGCGGCGCGCACCAGTTTCTGCACCAGATAGGTTTCTTCGTTGGTGCAACGGCTGGAGGTGATCCCACCAATGGAGTCGCGGCCATATTTTTGCTGCAGGCGACGGAATTCGCTGGCGGCGTAAGTCACCGCTTCATCCCAGCTGACTTCCTGCCACGGGTCGCTGATGTGCTTGCGGATCATCGGTTTGGTGATGCGATCTGGGTGGGTCGCATAGCCCCAGGCAAAACGCCCTTTGACGCAGGAGTGGCCGTGGTTGGCTTGGCCATTCTTGTCCGGAACCATGCGCACCAGTTTGTCGCCCTTCATCTCGGCACGGAACGAGCAGCCCACCCCGCAATAGGCACAGGTGGTGATCACGCTGCGTTCGGGCTGGCCCAGTTCGACCACGCTTTTTTCCATCAGGGTTGCAGTAGGGCAGGCCTGCACACAGGCGCCGCAGGACACACATTCCGAGTCTAGGAAGTTATCCCCACCAGCGGCCGAGACCCGGGATTCAAAACCGCGCCCGGTAATCGCCAGGGCGAAGGTGCCCTGGGTTTCTTCGCAGGCACGCACACAGCGGTTGCAGACGATGCACTTGCTCGGGTCGTAGTCGAAGTAGGGGTTGGACGTGTCCTTCACCTCGGCCAGATGGTTGTCGCCCTCATAGCCATAACGCACCTCCCGCAGGCCAACCTGACCGGCCACGGTTTGCAGCTCGCAGTTGCCGTTGGCCGAGCAGGTCAGGCAATCCAGCGGGTGATCGGAGATGTACAACTCCATGACGTTGCGCCGCAGGGTCGCGAGCTTGGGCGTCTGGGTGTGCACGCTCATGCCTTCGCTGACCGGCGTGGTGCAGGACGCCGGATAACCGCGCATGCCGTCGATCTCCACCAGGCACATGCGGCAGGAGCCGAAGGCTTCCAGGCTGTCGGTGGCACAGAGTTTTGGAATGGTGGTGCCGAGCAGCGCGGCGGCGCGCATCACCGAAGTGCCTTCGGGCACGCTGATGCTGCGGCCATCGATGTTCAGGGTGACTTGCACCTGGCTGTCGCGGGCCGGCGTGCCCAAATCGATATCGGTGTTCGGGTCGAAGAGAGTGATCATTGCTCGGCCTCCGAGGCTTGCAGACCGAAGTCAGCGGGGAAGTGCTTGAGAGCGCTGGCCACGGGATAAGACGTCATGCCGCCCAACGCGCACAGCGAACCGTATTGCAGGGTGTCGCACAGGTCCTTGAGGATGATCACCTGCGCATCGCGACTGTTCTGGTCGGGTGCGGCCAGCAGACGGTCGATCACCTCGACACCACGGGTCGAACCGATGCGGCATGGCGTGCATTTGCCGCAGGATTCCTCGGCGCAGAACTGCATGGCGAAACGCGCCATGTGGGCCATGTCCAAGGTGTCGTCAGCCACCACCACACCACCGTGACCGAGCATCGCGCCGATGACGGCGAAGGCTTCGTAATCCAGCGGCGTGTCGAATTGCGAAGGTGGCACCCAGGCGCCGAGCGGGCCACCCACCTGCGCAGCCTTCAGCGGCCGGCCACTGGCGGTCCCGCCGCCGTAGTCTTCCACCAGTTCTCGCAAGGTCAGGCCAAAGGCCCGTTCCACCAGACCGCCGTGACGAACATTGCCCGCCAGTTGGAAGGGCATGGTGCCAAGGGAACGGCCCATGCCGTAATCGCGATAGAACTGCGCACCCTTGGCCAGAATCAGCGGCACCGAGGCCAAGGTCAGCACGTTGTGCACCAAGGTCGGCAGGCCGAACAAACCCTGCAACGCCGGAATCGGCGGCTTGGCGCGGACGATCCCGCGCTTGCCTTCGAGGGAGTCCAGCAACGCGGTTTCTTCACCACAGATGTAAGCACCGGCACCGACGCGCACTTCCATATCGAAAGCCAAGCCGCTGCCGCCGACATTGGCGCCCAGGTAACCGGCAGTTCGGGCAATGTTCAGCGCTGCGCGCAATGTCGCCACAGCATCCGGATACTCCGAGCGCACATAGATGTAGCCGAAAGTGGCGCCGACGGTAATGCCGGCAATCGCCATGCCTTCGATCAGCAGGAAGGGGTCGCCCTCCATCAACATGCGGTCGGCAAAAGTGCCGGAGTCGCCTTCGTCGGCGTTGCATACGATGTACTTCTGGGCAGCCTCGGTAGCGTGCACCGTGCGCCATTTGATCCCGGCGGGGAAGGCCGCGCCGCCACGGCCACGCAGGCCTGAATCGAATACCTCAGTCGCGGTCTGTTCGCCACCTAGGGCAATGGCTCTTTTCAAACCCTCGAAACCGCCATGATCCAGATAATCGTCGATGTACAGCGGCCGGGTGATGCCGGCGCGGGCAAACAGCAGGCGTTGTTGCGTCTTCAGATAGGGCAACTCTTCCACCAGGCCCAGCGCCAACGGATGGGCAGACGGATCGCCTTTCAAGGCTTCGAGCACTGACGGTACATCGTCAGCAGTCAGTGGGCCGAAGCCGAAACGGCCTTGCGGCGTGTCCACTTCCAGCAATGGTTCCAGCCAATACAGGCCGCGCGAACTGGTGCGTTGCAACTCAGACATAACGCGGCCCCGGCCATGGATGATAAGGGCTGCCGCAATTTCTTCGGCGCCTACGGCACGGGCCAGCGAGTCACGGGGCAGATAGAAAGCCGGCATCACGCGTCCTCCCGACAAGCATCGAGCAACGCATCCAGCCGCTCTGCGCTAAGCCGCGCATGCACCCGGCCATCCAGCTCCAGTGCCGGCGAACAGGCACACGCACCCAGGCAATAAACCGGACGCAAACTGATGCTGCCATCGGCACTGCTGCCGTGATCATCCAGTTGCAGCCGCTCGCGCAACTGCGCGGCAAGCTGCTCGGCACCACGACTCTGGCACGACTCAGCCCGGCACAGCCGCAGGATATGCCGCGCAGGCGGCGCGGTACGGAAGTCATGGTAAAAACTGATCACCCCACGCACCTCGGCCTGACTCAGATTGAGGGCATGGGCAATCTCGGGGACGGCGACATCGGGGACGTAACCGATGCGCTCCTGAATATCATGAAGAATGGGCAACAGCGCACCCGGGGTGCCCTTATGGCGCTCCAGCAGACTGTTGACCACAGGCAGGTGCAACATCTCATCAGGCATTCAGCAATCCTCACGGTCACGGACAAACCAGAAGGTCGTCGGTCGTCCGAAAGTGTCGGCTGCGGCACTCACACCACGTCACGGTATCGTGGATTTCAGGCCGGTGGCCAGGGCACCCTGAATGGGCATCTTGTTGTGCCCGGCACGGTCTTCGCCGCACCTCTACTGGGCATAAAGGGCAGCTTGCCACGCGGCTGTTGATCGACCTGCACCAAAGCGACGTGTTCGGTTCTGCCTACGACTATCCATTAAGTCTAGATGAGTGCCGCGAGGGGCGTTCACACAGTGGCCTAATGCCCGGAGGGCTTGTCGATGGGTGATGTATAGCAAGCATTACAGGGGAGAAACAGCATCAGATGTGTGGGGCTTTCTCAGGTGCAGAAGCGTTGACGTATTCCCTGTGGGAGCGAGCCTGCTCGCGAATGCGCCAGCCCAGACAGCATCAATGTTGAATCAGTTGCCTGGCGATACCTGCTCAGTTGAAAAAGCTGGCTATAACAGCCGTGGGACCACTCACCGGCGCCATGTGGTTGAACGCACTATTCTTATGTTTTTATGGAAGCCAGAGGGGGAATGGAACGCCCATCACAGACCCGACGATAGCTGTAAATATGAGCGGAGCAATGACCATGGAATACGACGACAAACTCATTGAAGACGCCGTGCTTGCCCTGTTGGCAACCTTCAGTTTCGACAGCGGCAACGCCTGGAAAGGGTTCGACTTCGAGGTCATGAACCGACTGCATGAACATGGTTTCATCAGTGATCCGGTGAACAGGAAAAAATCAATTTGGTTAACGGAGGAAGGATTGGAGCGCGGTCGGCGGATAGCCGGCCAGTTGTTCGGTGTGAAAACTCAAGGTGAATGAGTCCAGCTAAGCGCCGCCCAACCAGCATCAATACTAAAGGCGTACCGAATTCACAAACCAGTCACACACTTGGGCCAAATAATGCCTATCAGCTCACCGCAATCCCTGTGGGAGCGGGCTTGCCCGCGAAGGCGCCAGCCCAGCCACCACAAAAAGCCGAACTGAAACCCAGTCCCTTGTAGGAGCGAGCTCGCTCCCGAAAAACGCAAGCCATTCACATTTCCTGCTGAATGCCCCCGTCTAACGCACCCAAGCCCGCTCTCACAACGTAATGCCTAACTTCTGAAACCAAAAGCTATCCCGACACTTCGCCCACTACGCCTCGGCCTTAGCGCCCGACCGCTTAGACGCCACCTCACTATCCCGATCCCTCGTCAACACCTTCACCGCATCATCCACCAACGCCTTACTCATCGAAGTCAGATAATGCGCAGCCCAAGCATGACGGTCAGTGTCTCTGGCATAAGCAGCATCTTCAGTGAGCGTCTTAGCCAGGAACAGAAAATCAGAAGCCATGGACAACGCATCACCAAGAGGAACCCCGCGAGTGACATGAAACAGCGCTTGATCCGCACAGTAGATCGCAGGCGTCAGGCCGATGGTTTTGAGTTCAGATTGTTCAGTCATTGGCCACCTCCGAGGATGGAGAGGCAATGGGGGGGTTACGCGATTGGGAACTGCGTTGAGGGGAAAGCCAAATTTCAAACGGATTGATACTGCGCATTATCCAACTCCTTGATATGAGGAGCTGCCACGTTCGTTTCCACACGAATGGGTGACAGCTGTGCGCAGGGTGGAAAACCGGGAATCAAGGAAACCGGCACGCCCGAAGACGTCCCACGCACAGCCGCCATAACTCACGCCGCAGGCATAAAAAAAGCGCCGGCAGGCATGATGGGGGCGCTGTTGCGCCTTGAATTACACGGGTTTCCACACCCGGTCGCTGAATTGGCAGCGACGGTGGGGAGGTTATCGTGCAGATCGTTTTGCTGCAACCTTCAAAGGCTTCGATCCCAAACCATCCGAGACGGAAACTTTGGTTTATATCTCACCGGGAGAGCTAACTAAAATACTGCCTGTGTTGGGCTGCTGTTAGGCACAAAAAGATGTTATCCCTAAAATTCGCATCGGCAAGAAGCAGGCGTTTAAGCTGTACTTTCTACCATCCAGAATAATAATCGACGTTGAGTTTTTTACTGGGTGAAGTCTGATTTTAGTGTGTGGACTGCTGGTTTGTATCGGCTCGCCTTCTAGTTATCCATAATTTTGAAGTGGCGGATCACAGCCTCTGGTAAGCCCTGGACTTCGTGCAGCATTAACACTATGTGCCTAGCTTTTGTTGTGTAATATTCAATGATTGGTGCGTATTTGCCTTCTTGACTATACGGATGTCGTATCAGAAAGCTGTGCAGTGCAATTATTTGATTTCGCAGCTCTCTTACTGTGGACTCTACAATTGAACCAGGCTGGCGGGCAATATAGACGAATTGAGTGTAGGAGTCAGAGTTTCCTAATACACCAGCGCCTCGCTCGGCCTCCGCTACCATGTGATGTATCTTCAATTTGTCAGTGCCTACGCCTCCCACCACGATCTCCATTAACTCCCTAATTCTTGAATCAATGTCTTTAATAACTACAAGAACCTCTTCCGCTTGCCTGTCAATGGATAGTTGTCTCACTTGTTTTATTTGTATATCAAGGGACCAAAGCACGCCGAGGAATGCGAAGAGTGCGAAAACCGGATTCAAAATTCCACCGAAATAATCGCCGAAAGCTCCCCAGGTGGCTTGATCGGGAACGCGATTGAGCCCAAACATATCTAAGTATGCCGTGACAATTGCGGCCATAAGGAGGAGGGCGGCGCAAAAAATCATCACCGGTATTTTTGAATTCATGAAATCCTCTGCATCAGGTATTTTATATTGTTGTGCTAAAGTAAACTTGGTTCGTTTTTTAGAAAATATTTTGATGTTCGGTATTGATCTGGCATGCTTGAATGTGGACTCATTATTCTTTTTTGGATAATCCAGTCTCAATGGTCATCGATTAAAAAGTGGTTCGGATATAGGGGGCGCTGAAGATAATATCAATCCAATCGTGACTCAATTAGGTCTTTCATTGGTTTTAGGTCATCGCTGAACTCTTTTGATATAACACGGCACATTTGTTGTAGTACTTGCTCTTTGTCCAATCCTATGTGCGACGCTATTTCGAAAAATTCATTATGTTTTCCAGCCTGTAAGCCATATTCAAGAACCTCAAGTACCCGGTCCTCTTCCAGATCTAGAGCAGCAGATACAAACGCAGGAACTTCCATGCATTTTTGTATGATCCATGCTTCTGGCCAAGTATTTCCTGGTAAATATTCAGCCCTGCTGGAAAACCACTCATCAAACTCTTTTGTAGGGTTTTCCGCCATCTTGCGTGCGTGATTAAGATTGTCGGATCGTAAAGGTCTTTGATCTCCATCGAATATAGCAATTGTTGGTCTTTCCTCTCCACGCACATTCAAAGCAGCAAGCTGCTTTGCTATTGCTGTAGCCGAGCCAATTACTGATATTTTGATTCGCGCCCGAATGTGAGATGGTAGACATGCTTGAACAAGCGCACGAGCGACCTCATCTTCTACAAATAAATCGAGTTCTTGATTTTCTTTCGCGCCAAGCTTGGCGAAGGCAAATTCAGGGGAGATTCCTGGGGTTAATTTAGTCTTGCCCCTGATCGACTCTATGAAGTACCTTGCATCGTCAGGCAGGCATTGAAAAATTTCCTTTGAGTGAGTAGTGCAGATAACTTGGGTCCCAGTTTCTTTACAAACCTCCTTAAGTTTTGTCATGAAGTTACGTTGTGCCTTTGCGTGCAGTCCGAGTTCTATTTCGTCGAGCACTAGAAGGGTGTTTCCTTGGCAAGAGTATATGGTTGAAAAGATTTCAAAAAGCGCGTTTTCGCCCGCTCCCATATTGAAGCCAGAGTAGGTAAGGTCGCCTACTGTTACCACTGGTAAACTATAACGAGCATGCTCCAGATGCATGTACTCATCGTATTTTTTTCCTAAAATAAATCCTACTGTGTCTTTGACTTTTCCTTCCCAGCCTTTTGCTGCTATATTTTTAAATGATTTTGAGTATGAGCGAGACTGGCTTCTTTCGGAGTGTGGAACTATTCGTTCGATCCCCAAGAAGACTACATTCTTGTGAACTCTCGAGTCATAGTTATTCCATTTTCCGCCTTTGTTTTTCTTTCGGATTTGATAGCCGATTCCTCTGCCGTCGGGAGTGCGTTCGTCTTTTGAAAGATAATCTAAGGCAAAGAAGTAATGTATCTCTATGCCTTGTGGTGGAACTTCATTGGTGTGCTGTAAGAAAAAATCTGAGAAGGTGTAATAGCTATTTTTTCTCTTAGCTAATTTAAAACCTTTTTTAATGTTGTGGTAAGCGCAGCAGGCCAAAGCAAGAATGGTTGATTTTCCTGAACCATTCGCACCTGCAAATGCGGTTATAGGATAATCAAAAGTTACGTCTAGAGAGCTTATTCCGCGAATTGCACCTTCAGTGATAGTTATTTGTCGCAATAGTCTCTTTGAGTAGTCGTTGGTGAACCATTGTCGGAGCTCTTTATCTAATTTGCTTTCTCTATATTTCACACGACTACCCTACGTAAATGTTGACAGTAGGCAGTTGGCCACTACGCCTAACGCTAATGCTTTCGATGTGAATTGTCTAGGGAGTCCTTTGGCGAAATTTTTTAGATTTCAGCTCGGTCGCTCGGGCTTAAAAAATGATTTCCGCCTGTCCGCTTTGGCTTGAGGCGGACTTGGATAATGTAAGTAGGGGGAAAACCTGGGAAAGGGGACGTGGAAAAGGTGGCGGCTATTGGGCATTTCCGCTTTTAGATCACCGACCTTCATTCATTGAATGTCATTCAAATAACTCTTGAGCGCGATGAGCGGACCATCAAGCTGCTCCATCGCCTGAATCCCAGCAAACTCCCCCGCCAACCTCCCCAACTCCCGCCCCAACGGCTTATCCACACCCCCAATAGCCTCCAACGCCAACCCCACACACTCATCCACCTTCACCTGAATCCCCTCAACATCCCCCCGTCGCACCAGCAACTCAAACACATCCCGCTGGTAGTCACCCATGACCAGATCGTCACGCAAAATCGGGCTTGAATCTTCCGATTCATAAGCCAGTTTGAGGGAGAAGAGGGCGACGGTTTCCAGGTGTAATTCCATGGGGGGGAATCCTTGTGAAATGTTCCGGCGGTGCGGGTGGTGTGGAAGGGCAGGGTCAAAGGCATCGCCAGCAAGCCGGCTCCTACAGGTGGGCGGCGTGGCAATCACTTTATTGCGGACGAAAAAAAAGGCCTTGCTAAGCAAGACCTTTCTTAATTTTGGTGCCCCGAGGGAGACTCGAACTCCCACTCCTTTCGAAAACGGATTTTGAATCCGCCGCGTCTACCAATTCCGCCATCAGGGCTCAATGGCGGCGAAGTATAGAGATGAGATAACCGCTGGTCAATCAGGTACATGGAGAATTTTTGATATTTCCGCTAGACTTCCCGGCCCTGCTAGACGACACCCCATCATGCGCGTTGCTGACTTTACTTTCGAGCTCCCTGATTCGCTGATCGCCCGCCATCCGCTGGCCGAGCGGCGCAATAGTCGCCTGTTGACCCTGGATGGGGTCAGCGGCGCCCTGGCACACCGTCAATTCACTGATTTGCTGGAGCATTTGCGCCCCGGCGACTTGATGGTGTTCAACAATACCCGGGTGATTCCGGCGCGGCTGTTTGGCCAGAAGGCTTCTGGCGGCAAGCTGGAAATCCTGGTGGAGCGGGTGCTCGACAGTCATCGCGTGCTGGCCCATGTGCGTTCCAGCAAGTCGCCCAAGCCTGGGTCGAAGATCCTCATCGACGGCGGTGGCGAGGCCGAGATGTTGGCGCGGCACGATGCGTTGTTCGAGCTGGGGTTTGCTGAAGAGGTGTTGCCGCTGCTCGACCGCGTCGGGCACATGCCGCTGCCTCCTTATATAGACCGCCCGGACGAAGGCGCCGATCGCGAGCGTTACCAGACGGTCTACGCCGAGCGTTTGGGCGCGGTGGCGGCGCCGACGGCGGGGCTGCATTTCGATCAGGTGCTGATGGAGGCGATTGCCGCCAAGGGCGTCGAGACTGCGTTCGTGACCCTGCACGTCGGTGCTGGCACGTTCCAGCCGGTGCGCGTCGAGAAGCTTGAAGACCACCACATGCACACTGAATGGCTGGAAGTCGGCCAGGACGTGGTCGATGCCGTGGCCGCCTGCCGCGCTCGCGGTGGTCGCGTGGTGGCGGTGGGGACCACCAGCGTGCGTTCCCTGGAGAGCGCCGCCCGCGATGGCGTGCTCAAGCCGTTCAGCGGCGATACAGACATTTTCATTTACCCTGGCCGGCCGTTTCATGTGGTCGATGCCCTGGTCACCAACTTCCATTTGCCCGAATCCACGCTGTTGATGCTGGTTTCGGCGTTCGCCGGTTATCCCGAAACCATGGCTGCCTATAGGGCCGCGGTCGACAACGGATACCGCTTTTTCAGCTACGGTGATGCGATGTTCATCACGCGTAATCCTGCGCCGACTGCCCCTAAAGAATCGGGCCCCGAGGAAACTGTATGAGTCGCACCTGTCGTATGTCTTTCGAGCTGCTGGCCACTGATGGCAAGGCTCGTCGCGGTCGTTTGACCTTCCCGCGCGGTACCGTCGAGACCCCGGCCTTCATGCCGGTGGGCACCTACGGCACGGTCAAGGGCATGCTGCCACGGGATATCGAGGCGACCGGCGCTGAAATCATTCTGGGCAACACCTTCCACCTGTGGCTGCGCCCGGGCACGGAAGTGATCAAGAAGCACGGCGACCTGCACGATTTCATGCAGTGGAAAGGCCCGATCCTGACCGACTCCGGCGGTTTCCAGGTGTTCAGCCTGGGCGCCATGCGCAAGATCAAGGAGGAGGGCGTGACCTTCGCTTCCCCGGTCGACGGCGCCAAGGTGTTCATGGGCCCGGAAGAGTCGATGCAGGTCCAGCGTGACCTGGGCTCCGACATCGTGATGATTTTCGACGAGTGCACGCCGTACCCGGCTGACGAAGACGTCGCGCGTATCTCCATGGAATTGTCCCTGCGTTGGGCCAAGCGTTCGAAAGAAGCCCATGGCGAGAACACGGCGGCACTGTTCGGCATCGTTCAGGGCGGCATGCACCAGGACCTGCGCATGCGCTCCCTGGAAGGCCTCGACCAGATCGGCTTCGACGGCCTGGCCATCGGCGGCCTGTCAGTGGGCGAGCCCAAACACGAAATGATCAAGGTGCTGGATTATCTGCCGGGCATGATGCCGGCTGACAAACCTCGTTACCTTATGGGCGTTGGCAAACCGGAAGACTTGGTTGAGGGTGTGCGCCGCGGTGTGGACATGTTCGATTGCGTGATGCCAACCCGTAATGCCCGCAATGGGCATCTGTTCATTGATACCGGCGTGCTGAAGATCCGAAACGCGTTCCATCGCCATGATGATTCGCCGCTCGATCCGACCTGCGATTGCTATACCTGCCAGAACTTCTCCCGCGCTTATCTGCATCACCTGGACAAGTGCGGCGAAATGCTGGGAAGCATGCTCAATACCATCCATAACTTGCGCCATTATCAAGTGCTTATGGCTGGTTTGCGCGAGGCTATTCAACAGGGTACATTGGCCGCCTTTGTCGATGCCTTCTACGCCAAACGCGGGTTACCTGTTCCGCCTTTGGACTGAGTTTTCTGACCCCAAGATTCAACATTTGCAACTGGAGTGCTAAATGAGCTTTTTTATCTCGAATGCCATGGCTGATGCTGCTGCACCTGCTGCAGGCCCAATGGGTGGCGGTTTTGAGTGGATTTTCCTGGTCGGTTTCCTGGTCATCTTCTACCTGATGATCTGGCGTCCACAGGCCAAGCGCGCCAAAGAGCAGAAAAACCTGCTGAGCAGCCTGCAAAAAGGCGACGAAGTTGTGACCACTGGCGGCATCGCCGGCAAGATCACTAAAGTGGCCGACGATTTCGTCGTTCTGGAAGTTTCCGACACCGTCGAAATGAAATTCCAGAAAGGCGCCATCGCTGCCACGCTGCCAAAAGGCACGCTGAAAGCGATCTAAGTTTCAACTTCATCTTCAATCGACGGGGCGCGCAAGGCGCCCCGCGTCATAAACGGGCGGCGTGATGCTGAACAAATATCCTCTGTGGAAATACATTCTGATCCTGGCGGTGCTGGCGGTCGGTCTGATTTATTCCGCTCCCAATCTTTATCCTGATGACCCGGCCATTCAGGTCAGCGGTGCAAGCACTGCGCTGCAGGTCAATCAGGCTGATCTGGATCGTGTGAGCGTTGCGCTCAAGGAATCCGGGATCAACGTCAAGGCTGCCACGCTGGCTGCCAACGGCAAGGGCGGGCTGATTCGCCTGACCAAGGCTGAAGACCAGCTGCCGGCCAAGGACGTTGTACGCAAGGCATTGGGTGATGACTACGTCGTTGCACTGAACCTGGCACAAACCACCCCGCAATGGCTGCGCAACCTCGCTGCGCACCCTATGAAGCTGGGTCTGGACTTGTCCGGTGGTGTGCACTTCCTGCTGGAAGTGGACATGGACAAAGCCCTCGACGCACGCCTGAAAGTCTACGAAGGCGATGTAAAGAGCCTGTTGCGTAAAGAGAAACTGCGCTATCGCAGCCTGCCGCAACTCAACGGTGCCATCCAGCTGGGCTTCGCTGATGAAGACAGCCGTGAACAGGCCCGTGTGCTGATCCGCAAGAACTTCAACGATTTCGACATTGTTCCGGCCGACCTCAATGGTCAGGCGGTACTGCGTCTGGCGATGACCCCGGCCAAGCTGGCGGAAATCCGCGAATACTCCATCAAGCAGAACTTGACCACGGTACGTAACCGCGTCAACGAGCTGGGTGTTGCCGAACCGATCGTCCAGCGCCAGGGCGCCAACCGCATCGTGGTTGAGCTGCCGGGCGTGCAGGACACCGCAGAAGCCAAGCGTATCCTTGGCAAGACGGCCAACCTCGAGTTCCGCCTGGCCGCTGAGCCTGGCGCTTCGAAAGCCACTTCCGAGGAATTCGAGTTCCGCGAAGGCAAGCGTCCTCCTGCGCTGATCGAGCGTGGCCTGATCATCACCGGTGACCAGGTGACTGATGCCAAGGCTGGCTTCGGCGAGCATGGCACGCCGGAAGTGAACATTCGCCTGGATGGTCACGGCGGTGAGCTGATGAGTCGTGCGACCCGTTCGAACGTCGGTCGCAGCATGGCGGTGATCTTCATCGAACAGCGTCCGGTGACCACCTACACCAAGCAAATGGTCAACGGCGTCGAGAAAGACGTGCCGGTCCAGACTTTCAAGGAAGAGAAAAAGATCATCAGCCTGGCGACCATCCAGTCGCCGCTGGGTGCTCAGTTCCGTATCACTGGCCTGAACGGCCAGGGCGAGTCGTCCGAGCTGGCGCTGCTGCTGCGTGCCGGTGGTCTGGCTGCACCGATGTACTTCGCTGAAGAGCGCACCATCGGTCCAAGCCTGGGTGCGGACAACATCACCAAGGGTATCGACGCTTCGCTGTGGGGCATGCTGTTCGTCTCGCTGTTCATCATGGCCATCTACCGCTTCTTCGGCCTGATCGCCACCGTCGCACTGGCGGTGAACATGGTGATGCTGCTGGCCCTGATGTCGCTGCTGGGTGCAACGCTGACCCTGCCGGGTATCGCCGGTATCGTGTTGACCATGGGTATGGCGGTCGACGCCAACGTGCTGATCTTCTCGCGGATTCGTGAAGAGATCGCTGCGGGCATGACCATCCAGCGGGCAATCAACGAAGGCTTCGGCCGGGCATTCACCGCGATTCTCGACGCCAACCTGACCACCTTGCTGGTCGGCGGCATCCTCTTTGCCATGGGCACCGGCCCGGTCAAGGGCTTCGCAGTGACCATGTCCCTCGGGATCTTTACCTCGATGTTCACGGCCATCATGGTGACCCGCGCGATGGTCAACCTGATCTTCGGCGGTCGTGACTTCAAGAAGTTGTGGATTTAAGGGGCTGCCATGTTACGTACAATCAACTTCATGGGCGTTCGCAACTTCGCGTTCGGCGTCACATTGTTCCTTACGGCGCTGGCCTTGTTCAGTGTCGCCACCAAGGGCATGAACTGGGGCCTGGACTTCACCGGCGGTACGCTCATCGAGCTGACCTACGAGCGTCCGGCCGACGTCACCCAGGTGCGTGAGCAACTGGTTAAATCGGGTTATCACGAAGCCATCGTGCAGAACTTCGGTGCCACCACCGACCTGCTGGTGCGCATGCCTGGCGAAGACCCGCAACTGGGTCACCAGGTAGCCGAAGCCTTGCAGAAGGTCGGCGGCGAGAACCCGGCGACGGTCAAGCGCGTCGAGTTCGTCGGCCCGCAGGTAGGTGAAGAGCTGCGCGACCAGGGCGGCCTCGGCATGCTGATGGCGCTGGGCGGCATCCTGATCTACCTGGCTTTCCGCTTTCAGTGGAAGTTTGCGGTCGGTGCGATCGTTTCCCTGATCCACGACGTGATCGTGACCATCGGTATCCTGTCGTTCTTCCAGATCACCTTCGACCTGACGGTGCTGGCAGCGGTACTGGCGATCATCGGTTATTCGCTCAACGACACCATCGTGGTATTCGACCGGGTTCGTGAGAACTTCCGTGTGCTGCGCAAGGCCAGCCTGATCGAGAACATCAACATCTCGACCACGCAAACCCTGCTGCGGACCATGGCGACGTCGATCTCCACCTTGCTGGCGATCGCGGCCCTGCTGTTCTTCGGTGGCGACAACCTGTTTGGCTTCTCCATTGCCCTGTTCATCGGTGTCCTGGCGGGTACTTACTCGTCGATCTACATCGCGAACGTGGTGCTGATCTGGCTGAACCTGAGTACGGAAGACCTGATTCCTCCGGTCAATACCGAGAAGGAAGTCGACGACCGCCCTTGAGGGAAAAATCCTTATAGGCTGTCATCCAAAAAAGGCGCGAGTTGAACTCGCGCCTTTTTTTGTGCTCCAAGGCTGGGAGAAGCGCGGACACGTTCCGCATGTGATGGTCCAGGAGGTTCATGTGAACAAGTCGATGCTGGTTGGTGCTGTACTGGGTGCTGTCGGTGTGACTGCCGGGGGTGCTGTGGCCACCTACAGCCTGGTTAAAAGCGGCCCGGAGTACGCACAAGTACTCGCCGTTGAGCCGGTCAAGACACAAATCAAGACTCCACGTGAAGTGTGCAAGGATGTAACGGTCACCCGGCAGGCGCCGGTGAAAGATCAACATCAGATCGCCGGTACGGTGGTCGGTGCATTGGCAGGTGGTTTGCTGGGTAACCAGATCGGTGGCGGTACCGGCAAGAAGATCGCCACGGTCGCGGGCGCTGTCGGTGGTGGTTATGCCGGCAACAAGGTGCAGGAAGGCATGCAGGAGCGTGATACCTACACCACGACCCAGACCCGCTGTAACACGGTTAACGACATCAGTGACAAGGTCGTAGGCTACGACGTGCGGTATTCGCTGGATGGCAAGGAAGGCAAGGTGCGCATGGATCGTGATCCAGGCAACCAGATTCCGGTGGATAAGGAAGGCAAGTTGATCTTGTCGCAGAATGAGCCGGCTCAGTGATCTGCTGAAGCCTGATTAAAAAGAAGCACCCTGCGGGGTGCTTTTTTTTGTGCTCGCGATCTATGCATCAGCGCAATCCCCTGTAGGAGCGAGCTTGCTCGCGAAAAACCTGAGGGCGCCGCGTTCATCCAGAATGCCCGCGTTATCGTTGACGACCATCGCGAGCAAGCTCGCTCCTACAGTGGGCGTGTGGTGTTTTTGAGGGTGATTTCCAGGCATAAAAAAAGCACCCCGAAGGGTGCTTTTTCTGTCGCGGGAAGCTTAGCGCTTCAGCGAGGCTGGCAGGTGCGGCTGGATTGCCGTCAGAACGGCCTTGAAGCATTTGGTGTTGCCGGCAACGACGTGGCCTTTTTCAAGGAAGTCGTGACCGCCGGTGAAGTCGCTCACCAGGCCGCCCGCTTCCTGGATCAGCAGTGCACCTGCCGCCATGTCCCACTCGGACAGGCCCGACTCCCAGAACGCGTCGAAACGGCCGGCAGCCACGTAGGCCAGGTCCAGGCTCGCCGAACCAGCACGACGGATGCCGGCGGTCTGGCCAACCAGGGCGCGGAACATGCCCAGGTAGTTGTCGAGGTTGTCCATCTGGTCGTCACGGAACGGGAAGCCGGTACCCAACAGGGCGCCGTCGAGGCTGGTGCGGCCGCTGACGCGCAGGCGACGACCGTTCAGTTGAGCGCCGCGACCACGGCTGGCGGTGAATTCTTCCTGGCGAACCGGGTCCAGAACAACAGCGTGCTCCAGGCGACCGCGGTATTTGCAGGCGATGCTGACAGCGAAATGAGGAATGCCGCGCAGGAAGTTGGTGGTGCCGTCCAGCGGATCGATGATCCACAGGTACTCTTCGCCTTCGATGCCGGTGCCGGCGTGCATGCCGGTCTCTTCGCCCAAGATCGAGTGATTCGGGTAAGCCTTGCGCAGGGCGTCGATGATTTTCTGTTCGGCGGCGCGATCCACCTCGGATACGTAATCCTTGGCGTCTTTTTCGTCGACCTTGATGGTATCCAGGCGCTCGATGGAGCGGAAGATCAATTCACTGGCGCTGCGGGCGGCGCGCAGCGCGATATTCAGCATGGGCTGCATGGATGTGTCACCTAAGGTTGTTAAAGAAAGCCGGGCATTCTATCAGAAAGTTTCTACAGGAGAAGGACGACGTTCGCTTTCATGGCTTAACGGTAGCTGGCGCTGTAAGATTCCGCTCCCGATTATCGTGTTCGAGAGCGCCTCCCTTGCTGCAAAACATTCGTGTCGTCCTGGTCAATACCAGCCATCCGGGCAATATCGGCGGGGCTGCGCGTGCCATGAAGAACATGGGGCTGTCGCGGCTGGTGCTGGTCGAGCCTCGCCTGTTCCCGCACCACGAGGCCGATGCCCGTGCTTCCGGTGCCGGGGACATCCTTGAAAACGCGCAAGTCGTCGCCACCTTGGAAGATGCCTTGGTCGGTTGCAACCTGGTGCTCGGCACCAGCGCTCGCGACCGGCGGATTCCCTGGCCGCTGCTCGACCCCCGCGAGTGCGGAACGAAAGTGGTCGAGGAAGCCGGGCAGGGCGCGGAAATCGCCCTGGTGTTCGGTCGTGAAGATTCCGGCCTGACCAACGAAGAGCTGCAGCGATGTCATTATCACGTGCACATCCCATCAGACCCTGAGTTCAGCTCGCTGAACCTGGGGGCGGCGGTGCAGGTGTTGGGTTATGAAGTGCGCATGTCCTGGTTGGCAGCCCAAGGGCAGCCGAGCAAGGTCGAGAAGGAAGAAGTGGCTTCGGTCAAAAGCGCTGAGCTGGCGACCATGGACGAGCTGGAACGATTCTATGAGCACCTGGAGCAGACCCTGGTGGCCATCGAATTCCTCGATCCGGAAAAGCCACGGCACTTGATGGCGCGCCTGCGCCGGTTGTACGGACGCAGCTCGGTCAGCCGGGCGGAAATGAATATTTTGCGTGGCATCCTCACGGAAACCCAAAAAGCGGCCCGTGGTGAGCTCCTTAAGCGGAAGGATTAATGATGTTCGAGCGTTTGCGTGAAGATATCCAGAGCGTATTCCACCGAGACCCGGCGGCGCGTAACGCTTTTGAAGTCCTGACCTGCTACCCCGGCATGCATGCCATCTGGATACACCGTTTGTCGTCGATGTTGTGGCGCGCGGACCTGAAATGGCTGGCGCGACTGGTGTCGAACTTCGGTCGCTGGTTGACCGGGATCGAGATTCATCCGGGTGCCAAGGTCGGTCGACGCTTCTTCATTGACCATGGCATGGGCATCGTCATCGGTGAAACCGCCGAGATCGGCGATGACGTCACCATTTATCAGGGCGTGACCTTGGGCGGTACCAGTTGGAATAAAGGCAAGCGCCACCCGACGCTGGGTGATGGCGTCGTGGTCGGGGCGGGCGCGAAGGTACTCGGGCCGTTCACTGTCGGTGCCGGGGCCAAGGTCGGTTCCAATGCGGTGGTGACCAAGGAAGTGCCGCCGGGTGCCACTGTGGTGGGTATTCCGGGGCGGATCATCGTCAAGCCCGACGTCGAGCTGGATGCCAAGCGTAAGGCCATGGCCGAGAAGATCGGTTTTGATGCCTACGGCGTCACTGAAGATATGCCGGACCCGGTGGCGCGTGCCATCAACCAATTGCTCGATCATCTGCAGGCGGTTGATGGTCGCCTGGAGGGGATGTGCGGGGCGCTGAAGGATCTGGGCAGTAATTACTGTGCGAAAGATCTGCCTGAACTGCGCGAAGAAGACTTTGCCTGTGTGAAGGACAAGGATCAGAGTCAGGTCAGCTAGACCGCGTCGCCCCCCTTCGCGAGCAAGCCCGCTCCCACAGGATTTGTGTTGTCCCCTGTGGGAGCGGGCTTGCTCGCGAAGAACGATAACTCGGTACCACTGGCTGTGCACGGCCAGCCTTTGCTATGATGCGGCCGCTCTTTTGCGGGTAAACCTGACTAAAGTGCTAGGTCTTATAGTTGACTTAAATACTCGGGAATTGCATACTCGCCCCATTCCGAACTCCGTGGTAATTGTCCATGCGACTGACTACAAAAGGCCGATACGCCGTGACCGCCATGCTTGACCTGGCGTTGCACGCGCAGCACGGGCCCGTGTCCCTGGCCGATATCTCCGAGCGCCAAGGCATCTCCCTGTCCTACCTCGAACAGCTTTTCGCCAAATTGCGCCGCAGCAATCTGGTGTCCAGCGTCCGCGGTCCAGGCGGCGGCTACCAGCTGTCCCGCGACATGCAGGGCATCCAGGTCGCCCAGGTGATCGATGCGGTGAACGAATCGGTCGATGCCACCAAATGCCAAGGCCAGGGTGATTGCCATCAAGGTGACACCTGCCTGACTCACCACTTGTGGTGCGATCTAAGCCTGCAGATCCACGAATTTCTGAGCGGTATCAGCTTGGCTGACCTTGTGACTCGCCGTGAGGTGCAAGAAGTAGCCCAGCGTCAGGATCAACGCCGTTGCAACAGCAAGGCGCCACGCCTGGACAAGATTGAAGCGTCCGCCGTCGAATGACAGCCACAGAGCTAACGGCGCGCCAGCCAGCCTGATTTAGGAGATAGTCCATGAAATTGCCGATTTACCTTGATTACTCTGCGACTACCCCGGTTGATCCGCGTGTCGCGCAAAAGATGAGTGAATGCCTGCTGGTCGACGGAAACTTCGGTAACCCGGCGTCCCGTTCCCACGTGTTCGGCTGGAAAGCTGAAGAGTCCGTCGAAAACGCTCGTCGTCAGGTGGCTGATCTGGTCAATGCCGATCCGCGCGAAATCGTCTGGACCTCCGGTGCCACCGAGTCCGACAACCTGGCAATCAAGGGTGCGGCACATTTCTACGCCACCAAAGGCAAGCACCTGATCACCACCAAGATTGAGCACAAGGCTGTCCTCGACACCATGCGCCAACTGGAGCGTGAAGGCTTCGAAGTGACCTACATCGAGCCTCGCACTGATGGCCTGGTGACCCCGGAGATGATCGAAGCCGAACTGCGCGACGACACCATCCTGGTTTCGGTCATGCACGTGAACAACGAAATCGGCACCATCAACGACATCGCAGCGATCGGCGAACTGCTGCGTTCCAAGGGCATCCTGTTCCACGTCGACGCTGCTCAGTCCACTGGCAAGGTCGAGATCGACCTGCAGAAGCTGAAAGTCGACATGATGTCGTTCTCCGCCCACAAGACCTACGGTCCTAAAGGCATCGGCGCCCTGTACGTAAGCCGCAAGCCGCGCGTACGTATCGAAGCGACCATGCACGGTGGCGGTCACGAGCGTGGCATGCGTTCCGGTACCCTGGCCACTCACCAGATCGTCGGCATGGGTGAAGCGTTCCGCGTAGCCAAGGAAGACATGGCTGCCGAGAACGTGCGCATCAAGGCCCTGAGCGACCGCTTCTACAAGCAGGTCGAGCACCTGGAAGAGCTGTACGTCAACGGCAGCCTGACCGCCCGCGTTCCGCACAACCTGAACCTGAGCTTCAACTACGTTGAAGGCGAGTCGCTGATCATGGCGCTCAAGGATCTGGCGGTTTCGTCCGGTTCGGCTTGCACCTCGGCTTCGCTGGAACCTTCGTACGTACTGCGCGCCCTGGGCCGCAACGACGAACTGGCGCACAGCTCGATCCGCTTCACCTTCGGCCGCTTCACCACCGAAGAAGAAATCGATTACGCCGCGCAGAAAGTCTGCGAGGCCGTTACCAAGCTGCGCGCTTTGTCGCCGCTGTGGGACATGTACAAAGACGGCGTCGATATCTCGAAGATCGAGTGGGCGGCACACTAACTATAGAAGCCGCCGGATACAGGTCCTGTAGCAGCGCGGCAGTAAACGCAGCGCAACTACAGGGTCTCAAGAGCGGCCCTGATGAGTGAGGATTGAGAATCATGGCTTACAGCGAAAAGGTCATCGACCACTACGAAAACCCGCGCAACGTCGGCAAGATGGACGCGGAAGATCCTGATGTCGGCACCGGCATGGTCGGCGCGCCGGCGTGCGGCGACGTGATGCGCCTGCAGATCAAGGTCAACGAAGCCGGCATCATCGAAGATGCCAAGTTCAAGACTTACGGCTGCGGTTCGGCTATCGCTTCCAGCTCCCTCGCCACCGAGTGGATGAAGGGCAAGACCCTGGACGAAGCGGAAACCATCAAGAACACCCAGCTGGCTGAAGAACTGGCCTTGCCGCCAGTGAAAATCCACTGCTCGGTACTCGCTGAAGACGCCATCAAGGCCGCCGTTCGCGATTACAAGCAGAAGAAAGGCTTGATCTGATTTTCGAGTTTTGGCGACGAGTAAGGAGTCACCGATGGCTATCAGCATGACAGAAGCGGCTGCTCGACACGTGCGGCGCTCCCTCGACGGGCGCGGCAAAGGTGAAGGGATTCGTCTGGGTGTTCGCACCACGGGCTGTTCCGGCCTTGCCTACGTGCTGGAGTTTGTCGACGAGGTGGTTGCAGAGGACCAGGTGTTCGAAAGTCACGGCGAAAAAGTGATTATCGACCCGAAAAGCCTGGCCTACCTGGACGGCACCGAGCTCGATTTCGTCAAGGAAGGGTTGAACGAAGGCTTCAAGTTCAACAACCCCAACGTGCGCGGTGAATGTGGCTGCGGCGAAAGCTTCAACATCTGAGGCTTGTCGTGGGAACTCCTTGTCATTTCGCTTTATTTGAGCTGCAACCGAGTTTCGATCTGGACCTCGACCAGCTGGCTACGCGCTACCGTGAGTTGGCGCGCAGTGTTCATCCGGACCGCTTTGCCGACGCTTCCGAGCGTGAGCAGCGGCTGGCGCTAGAGCAATCCGCGAGCCTCAACGAGGCCTACCAGACGCTCAAGAACCCACCCAAGCGCGCGCGTTACCTGCTCGCCTTGAATGGTGGCGAGCTGCCGCTGGAGGTCACGGTGCATGATCCGGAGTTTCTTCTGCAGCAGATGGAGTTGCGTGAAGAGCTCGAAGACCTGCAGGACAGCGCCGACCTCAAGGGCGTTGCCGTCTTCAAGCGTCGCCTGAAGGCTGCCCAGGATGAACTGAACCAAAGCTTCGCAGCTTGCTGGAACGATGCCGCGCAACGCGAAAAGGCCGAACGCCTGATGCGGCGCATGCAGTTCCTCGACAAGCTCACCTACGAAGTGCGCCAGTTAGAAGAGCGCCTCGACGATTAACCCAGTGCCGCTCCGGTCGCACGCCTGATATACAGATAAGTCCTGATAACGATGGCCCTACTGCAGATCGCCGAACCCGGCCAAAGTCCTCAACCGCACCAGCGTCGCCTGGCTGTGGGGATCGACTTGGGCACTACCAATTCGCTGGTCGCTGCATTGCGCAGTGGTCTTTCCGAGCCGCTTGCCGACGCAGAAGGGCGGGTCATCCTGCCGTCTGCCGTGCGCTATCACGCTGATCGCGTCGAAGTTGGCGAATCCGCCAAACTGGCTGCCGCTACCGATCCCTTGAACACCGTGCTGTCGGTCAAGCGCTTGATGGGTCGTGGTCTGTCCGACGTCAAGCAGCTTGGTGATCAGTTGCCGTACCGCTTTGTCGGTGGCGAGTCGCACATGCCGTTCATCGAGACGATCCAGGGGCCGAAAAGCCCTGTCGAAGTCTCTGCCGATATCCTCAAGGTCCTGCGTCAGCGCGCTGAAGCGACCCTGGGTGGCGAACTGGTAGGTGCGGTGATCACGGTTCCGGCCTATTTCGACGACGCTCAGCGTCAAGCCACCAAGGACGCGGCCAAGCTGGCCGGTCTGAACGTGCTGCGTTTGCTCAATGAGCCGACCGCGGCAGCCGTGGCTTACGGTCTGGACCAGCACGCCGAAGGCCTGGTCGCGATTTACGACCTGGGCGGCGGTACCTTCGATATTTCGATTCTGCGCCTGACCGGCGGTGTCTTCGAGGTTTTGGCTACCGGTGGCGACAGCGCCCTGGGCGGTGATGACTTCGACCACGCCATTGCTGGCTGGATCATCGAGAGCGCCGGTTTGTCCGCCGATCTCGATCCGGGTGCGCAGCGTCAACTGCTGCAAACCGCCTGTGCGGCCAAAGAAGCGCTGACCAATGCCCCATCGGTCGAAGTGGCCCACGGCGACTGGAAAGCCAAGCTGACCCGCGAAGCCTTCGATGCGTTGATCGAACCGATGGTCGCGCGCAGCCTGAAAGCCTGCCGTCGCGCTGTTCGTGATTCCGGTGTCGAGCTGGAAGACGTACATGCGGTCGTCATGGTTGGCGGTTCGACCCGTGTGCCGCGTGTTCGCGAAGCCGTGGCGGAAGCCTTCGGTCGTCAGCCACTGACCGAAATCGACCCGGATCAAGTGGTGGCCATCGGCGCTGCGATCCAGGCCGATACCCTGGCGGGCAACAAGCGCGACGGCGATGAGCTGCTGCTGCTGGACGTGATTCCGTTGTCCCTGGGCCTGGAAACCATGGGCGGCCTGATGGAGAAGGTGATTCCGCGCAACACCACCATCCCCGTCGCCCGCGCCCAGGACTTCACCACTTATAAAGACGGCCAGTCGGCCATGGCGATCCACGTGTTGCAGGGCGAGCGCGAGCTGATCAGCGACTGCCGCTCCCTGGCACGCTTCGAATTGCGCGGTATTCCGGCGATGGTGGCTGGCGCGGCGAAGATTCGCGTGACCTTCCAGGTCGATGCCGACGGTCTGCTCAGCGTCTCCGCGCGTGAGCTGGGTTCGGGCGTCGAGGCCAGCATCCAGGTCAAGCCGTCCTACGGCCTGACCGACGGCGAAATCGCCAAGATGCTCAAGGACTCGTTCCAGCACGCCAACGACGACAAGGTTGCCCGCGTATTGCGCGAGCAGCAGGTCGATGCCCAGCGTCTGGTTGAGGCCGTGCAGGCTGCGCTTGAAGTCGATGGCGAGCGCTTGCTCGACGCGGAAGAACGCATGGTCATCGACATGCAGGTGCAGGAACTGACCGAACTGATGAAAGGTACCGATGGTTTCGCCATCGAGCAGCAGACCAAGCGTCTGTCGCAAGTGACCGACGCTTTTGCCGCCCGTCGTATGGATTCGACCGTGAAAGCCGCGCTGGCGGGCCGCAACCTGAACGAGATTGAGGAATAACGATGCCGCAGGTCATTTTTCTGCCACACGAGAAGTTCTGCCCTGAAGGCATGGTTGTTGAGGCCGAAACCGGTACCTCCATCCTCGAACTGGCCCACGAACACCACATCGAGATGGAAAGTGCTTGCGGCGGCGTCTGTGCCTGCACCACTTGCCACTGCATCATCCGCGAGGGTTTCGACTCGCTGGAAGAGGCTGACGAGCTGGAAGAAGACTACCTTGATAAGGCTTGGGGTCTTGAGCGCGAGTCCCGCCTGGGCTGCCAGGCCAAGGTCGGTACCGAAGACCTGACCGTCGAAATTCCGAAGTACTCGCTCAACCACGCAGCCGAAGCACCGCACTGATTCAAGGAATTGTCATGAAACTCAAGTGGACTGATGTGCTGGAGATCGCGATCCAGCTGGCTGAAAGCAAGCCCGACGTGGACCCTATGTCGGTCAACTTCGTCGATCTGCGCAAATGGGTGATGGAATTGCCCGAGTTCGACGACAAGCCTGAGCATTGTGGCGAAAAGATCCTGGAGGCCATTCAGGCCAACTGGATCGAAGAACGCGACTGAGCCACGCCGCAGGTTAGGCAATACCCGAGAACCCGCGTATAATTCGCGGGTTTAATTTTTCGTAAATTACCGTTTCTGGAGTTACACCATGGCTGTTCAACGTACTTTCTCCATCATCAAGCCTGACGCCGTTGCTAAAAACGTGATCGGCGAGATCACCACTCGTTTTGAAAAAGCTGGCCTGCGCGTTGTAGCTTCGAAACTGAAGCAACTGTCCAAAGCTGAAGCTGAAGGCTTCTACGCTGAGCACAGCGCTCGTGGTTTCTTCGGCGACCTGGTTGCTTTCATGATCTCCGGCCCGGTTGTCGTTCAGGTTCTGGAAGGCGAGAACGCTATCGCTCTGAACCGTGAGCTGATGGGCGCTACCAACCCTAAAGAAGCTGCTGCCGGCACCATCCGCGCTGACTTCGCTGATTCCATCGACGCCAACGCTGTGCACGGTTCGGACTCCGAAGCCGCTGCCGCTCGCGAAATCTCGTACTTCTTCGCAGCTACTGAAGTAACCACTCGCTAAGCATTGGCTTAAGAGTGAAGGTGAATCCATGACTACATCGACTGTAAAAACTAACCTGCTGGGTCTGACTCAGCTGGAAATGGAAAAATTCTTCGACTCAATCGGGGAGAAGCGTTTCCGTGCCGGTCAGGTAATGAAATGGATTCACCACTTTGGTGTCGATGATTTCGACGCCATGACGAACGTCAGCAAGGTCTTGCGCGAAAAGCTCAAGGCTGTTGCTGAGGTCCGTGGTCCGGAAGTGGTCAGCGAGGACATCTCCAGTGACGGCACCCGTAAGTGGGTGGTGCGCGTGGCGTCCGGTAGCTGCGTCGAGACCGTGTACATTCCCCAGGGCAAACGCGGCACCTTGTGCGTTTCGTCCCAGGCAGGCTGTGCCCTGGATTGCAGTTTCTGCTCCACCGGCAAGCAAGGCTTCAATAGCAACCTCACCGCCGCCGAAGTCATCGGCCAGGTGTGGATTGCCAACAAATCCTTTGGCAGCGTCCCGGCAACCGTCGACCGTGCCATCACCAACGTGGTGATGATGGGCATGGGTGAGCCGCTGCTGAACTTCGACAATGTCGTCGCGGCCATGCATCTGATGATGGACGACCTGGGCTACGGCATTTCCAAGCGCCGTGTGACCCTGTCGACCTCCGGCGTGGTGCCGATGATCGATGAGCTGTCCAAGCACATCGACGTCTCCCTGGCGTTGTCCCTGCACGCACCGAATGACGCATTGCGTAACCAATTGGTGCCGATCAACAAGAAGTATCCGCTTAAGATGCTGCTCGAGTCGTGCCAGCGCTACATGTCGTCCCTGGGCGAAAAGCGCGTGCTGACCATCGAGTACACCTTGCTCAAGGACATCAACGACAAGGTCGAGCACGCGGTCGAAATGATCGAGCTGCTCAAGAACATCCCGTGCAAGATCAACCTGATCCCGTTCAACCCGTTCCCGCATTCCGGGTACGAGCGGCCGAGCAACAACGCCATTCGTCGTTTCCAGGATCAGCTGCATCATGCCGGTTTCAACGTCACCGTGCGCACCACCCGTGGTGAAGACATCGACGCGGCCTGTGGTCAATTGGTAGGGCAGGTGCTGGATCGCACCCGTCGCAGCGAACGTTATATCGCCGTGCGTGAATTGAACGCCGACAGCGATGTTGCTTCGAGCACTGCGAACAACAATTAAGAGAGGATCTCTATGTCCCTGCGCTTTGCGCTGCTTTTGCTGTTGGCCAGCCTGTGTGCTGGCTGCGTGCTTTCGGGTGACTACAACCCGATGAAGACCAGCAAGGGCCGTGATGAAGCGCGCGAGGCGTATGTGCAGCTGGGCATCGGTTATCTGCAGCAGGGCATGACCGAGCGGGCAAAAGTGCCGTTGAAGAAGGCGCTGGAGCTGGATGGCTCGGATGCGGATGCCAACGCTGCGCTGGGGTTGGTGTTCCAGGCCGAAATGGAGCCGGAACTGGCCGACGAGCATTACCGCAAGGCGCTGTCTTCCCGTCCCGCCGATGCACGAATCCTCAACAACTACGGCAGTTTTCTGTTTGAGCAACAGCGTTACAAGGAAGCCTACGAGCGCTTTCAGCAGGCCGCCGCCGATACCCTGTATCCTGAGCGTTCACGGGTCTTCGAAAACCTTGGCATGACCGCTTCGATGCTGGGGGAGCGTGAGCTGGCCCGGCAGCAACTGGAAAAAGCCCTGCGCCTGAACCGCCAACAGCCTCGTGCATTGCTGGAAATGGCTGAGTTGTCTTACGAAGACAGGCATTATGTGCCCTCGCGTGACTACTACGATCGTTTTAGCCTGCTCGCCGAGCAAAATGCACGTAGTCTATTGCTCGGCGTTCGGCTGGCAAAAGTGTTTGATGATCGCGACAAGGCCGCAAGCAAAGGCCTGCAACTAAAAAGACTCTATCCCGGTACGCCGGAATATCAGCAATACCTGTCGGAGCAATGATGAAAGCGGCGCATCCCGAAGTTGTAGCAGCGAATCGCGTAAACCCCGGTGAGACCTTGCGCCAGGCCCGCGAAAGCAATGGCTGGTCGCTGGCCGAAGTGGCCCTCAAGCTCAACCTCACCACCACTTCCCTGAGCAATCTGGAAGCCGGCGCTTTCGACAAGCTGCCCGGGCATACCTTTGCCCGCGGTTACATTCGCGCCTATGCCAAATTGCTCGGTATGGACCAGGCCGTTCTGGTCCAGCAATTCGATCAATCCACCGGTACCGACTCCCAGGGCAGCAATGTTCACAGCCTGGGCCGTATTGAAGAGCCGGTTCGGGTTTCCCACACCATTTTGCGAATCGTCAGCCTGCTGTTGCTGGTCGCGGTGATTGGCGGCGGTTTCGTCTGGTGGCAGGATCAGACCTCGATGCGCACCAAGGACCTGATCGGCCTGGCACCAGAGCACGTGGAAGTCGAAGGCGCCGACGGTACGACACAGATTCATCCGCTGGACGAGCCGGAAGACCAGGCCGTCGTGGAAGGTCAGGCCGAAGGCGGAACCGCCCTCGCGCTGCCACAGGCCGATGCTCCAACTGAAGCACCGGTGGAAACCCAGGCGACTGCACCAGCCGCCCCCGTAGCACCGGCCAATCCAGCCGCGCCCGTACACGCCACCGCGCCCGTTGTGGCAGCGCCAGTGACCCCGGCAACTCCGGCTCCGGCAGCTCCTGCCGCCACGGCCCCGGTGGTGACTGCACCGGTAGCCCCCGTCGCTCCTGCTCCAGCGGCAGCCGCGCCAGTGGCCGGTCAAGGCCAGGTCCAGGTGCAGTTCACCTCAGATTGCTGGACACAAGTGACCGACGGTAGCGGCAAGGTGCTGTTCAGCGGTCTCAAACGCAAAGGCGACAGCCTTGCAGTCAATGGCAAACCACCGTTCGCCGTGCGCCTGGGCTTTGCCCGCGGCGCTCAGGTCAGCTACAACGGCCAGCCGGTTGATGTCGCTCCGTTCACCAGTGGCGAGACTGCTCGCCTGAAGTTGGGTCAATAAGTCATGCACGGCGAATCTCCAATCAAACGTCGCGAATCCCGCAAGATCTGGGTCGGTAACGTGCCTGTTGGCGGCGATGCGCCTATCGCTGTGCAGAGCATGACCAATAGCGACACCAACGATGTCGCGGCCACTGTCGCGCAAATCAATCGCCTGGAAGCGGCCGGCGTCGATATCGTGCGGGTCTCCGTACCGGACATGGACGCCGCCGAAGCCTTCGGCAAGATCAAGCAGCTTGTCAAAGTCCCCTTGGTTGCCGACATTCACTTCGACTACAGGATCGCTTTGCGCGTAGCCGAACTGGGTGTTGATTGCCTGCGGATCAACCCGGGCAACATCGGTCGCGAAGACCGCGTGCGTGCGGTGGTCGATGCCGCCCGTGACCGCGGGATTCCGATCCGTATCGGCGTCAACGCCGGTTCCCTGGAAAAAGACCTGCAAAAAAAATACGGCGAGCCGACCCCGGCGGCGCTGGTCGAGTCTGCCTTGCGTCACGTCGAGCACCTTGAGCGCCTGAACTTCCAGGATTTCAAGGTCAGCGTGAAAGCCTCCGATGTGTTCATGGCCGTCGAAGCGTACCGCCTGCTGGCCAAGGAAATCGTCCAGCCGCTGCACCTGGGCATCACCGAAGCCGGTGGTTTGCGTTCAGGCACGGTGAAATCCGCCGTGGGCCTCGGTATGCTGCTCGCCGAAGGGATTGGCGATACTATCCGCATCTCGTTGGCGGCCGACCCGGTCGAGGAAGTGAAAGTCGGCTACGACATTCTCAAGTCCCTGCACCTGCGTTCCCGTGGCATCAACTTCATCGCCTGCCCGAGCTGCTCGCGGCAGAATTTCGATGTGGTCAAGACCATGAACGAGCTGGAAGGGCGCCTCGAAGACCTGCTGGTGCCGCTGGATGTCGCGGTAATCGGCTGCGTGGTCAACGGCCCGGGTGAAGCCAAGGAAGCCCATATCGGCTTGACCGGCGGCACGCCCAACCTGATTTACATCGACGGCAAGCCGTCGCAGAAACTGACGAATGACAATCTGGTGGATGAGCTTGAACGCTTGATCCGCCAGAAAGCGGCCGAAAAGGTCGAAGCTGACGCTGCCGTTATTGCGCGCGGCTGATCCCGACGACGCGCCGAACGAATTTAAGGATTTAAAGTGAGCAAGTCTCTGCAAGCCATTCGTGGCATGAACGACATCCTGCCCGAACAGACTCCCCTGTGGCGTCATTTCGAAGGCACCGTTTCGCGCCTGCTGGATAACTACGGTTACAAGCAGATCCGCATGCCGATCGTCGAGTTCACCGAGCTGTTCAAACGCTCCATCGGTGAAGTGACCGACATCGTCGAAAAAGAGATGTACACCTTCGACGACCGCAACGGCGATTCCCTGACCCTGCGCCCTGAAGGCACGGCGGCGTGTGTGCGCGCAGTGCTGGAGCACGGCATCACCGGCGGTGGCCAGGTGCAGAAGCTCTGGTACATCGGCCCGATGTTCCGCCACGAGCGTCCGCAGAAAGGCCGCTATCGCCAGTTCCACCAGATCGGTGTCGAAGTGTTCAACCTCGACGGTCCGGACATCGACGCCGAGCTGATCGTGCTGACCTGGCGCCTGTGGGGCGAGCTGGGCATCCGCGATGCGGTCAAGCTCGAGCTCAACAGCCTGGGCACCAGCGAGTCCCGTGGTCGCTACCGTGAAGCGCTGGTCGAGTACCTCTCGGCGCATCTGGACAAGCTCGACGAAGACAGTCAGCGTCGCCTGAAAACCAACCCGCTGCGGGTTCTTGATACCAAGAACGCCGACACTCAAGCGGTATTGGTCGATGCGCCGAAAATGGCCGACTACCTCGACGAAGAATCCCGTGTGCATTTCGAGGGCCTCAAGGCTCGCCTGGATGCTGCCGGCATTCCTTACGTGATCAACCCGAAGCTGGTTCGCGGGCTGGATTACTACAGCAAGACCGTTTTCGAATGGGTCACCGACAAACTCGGCGCCCAGGGCACCGTGTGCGCGGGTGGTCGTTACGACGGCCTGGTCGAGCAGATGGGCGGCAAGCCGACCGCTGGCGTAGGTTTCGCCATGGGTATCGAGCGCCTGGTGCTGCTGCTGGAAACCCTGGAGCAGATCCCGGAAGAGATCTCCCGCCAGGTCGACGTTTACCTCTGCGCCTTCGGTGAGGCCGCCGAACTGGCCGGCCTGACCCTGGCGGAACGCGTTCGTGATCAGTTGCCCAACCTGCGCCTGCAAGTGAATGCCGGCGCCGGCAGTTTCAAAAGCCAGTTCAAGAAGGCCGACAAGAGCGGCGCGCTGTATGCGCTGATCCTCGGTGACGACGAAATGGCCCAGCAAGTGGTAGGTTTCAAACCCCTGCGTGGCCAGGGCGAACAACAAAGCATTGCCTGGGATGCGCTTGCTGCACACCTGGCCACCTGCGTCGTGCAGGGTTGAAGCTGTCTAAACAGCCGAATTAGCGATTAAGGAGTATTGGGGTGTCGAGTACCGAAGACGAACAGCTGGCGGATTTGAAGGATTGGTGGTCACGCAACGGCAAGCCCCTGGTTACTGGCGGCCTGTTGGCGCTGGTCATCGTGTTCGGCTGGCAGGCGTTCCACAAGTATCAGAGCAATCAGTCGCAAGGCGCCTCGATTCTCTATCAGCAATTGCTCGAAACCACGTTGACGCCTGATGGCAAGCCTGATGCGGCCCGTGTTTCGGACCTGGCCGGCAAGCTCAACAGCGAGTTCGGCGGCAGCGCCTACGCGCAGTACGGCAGCCTGTTCGTGGCTAAAGTAGCGGTCGACAGCGGCAAGCTGGACGACGCGGCCAGCGAGCTCAAGGCCATTGTCGACAAGCCGGCCAACCCGGCGCTGGGCGAAATCGCCCGTCAGCGTCTGGCCCAGGTACTCGGCGCGCAGAACAAGGCCGACGAAGCGCTGAAGCTTCTCGAAGGCGATGCCGACAAGGCATTCCTGGCCACTCGCGAAGAGCTCAAGGGCGACCTGCTGGTGCAGTTGGGTCGTACCGATGAAGCGAGCACGGCGTATCAAAAAGCCAAGGCGGCACTGTCGGATGAAGCGGCGGTCGGTGGCCTGCAAATCAAGCTGGACGACCTGGCCAAAGGGGATGCGTGACGTGATTCGTTGGAAACATGCAGCATTGCTGGCCCTGGCCTTGTTGGCCGCGGGTTGCAGCAGCAACAGCAAAAAAGAATTGCCTCCGGCCGAGTTGACCGACTTCAAGGAAGAAGTGGTTCTGCAAAAGCAATGGAGTCGTTCGATCGGTGACGGTCAGGGCGAAACCTACAACATGCTGGTTCCGGCCATCGATGGCGATACCATCTATGCCGCCGACGTCACTGGCGTGTTGATGGCAATGGACCGCAACACCGGCGACGTCAAATGGAAGAAAGACCTTGAGCTGCCTGTCTCCGGCGCCGTTGGCGTAGGTTACGGTCTGCTCACCATCGGTACGATCAAGGGTGAAATCGTTGCCCTGGACGCCATCAACGGTGAAGAAAAGTGGCGCGCTCGCGTTTCCAGCGAAGTGCTGGCACCACCAGCCAACAACGGTGACGTTGTGGTGGTTCAGACCCAGGATGATCGTCTGATCGGCCTGGATGCCGCCACCGGCAACCGTCGCTGGATCTATGACAGCACGCCTGCGGTACTGACCCTGCGTGGCACCAGTGCGCCGATCGTGACCAACCGCCTCGCGGTGGCTGGCCTGTCCACCGGTAAAGTGGTTGCCCTGGACATCACCAACGGCGTACCGGTTTGGGAACAGCGCGTAGCGATCCCGCAAGGTCGTTCGGAGCTGGAGCGTGTGGTCGATATCGACGGTGGCTTGCTGCTGTCGGGCGAGACGCTGTATGTCGCCAGTTATCAAGGGCGCGTTGCCGCTCTGGACCTGCAAAGCGGCCGTCAGCTCTGGCAGCGCGATGCTTCCAGCTATGCCGGTGTCGCCCAGGGTTTTGGCACCGTCTACGTAAGCCTGTCTTCGGGCACCGTTGAAGGCGTCGACGAGCGTTCCACCACAGCCTTGTGGAGCAACGATTCGCTGGCCCGTCGTCAACTGTCGGCCCCGGAAGTGTTCTCCAGCTACGTTGCAGTCGGTGACCTGGAAGGTTACCTGCACTTGCTGAGTCAAGTGGACGGCCGTTTCGTCGGCCGTGAGCGCATCGACAGCGACGGCCTGCGTGCCCGTCCGCTGGTGGTGGGTGACACGATTTATGTGTATGGCAACAGCGGCAAACTGGAAGCCCTGACCATTAAGTAACGACTATGCTTGGGTTTTAACCCCAAGCGGCTTCACTTGTGTGGAAATGTGGGAGCGAGCCTGCTCGCGATGGACGTCAACGATTACGTTGATAGCCTGAATGAACGCGGTGCCTTGGCGTTTTTCGCGAGCAGGCTCGCTCCCACAGAAAAGCATTCAGTGATTGCCCCCGAGCACCAGCCGCTGCCTCGCAGCGGCTTTTGTATTTTCTGAAATAACGAAGTGGAGAGCCGCATGGTTCCCGTAATCGCCCTGGTGGGCCGACCAAACGTCGGCAAGTCCACCTTGTTCAACCGCCTGACCAGGACTCGTGACGCCATCGTCGGCGACTTGTCCGGTCTGACCCGTGATCGCCAGTACGGTGAGGCCAAGTGGCAAGGGCGTTCCTACATTCTGATCGACACCGGCGGTATCTCCGGTGACGAACACGGTATGGACGAAAAGATGGCCGAGCAGTCGCTGCTGGCCATCGAAGAAGCAGATGTCGTGCTGTTCCTGGTAGATGCCAAGGCCGGTTTCACCGCCGCCGACCAGATGATCGCCGAGCATTTGCGTAAACGTAACAAGCGTTCCTTTGTGGTTGCCAACAAGGTCGACAACATCGACCCTGAAATGGCCCGCGCCGAATTCGCTCCGTTGGGCATGGGCCATGCGATTCCGATCGCCGGTGCTCACGGTCGTGGCATCACCCAGATGCTGGAAATCGCCCTGAGTGACTTCCCGAAGGACGACGACGAGCTGGAAGAAGGCGAGGAAGAAGTCGTCGCCGAAGGCGAGGAAGCCAAGCGCATTCCTGGCCCAAGCGAAAAAGACGGGATCAAGATCGCGATCATCGGCCGTCCGAACGTCGGCAAGTCGACCCTGGTCAACCGCATGCTCGGCGAAGACCGGGTAATCGTCTATGACCAACCCGGCACCACCCGCGACAGTATCTACATCCCGTTCGAGCGTAACGACGAGAAGTACACGCTGATCGACACCGCCGGTGTGCGCAAGCGCGGCAAGATCCACGAAGAAGTCGAAAAGTTCTCCGTGGTCAAAACCCTGCAAGCGATCAAAGACGCCAACGTGGTGATCTTCGTGATGGACGCCCGCGAAGGCGTGGTGGACCACGACCTCAACCTGCTGGGCTTCGCCATTGAGTCGGGTCGTGCGCTGGTCATCGCGATCAACAAGTGGGACGGCATGACGCCGAGCGAGCGCGACTTCGTGAAGGTCGAGCTGCAGCGTCGACTGTTCTTCGTCGACTACGCCGACATCCACTTCATCTCGGCCCTGCACGGCACTGGCGTGGGCAACCTCTACGCGTCGGTACAGAACTCGTTCAAGTCCGCGGTTACCCGCTGGCCGACCAGCCGTCTGACCCAGATCCTCGAAGACGCGGTCAGCGAGCATCAGCCGCCGATGGTCAACAGCCGTCGGATCAAGCTGCGTTATGCCCACCTTGGTGGCGCGAACCCGCCGATCATCGTGATCCACGGTAACCAGATCGAGAAAGTGCCGAAGTCGTATGTGCGCTATCTGGAAAACACTTACCGCCGTGTTCTGAAGCTGGTCGGTACGCCGATCCGCATCGAGTTCAAGGGTGGCGAGAACCCGTACGAAGGCAACAAGAACACGCTCACCGACCGTCAGGTCAACAAGAAGCGTCGCTTGATGTCGCACCACAAGAAGGCCGACAAGAAGCGCCGCGACAAGCGCTGATTCCAAGCCCTCACACTCTCTTGTGTGGGAGGCTTGTTGTGGCGAGGGGGCTTGCCCCCGTTCGGCTGCGCAGCAGTCGCAATACCTGCAAGTGCGGTCTGCCAGACACACCTAGATTGCAGGATTGGGGCCGCTTCGCGACCCAGCGCGGGCAAGCCCGCTCGCCACAAGGTACAGCGGTGATCAAATGAAGAAGGGCGTCTATAAGGCGCCCTTTTTCATGCCTGCCGTTTGGGCTATCCTCGGACTCCCCGCGCCGCCGTAGAGCCGGGTGTAGAGCAGGGAACCACCGATGATCACCAGCAAGCTGCCGAATGTCGGCATCACTATCTTCACGCAGATGTCTCAGCTCGCGGCACAGACCGGCGCGCTCAATCTGTCCCAGGGCTTTCCCGATTTCGCGGCCCCGCAGGCCCTGTGCGATGCGGTAGGCCGGCATATCGCCAACGGCCATAATCAATATTCACCAATGACCGGGTTGCCGATATTGCGTCAGCAGATCGCGGCGAAGATCGCCCGCAGCTATGGCGTGCAGGTGGATGTGGATACCGAGGTGACGGTCACCCCCGGCGCGACCGAAGCGATCTTCTGTGCCATTCAGGCGGTTATCCACAGCGGCGACGAAGTCATCGTGTTTGACCCGGCCTACGACAGCTACGAGCCCTCGGTAGAGCTGGCCGGCGGTCGTTGCGTGCATGTGCAATTGGGCCTGAACGATTTCAGTATCGACTTCGAGAAGCTTGCCCAAGCACTGAGCCCGCGCACGCGGATGATCATTCTCAACACCCCGCACAACCCTAGTGGTGCGTTGATCAGTCGTGCCGAACTCGACCAGTTGGCAGCGTTGATCCGTGATCGCGATATCTATGTGATCAGCGACGAAGTCTACGAGCACCTGGTGTATGACGGCGTGCCCCACGTCAGCGTGCTGGCCCATGAGGAGCTGTATCAGCGTGCATTCGTGGTCAGCTCCTTCGGCAAGACCTACCACGTCACCGGCTGGAAAACCGGATATGTGGTCGCGCCTGCGGCCCTGACGGCGGAATTGCGCAAGGTGCACCAGTACGTGAATTTTTGTGGCGTGACGCCGCTGCAATATGCCTTGGCCGATTTCATGGCCGAGCATCCTGAGCACGTCGAAGAGCTGCCGGCTTTCTATCAGGCCAAGCGCGATCTGTTCTGCGATCTGCTGGCGCCGTCGCGTTTCAGTTTCACCCGGGTGACCGGCACCTATTTCCAGCTGGTCGATTACTCGCAGATCCGTCCGGACCTCAATGACGTCGAGATGGCCCTGTGGATGACGCGCGAGCATGGCGTGGCGAGTATTCCGATTTCCGTGTTCTACCAGACGCCGCCAGAAGGCCAGCGCCTGGTGCGGCTATGCTTCGCCAAACGCGAGGAGACGCTGCGTGAAGCAGCGGAAAAACTATGCGTGATCTGAGTGCCTTGCCGAAGCTGACCGTGGCGCTGATCCAGACGACGTTGGCCTGGCACGACCGTCAAGCCAACCTTGAGCATTTCGAGCCTTTGCTGGAACAGGCTCGCGGCGCCGACCTGATCATCCTGCCGGAGATGTTCACCACCGGTTTCTCCATGGAGTCAGAGGCTCTCGCCGAAGCAGAAAACGGCCCGACGAGCAAATGGCTGCGGGTTCAGGCGGCGAAGCTGGATGCGGTGATTACCGGTAGCGTGATCGTCAAGGCCGCCGACGGCAGTCATCGCAATCGCCTGTTGTGGGCACGCCCGGACGGCGAGGTGCTGCACTATGACAAGCGCCACCTGTTCCGCATGGCCGGCGAGCACAACCACTACACCCCCGGCGAGCGCCAGGTGCAGTTCGAGCTCAAGGGCTGGCGAGTACGGCCGCTGATTTGCTACGACTTGCGTTTCCCGGTGTGGAGTCGCGATGCCCAGGACACTGACCTGTTGTTGTACACCGCGAACTGGCCGGGCGCGCGACGCCAGCACTGGAATCGTTTGTTGCCTGCACGGGCGATTGAAAACCTGTGTTATGTGGCGGCGGTGAATCGCATTGGCACCGACGGTAAGGGTTTTGCGTACACCGGTGACAGTCAGGTGCTGGATTTTCAGGGTGAGATGTTGCTGAGCACCGGCGAGGCGGATGGGGTGTTCAAGGTGACGCTGGATGCGGCGGAGTTGGCGGCGTATCGGCAGCGGTTTCCGGCGAATCTGGATGCCGATACCTTTGAGTTCACCTAGTATTTTCGGTGCCTGACAGGGCCTCTTCGCGAGCAAGCCCGCTCCCACAGGGTATGTGGGTGTACACAAGATTTGTGTTCACAATGGTCAACTGTGGGAGCGGGCTTGCTCGCGAAGGGGCCGGTTCAGACAACACAAAACAGACAGGCAAAAAAAGGCCCCGAGGTGTACGCCCCGGGGCCTTTTGCTTTTCGGCTGACAGCTTACGCCGCTTTCGCTTCCGGCTGGCTCAGCGAACGGTTCAGTGCGCTGAACAGGGCCTTGAAGCTGGCCGTGGTGATGTTTTCGTCGATGCCGACGCCGTGCACCGCACGCTCACCGTTCACACGCAGTTCGATGTAGGCCGCGGCCTTGGCATTGGTGCCCGCGCCGATGGCGTGCTCGTTGTAGTCCATGATTTCCACCGGAATCGGCAGGCCGGCCACCAGTGCTTCCAGAGCACCGTTGCCCTTGCCGCGCCAGTGCAGGTTGGTTTCGCCCTGGCCTTTGCTGGCCACTTCCACTTCGACGGCACTGTGACCGTTTTCTTCCTGCAGGCGATGGCTGACCAGCGCGTACGGGGTGTTGGCCTGCAAGTACTCGCTGTGCAACAGCGCATGGATTTGCTGGGCGGTCATTTCCAGGCCCAGGCGGTCGGTTTCACGCTGCACGACCTGGCTGAACTCGATCTGCATGCGACGCGGCAGGCTGATGCCGTATTCCTGTTCCAGCAGGTAGGCGATGCCGCCCTTGCCCGACTGGCTGTTGACGCGGATGACTGCCTCGTAGCTGCGGCCGATGTCGGCCGGGTCGATCGGCAGGTACGGTACTTCCCACAATGCATCGGATTTCTGCTGGGCGAAGCCCTTGCGGATTGCATCCTGGTGCGAGCCGGAGAACGCGGTATGCACCAGGTCGCCGACGTACGGGTGACGCGGGTGCACCTGGATCTGGTTGCACTCTTCGACGACTTTGCGCACGCCGTCGATGTCGGAGAAGTCCAGTTGCGGGTCGAGACCCTGGGTGTACATGTTCAGGGCGACGGTCACCAGGTCGACGTTACCGGTACGCTCGCCGTTGCCGAACAGGCAGCCTTCGACACGGTCGGCACCGGCCATCAGGCCCAGTTCGGTGGCCGCAACGCCAGTACCACGGTCGTTGTGGGTGTGCAGGCTGATGATCACGCTGTCACGACGGTTGATGTGACGGCCGAACCATTCGATCTGGTCGGCATAGATGTTCGGGGTCGCGCATTCGACGGTGGCCGGCAGGTTGAGGATCATCTTGTGCTCGGGCGTCGGGTTCCAGACTTCGATCACCGCGTCGCAGACTTCCTTGGCGAACTCCATTTCGGTCGCGCTGAAGGTTTCTGGCGAGTACTCGAAGGTCCACTCGGTGTCCGGCTGCATGGCCGCGTACTTGACGAACAGCTTGGCCGCGCTGACGGCGATGGCCTTGACCCCGTCCTTGTCCTGGTTGAAGACAATGCGGCGGAAGGAAGGGGAGGTCGCGTTGTACAGGTGAACGATGGCTTTCTTCGCGCCGCGCAGGGATTCGAAGGTGCGCTCGATCAGGTCTTCACGGCCCTGGGTCAGCACCTGGATGGTGGTGTCGTCCGGGATGTGGTTGCCTTCGATCAGGGTACGAACGAAGTCGAAGTCGGTTTGCGACGCGGCCGGGAACGATGCTTCGATTTCCTTCACGCCGACCTGCACCAGGGTTTTCCAGAAGCGCAGCTTCTTGACGGCGTCCATCGGCTCGATCAGCGACTGGTTGCCGTCGCGCAGGTCGGAACTGCACCAGATTGGCGCGGCGGTGATGGTTTTCGATGGCCAGGTGCGGTCCGCAATGTCGATGGTCGGGAACGCGCGGTATTTCGAAGACGGGTCTTTGAGCATGCTCATCGGGAAATCCTTATTGTGTGGGCCGAAAAAAGGCGGCCTGCCGGTGGATCAAAAGTTCTTGGAGTAACGCTTGGGACGAGGCACCACGATTCAGCCCGGCAGTCGTGCGCTGACGAGGCACAGGCTGCGGTGCTGGCGGAGCTGAATGAGGGTGTGAAAGGTTTTCATGCCTTCAACCCTAACCGCGAGGGGGGAGGTTGGCAAGCAGTCGAAAAAAATTGAGAGGAATACTCGTGAACGGGTATTTATCGAGATTTTATTGCTTCAATTGGTTTCGATGATCTTGTTTTTTGCGCGAGGTTTGAGCGGTGCGCAATTGAGTGATGGGGCGGCCTGGGGTTTTCTGGTGGCTGGAATGCCGCCTTCGCGAGCAAGCCCGCTCCCACAGGGATTGCGCTGTACCTGTGGGAGCGGGCTTGCTCGCGAAGAGGCCAATGGCCTCAACGAAAATTCAGGGTTGAAACGCACCAATGAAGATAGCCGGATCGACCCGCGCATCGTTCAGGCTGACATTCCAGTGCATATGTGGCCCAGTCGCGCGGCCAGTCGCACCTACTTTGCCGACCACGCCACCGCGCGCCAGCTGTTGCCCCACCTTCACGTCGATTTTCGACATATGGCAGAACATGCTGATGAAGCCCTGGCCGTGGTCGACGAACACCGTGTTGCCATTGAAGAAGTAGTTGCCTATCAGGATCACCTTGCCGGCAGCCGGGGTCTTGATCGGTGTTCCGGCCGGCACGGCGAAGTCCAGGCCGGCGTGAGGGTTGCGCTCTTCACCGTTAAAGAAACGACGCACGCCGAACTTGCTCGACAGCGGCCCGTTCACCGGTTTGTCCAGCAGCAGGTTGCTCGGGGTGTTGGGACTGAACGTGCGGTAAGCGGCAATCTGCTCGGCCAGCTCACGCTCGATGCGCTTGAGATTCTCCGGGTCCGGATTGACCTGCTGGGTGTTCTTCAGGGTGATACGTTGTTCCGGGTAGTTCTTGTTGCCCACCGTAAAACTCAAATTACGACCGCCACTGCTGACCGATTGAGCCCCTGGCTTGACGGTCAGCGGCACACCGACGATGGCCAGCCAGTTGTTCTGTTCCTTGACCACCAGCACCGGTTTGCCCTGGTAAGTGGCTTTTGGTGCCTGGGCCGATGTGCCCAGGTCCAGCACGGCAACGCCGCCCGGCACCGGTTTGTTCAACAGGCGGGTGATGTAGCTGTCGGCGTGGGCGTTGAAGGTCAGGCACAGCAACAGCAACGGAGCAAAGAAACGCGGCATGGATCAATCCAGTAAAGAAAGGGTGACAGGCGTCAGGTGATTGTCTTCGACCCGTACTTGCAGTTCGCCTTCGCCCAGTTTGGCCTTGAGGCGCTGGCCGGTATGGGTTTGCGCGGCGTTGCGGATCGCGTTGCCACGCTCGTCCAGCAAAATGCTGTAGCCGCGGCCGAGGGTCGCCAGCGGGCTGACCACATGCAGTGTCTGCATCTGGCTGTGCAATTGCAGTCGACGGTTCTTCAGCCCTTCGCGGATGGCGCGTGGCAGGCGTTCGGCCAGGCTGTCGAGGCGCTGGCGCAGCATTGCCAGTTGCCGGCCTGGATGTTGTGCGGCCAAACGGGTTTCCAGGCGGATCAAGCGTTCGCGGCGGGTGTTGAGGCTGCGCTCGAAGGCGCGGCGCATGCGCATGTCCAGGTCATCCAGGCGCTGCGCTTGCTGGCGCAGGCGCTCGCCGGGATGACGCAGGCGCCGGGAAATGCCTTCCAGGCGCAGGCGGTCGCGCATCAGGCGGTCACGCATGCGCATCACCAGCCGGCGGTGCAGGCTTTCGACCCGACGTACCAGGTCGCTGGAGTCCGGTGCCAGCAATTCGGCGGCAGCGGAAGGGGTGGGCGCGCGCACGTCGGCGACGAAGTCGCTGATCGATACGTCGGTCTCATGGCCAACCGCGCTGACAATCGGCGTCACGCAAGCGTCTACGGCGCGGGCCACGGCTTCTTCGTTGAAGCACCAGAGGTCTTCCAGCGAACCGCCACCCCGGGCCAGGATCAGTGCGTCGAAACCGCGGGCATCCGCCAGTTTCAGGGCGCGGACAATCTGCGCGGTGGCTTCGCGGCCCTGTACGGCGGTGGGGATCAGGGTCAACTGCACCTGCGGTGCGCGACGGCGGAACACACTGATGATGTCGCGGATCACCGCCCCGGTAGGCGAGCTGATGATGCCGACGCGTTGCGGGTGCGCCGGCAGCGGCACCTTGCGCTCGGCACTGAACAGGCCTTCGGCGCTGAGCTTTTCCTTGAGTGCATCGAAGGCCAGGCGCAAGGCGCCATCGCCGGCCGGCTCCACGGTGTCGAGGATCAACTGGTAATCGCCGCGCCCTTCGAACAGCGAGACTTTGCCGCGCACCTTGACCGCGAGCCCGTCCTTCAGTGCCTGGCGAACCCGTGCCGCGTTCTGCCGGAACAACGCGCAACGAACCTGGGCGCCGCTGTCCTTGAGGGTGAAGTACACGTGGCCCGACGCCGGGCGGGCGAGGTTGGAGATTTCGCCTTCGACCCAGATGTTGCTGAACACGTCTTCGAGCAACACCCGCGCGCGGCCGTTGAGCTGGCTGACGGTCAGGACTTCGCGGTCCAGGCCGAGTCTTGCAAAGGGATCTTTAATCATGGGGCGCAGTTTAAAGGCATTCTTCAAGTGAATGCACGACCCCTATATCACCAAATGTTCGAGGAACTGTTGAACCAGTGCCGTCGGGTGTTTGCGGTACGCCAGAGCGACGCTGCTATGACTGCCGGGGTCTGCCAAAGGCAGGAAATGAACGTTGGGTGGCGCAATGTCTTGCATCGATTCCGGCAAGAGAGCGATACCAAATCCCGCCTGGATCAGTTGCAGCTGCGTGGTTTTACGCGAAATTACCCGAGCGGCTTTGGGAAAGAAGCCTTGGCGCATGCACAACTCGGCAGACAGGTAGCTAAGACCACCTCGCTGGGGATGAGGGATGGAAATAAACGCTTCGTCGCGTAGCTGCCCCAGGTTGATCTGCCGCCCGGATTTGTCCCTGGCCAGCCAGTGATCGGGCGGGACTGCCACCAGCAGAGGTTCGTCGTAGAGCGGGTCGATTTGCACCTCTTCACACTGACGGAGCACTGGCAAGCGCAATAGGCCGATGTCGAGTCGGCCGTCTGCCAATTCTTGCAGCTGCGCCTCGGAAGACATCTGAGCGATGTCCAGGGACACGCCGGGATGATGTTCGAGATAACGGCCGACGCTGCGCAGTAGTCGGCCGCTCATGGGCACAGTGCTGGAATGGCTCAAGCGTAAGGTGCCGTGTTGACCGTTGCCGATCCTGGTCGCCATGTCGCTGGCCTTGATCAGCTCGCTCAACAGGTTTTTGGCACGGGGTAAAAAAGACTCACCCGCAGGTGTGAGCTGAGGTCGCCGCGCAGTACGTTCGAAAAGTGGGGTTTGCAGGAGGACTTCCATGTCCTTGATTTGCCGGCTCAGGGCCGACTGGGCGATGAACAGGCGCTCGGCTGCGGCGCCGAAACTGCCGCATTCAGCGATTTCAACGAAGTAACGCAGTTGCCGGATTGAAAGCACAAGGCATGCCTTTTTGAGATGGGTTAGTAGCTTTGATGATATTAGTCGCAACGCTCAGCGATGGCTAAAGTCAGCGAACTTAAAGTAGAGGAACGCTTCAATGAGCGTATTGACGTTGTTGAACCAGTGGCCCTTCGGCCCGCTGGACTGGCTGGTCATCGGCGCGGGCATCGCTTTGGCCTACATCGTGTTCGGCGTCGCCGGTTTCGGCACCGCGCTGGTGGCGGGTCCGATCCTGATTCTGTTCATGCCGCTGTCGAAAATCGTGCCGTTGCTGGTGTTGCTCGATTTTGTCGCGGCATTCGGCAATCTGCTGCCTTCGCGGCGCGATGTGGCGAGGCCGGAGCTGTTGCGGTTACTGCCTTGCATGGCGGTGGGGTGCACTCTGGGAGTGATTTTCCTGCTGAACCTCAAGTCCGACCTGTTGCTGCTGTTGATGGGACTGTTTATCAGCGCCTATGCGATTTACAGCCTGTGGGTAAAAGCACGTCCGGCGCAGTTGTCCGCCGCCTGGGCACTGCCCATGGGGACGGTGGGCGGAATGTTTGGCGCGTTGTTTGGCAGCGGTGGCTTTCTCTATGCGATCTATCTGAACAGCCGTTTGCCCAAGGAGGCGGCCCGCGCGACCCAAAGTGCGTTGATCAGTTGCAGCACCGTGGTGCGGTTGAGCCTGTTTGTAATCGCCGGGGTGTATGCCGATTTGCCGCTGCTGGTGCTGGCGGTGTGTCTGTTGCCGGCCATGGCGCTGGGGTTGTGGGCGGGGCGACGGTTGAGCATGCGCTTGTCTCGCGAAGCATTCGTGCGCCTGGTGACCTGGCTGGTGCTGGCGAGTGGGATTGCGTTGATCGGGCGTTACTTGAGCATCTGACCAGAGAAGTTGTGGCGAGGACGCTTTTTGTGGCGAGGGGGGCTTGCCCCCGTTGGGTTGCGAAGCGACCCCTTGCTTTTTCAGTTGCACCAGATTGCCTGAATTTGCGACTGCTTCGCAGCCGAACGGGGGCAAGCCCCCTCGCCACAGTTTGTCTGTGTCCCGTCAGTCGTTGTACTGGCTCAACAATCGCTCAAGGCGTGCACTGAGGCGGCGTTTGATTTCGGTCTCGATGTGCGGGGCGAAATCGTCGATCACGTCTTGCATGATCAACTGTGCGGCTGCGCGCAATTCGCTGTCCAGGTGCAACAGGTCATCCGGGTTCTTGCTGACGGCGGGCGCCGGTGCAGTGGCGGCGACCGGTTCAACGATTGCGGCAGGCGCGGTCGGTTCGACGGGCGACGAAGGCTCGCTCACGGCGTCGAACAACATGGGAATCTGTTCCTGGTCGCCGTCCTCGACCGTGTCGGTCAGCAGGGGCGGTTGCAGGTTGTCATCGCCGAGCAATTGGCGGATCGACTCAAGGTCGTCCAGCAGGTGCGCGGACTGTTGCAGCGGTTTTGGAGTGTCCATTGGCAGGCTCAGAGTCGCTGTAAACGGTGATCTTGCAGAGGATAGCCCTGTTCGCGGTAGAAACGGAAACTCTCCCGCGCGGCCTGGCGAATCGTCGGGTCTTCCACCACCACTTCCGCCACCCGGGCGAACTTGTTGGCGAAGGCCGGGACTTTCAGGTCGAGATTGACCAGCAGGTCCTGATGCTGCCCGCAATCGTCACCCAGACCCAGGACAATCAAGCCATCCGGCTCGCTTTCGGCGGGGCCGTGGGGCACGAAGCTTTCACCCTTGAAGGTCCAGAGGCGTGCGTCGAGATCGTTGCGTTGGGCGGTGTCACTGCAATGCAGGTAGACACGGTGACCCATGCGCCAGGCTTTTTCGGTGAGCTTGCAGGCGAAATCCAGCCGTGCCGAAGGATCGGCGCTGGGCAGGATATAGAAGTCGACTTTGGTCATTGCGGTTCCTGAGCCCTTGGTGGCGCAGCCCGAAAGCTACGCCGCCAAGGGTCATTGGTTTCAGGCTTTGGCGCGGTCCAGCAGGTATTGGGTCAGCAATGGAACCGGACGGCCAGTGGCGCCCTTGTCCTTGCCGCCGCTGGTCCAGGCGGTACCGGCGATGTCCAGGTGCGCCCAGTTCAGGTTCTTGGTGAAGCGCGACAGGAAGCAGGCCGCGGTGATGGTGCCGGCTTTCGGGCCGCCAATGTTGGCGATGTCGGCAAATGGACTGTCAAGCTGTTCCTGGTACTCATCGAACAGCGGCAGTTGCCAGGCGCGGTCGTCGGCAGCCTTGCCGGCGCTCAGCAGTTGGCCGATCAGTTCGTCGTTGTTGCCCAGCAGGCCCGAAGTGTGGGAGCCCAGGGCAACCACGCAGGCACCGGTCAGGGTGGCGATGTCGATCACCGCTTGCGGCTTGAAGCGCTCGGAGTAGGTCAGGGCGTCGCACAGCACCAGACGGCCTTCGGCGTCGGTGTTGAGGATTTCCACGGTCTGGCCGCTCATGGTGGTGACGATGTCGCCAGGGCGCGAAGCGTTGCCGCTCGGCATGTTCTCGGCGCAGGCCAGGATGCACACCAGGTTGATCGGCAGCTTCAGTTCCAGCACGGCACGCAAGGTGCCGAACACGCTGGCGGCGCCGCCCATGTCGTACTTCATTTCATCCATGCCGGCGCCCGGCTTGAGGCTGATACCGCCGGTGTCGAAGGTGATGCCTTTGCCGACCAGTGCGTAAGGCTTCTCGGATTTCTTGCCGCCGTTGTATTGCATGACGATCAGGCGCGGAGGCTGGGCGCTGCCCTGGCCCACGGCGTAGAAGGAGCCCATGCCCAGTGCCTTGATCTTCTTCTCGTCGAGGACTTCGACTTTCAGGTCCTTGAACTCTTTGCCGAGGTCTTTGGCCTGTTCACCGAGGAAGGTCGGGTGGCAGATGTTTGGCGGCAGGTTGCCCAGGTTACGGGTGAAGGCCATGCCATTGGCGATGGCGGTGGCATGGGTCACGGCGCGCTGTACTTCAGCCTGGGCGGCCTTGATGGTCAGCAGGGTGATTTTCTTCAGGGCGCGGGGTTCGGCTTTCTGGCTCTTGAACTGGTCGAAGGAGTACTCGCCGTCCACCAGGGTTTCGGCCAGCAGGCGGGTCTTGCCATAGCTGTCGCGGCCTTTGACGACCACTTCATCCAGGGCCAGTACCGCATCGCTACCGCCCAGGCCCTTGAGGGTATTGAGGATGCCGGCGATGATTTTGCGGAACGGGCGGTCACCCAGTTCGTCGTCCTTGCCCACGCCCACCAGCAGCACGCGCTCGGCCTTGAGGTTCGGCAGGCTGTGCAGCAACAGGCTCTGGCCAACCTTGCCGGCCAGGTCGCCGCGCTTGAGCACAGCGCTGATGGCGCCGCCACTCAGTTCGTCGAGTTGTTTGGCAACGGCGCCGAGCTTGCGGCCTTCGCCGACGGAGACCACGAGCGTGGCGGTCTTCAACGTTTCCGGGTTGACGCTTTTTACAACCATTTCCATGTCCGGGTCCCTGAATTGATGGTTATCACGCAAGCGCCCGACACCTTATGTGCGTCGATTGCTTATAAACAGAACGGCGCCAGGATCGACCGGCGACAAAGGCCGCAGTTTGAACCTCGCTACCGGCGGCTGACAACCCTCGGTTGTACGATCTTCGCGGTTTTGTCGGTCACTGTAGGAGCGAGCTTGCTCGCGAAGAACCCAAGACCACCGCAGGGTTTCAGGTTCTTCGCGTTATCGTTGGCGACCATCGCCAGCAAGCTGGCTCCTGCATGCATTGCGAAGTGACAGGCGCACCCAATCACAGGATAATGCGCCATCTTTTTTCGGCGGCTCTGTCTTGCGGGCTGTCCGATACGTTTGCTTGTTTGGCCGCCTTAGCCTGACAACCCTGGAGTGTCTGGTTTGATCGTCTTCCGTTATCTATCCCGCGAAGTCCTGTTGACCTTGAGCGCCGTCAGTGCCGTGCTGCTGGTCATCATCATGAGCGGTCGCTTCATCAAATACCTCGCCCAGGCGGCCTCGGGCCTGCTGGATCCGGGTTCGCTGTTCCTGATCATGGGCTTTCGCCTGCCGGGATTCCTCCAGCTGATCCTGCCGCTGGGGCTGTTTCTCGGGATCCTGTTGTCCTACGGGCGCCTGTACCTCGAAAGCGAAATGACCGTGCTCTCGGCCACCGGCATGAGCCAGCAACGGCTGGTCTGGATGACCATGTTTCCCGCCACCCTGGTTGCACTCGTGGTGGCGTGGTTGAGCCTGAGCCTGGCGCCACAGGGGGCCAACCAGTTTCAACTGCTGTTGAACAAGCAGGATGCCCTGACTGAATTCGATACCCTGGAACCGGGGCGTTTCCAGGCCCTGCGTGACGGCACCCGGGTCACCTACACCGAGCGCATGTCGGATGACCGCGTCAATCTGGGTGGCGTGTTCATTTCGCAAAAGAACATCAGTTCCAACAACAAGGATCGCGGGATTTCTGTCCTGGTCGCGGAAAAGGGGCGTCAGGAAATTCGTCCGGACGGCAACCGATACCTGATCCTGGATAACGGCTATCGCTATGACGGCAGTCCGGGTCAGGCTGACTACCGGGCGATCAAGTACGACGAGTACGGTGTATTGCTGCCAAAACCGGACGTCAGCGACGAAGTCACCGACCGTGACGCGATGCCGACCAGTAGTTTGATCGGCAGTGAAGACATTCGTGCACGCGCCGAGTTGCAATGGCGCATTTCCCTGCCATTGCTGGTGTTCATCGTGACCCTGATGGCGGTGCCGCTGTCGCGGGTCAACCCGCGTCAGGGCCGATTCCTCAAATTACTGCCGGCGATTCTTCTCTATATGGCTTACCTGACCATTCTGATTGCCGCCCGCGGTGCCCTTGATAAGGGCAAGATCCCCGCGGTGCTGGGCTTGTGGTGGGTGCACGGGATTTTCCTGGCCATTGGCCTGGGCTTGCTCTATTGGGAACCCTTGCGATTGAAGAGGGCGAGTCGCCGCAGCGCGCTGGAGGTGGCCCGTGGTTAAGCTGGATCGCTACATTGGTAGCAGCGTGTTCATGGCGATCCTGGCGGTGCTCGGGATCATTCTTGGCCTGGCGACACTGTTTGCCTTCATCGACGAGATGGGTGAAGTCACCGACACCTACACCCTGGTCGATGCGCTGAGTTATGTGTTGTTGACCGCGCCGCGCCGGATGTACGAGATGCTGCCGATGGCCGCGCTGATCGGTTGCCTGATCGGGCTGGGCAGTCTGGCCAGCAACAGTGAGTTGACGATCATGCGCGCCGCCGGTGTGTCGATCGGCCGGATCGTCTGGGCGGTCATGAAACCGATGCTGGTACTGATGCTGGCCGGTCTGCTGATCGGCGAGTACGTCGCTCCACCCGCTGAAACCGCCGCGCAGGCCAATCGCTCGCTGGCCCAGGGCAGTGGCGATGCACAAAGCGCCAAGCACGGCCTGTGGCACCGTCAGGGCGATGAATTCATTCACGTCAACTCGGTGCAGCCCAATGGCATTCTGTACGGCGTGACCCGCTATCGTTTCGACAATGAACGGCACATGCTGTCGGCGAGCTTCGCCAAGCGTGCCGAGTTCGACACCGATCACTGGCAGTTGACGGACGTCACGACCACGCTGTTCCACGAGCGCAACACCGAAGTGGTTTCGACCCCGAACGAGCGCTGGGAAATCACCTTGAGCCCGCAGTTGCTCAACACAGTGGTCATGGTGCCGGAGTCGCTGTCGATCAGCGGTCTGTGGAGTTATATCCACTACCTGGCGGACCAGGGGTTGAGCAACAGCCGCTACTGGCTGGCATTTTGGGTCAAGGTGTTGCAACCGCTGGTGACTGCCGCCCTGGTGTTGATGGCGATCTCCTTCATCTTCGGTCCCCTGCGTTCGGTGACCCTGGGTCAACGGGTGTTCACCGGCGTGCTGGTGGGCTTCACCTTCCGCATCGTGCAGGATCTGCTGGGCCCTTCGAGCCAGGTGTTCGGCTTCCCACCGCTGCTTTCGGTGCTGGTGCCGGCGGGTATTTGTGCCGTGGCGGGGCTCTGGTTGCTGCGTCGAGCTGGTTGATGGCGGGTATTTTCCGACCGTTTTGACGATAAAAAACGCCCTTGTCGCAAGACCGGGGCGTTTTTGTAGGTGCCGTCTGACCTGCGAACGTGACGCTTGTGCCGTGGATCAGGTACAATTCCCGGCTATTTTTCGGCGGGCTATGCCTGCAGCCTTTTTGAGTGTTGATCCGTGAGTGATTTGAGTCATATCCGCAATTTCTCCATCATCGCCCACATTGACCATGGCAAGTCGACGCTGGCCGATCGCTTCATCCAGATGTGTGGCGGCCTGGCCGAGCGCGAAATGGAAGCCCAGGTCCTGGACTCCATGGACCTCGAGCGCGAGCGCGGGATCACCATCAAGGCGCACAGCGTTACTCTGTATTACAAAGCCAAAGACGGTATCAACTACCAGCTGAACTTCATTGACACCCCCGGCCACGTTGACTTCACCTACGAAGTCAGCCGTTCGCTGGCTGCCTGTGAAGGCGCGCTGCTGGTGGTCGACGCCGGTCAAGGCGTTGAAGCACAGTCGGTTGCCAACTGCTACACGGCGATCGAGCAGGGCCTGGAAGTGATGCCGGTGCTGAACAAGATCGACCTGCCACAGGCCGATCCGGACCGTGTTAAAGAAGAAATCGAAAAAATCATCGGCATCGATGCCACCGACGCAGTCGAGTGCTCGGCCAAGACCGGCCTGGGTGTCGACGCAGTGCTCGAGCGCCTGGTCGCCACCATTCCTGCACCGACCGGCAACTACGAAGATCCGCTGCAAGCGTTGATCATCGACTCCTGGTTCGACAACTACCTGGGCGTTGTTTCCCTGGTCCGCGTGCGCCACGGCCGCGTGAAGAAGGGCGACAAGATCCTCGTCAAGTCCACCGGCAAGATCCACCTCGTGGACAGCGTCGGTGTATTCAACCCGAAACACACCCCTACCGTTGACCTCAAGGCCGGTGAAGTGGGCTTCATCATCGCCAGCATCAAGGACATTCACGGTGCGCCAGTGGGCGACACCCTGACCCTGAGCTCGACGCCGGACGTTGATGTACTGCCAGGCTTCAAACGTATCCAGCCGCAGGTTTACGCCGGTCTGTTCCCGGTCAGCTCCGACGACTTCGAAGACTTCCGCGAGGCGCTGCAAAAGCTCACCCTCAACGACTCGTCGCTGCAATACACGCCGGAAAGCTCCGACGCACTGGGCTTCGGCTTCCGTTGCGGCTTCCTCGGCATGCTGCACATGGAAATCATCCAGGAGCGCCTGGAGCGAGAGTACAACCTGGACCTGATCACCACGGCGCCGACGGTAATCTTCGAGCTGCTGCTCAAGACCGGCGAGACGATCTACGTCGATAACCCGTCCAAGCTGCCGGACCTGTCTTCCATCGAAGACATGCGTGAGCCGATCGTGCGCGCCAATATTCTTGTGCCGCAAGAGCACCTGGGTAACGTCATTACCCTGTGCATCGAAAAACGTGGTGTGCAGGTCGACATGCTGTTCCTCGGTTCGCAGGTACAAGTGACCTACGACTTGCCGATGAACGAAGTGGTGCTGGACTTCTTCGATCGTCTGAAATCCACCAGTCGCGGCTATGCTTCTCTGGACTACCATTTCGATCGTTACCAATCGGCCAGCCTGGTAAAACTGGACGTGCTGATCAACGGCGACAAGGTCGATGCCCTGGCGCTGATCGTGCACCGTGACAACTCGCACTACAAAGGTCGCCAGTTGACCGAGAAAATGAAAGAACTGATTCCGCGGCAGATGTTCGATGTGGCAATCCAGGCCGCCATTGGCGGGCAGATTGTGGCGCGGACAACCGTCAAGGCGCTCAGAAAGAACGTATTGGCCAAATGCTACGGTGGTGACGTCAGCCGTAAGAAAAAGCTGCTGGAAAAGCAAAAGGCCGGTAAGAAACGCATGAAGCAGGTCGGCAACGTGGAAATTCCACAGGAAGCCTTCCTTGCAGTGCTCAGGTTGGATAGTTAGGTCCTATGTCACTAAATTTCCCGCTGTTGCTGGTCATCGCCGTGTTTGTCTGCGGCCTGTTGGCGTTGCTCGATCTGTTGATCCTGGCCCCGCGTCGGCGTGCCGCCATCGCTTCCTATCAGGGCAGCGTCAGCCAGCCAGACATGGTCGTGGTCGAGAAACTGAACAAGGAGCCGTTGCTGGTTGAATACGGCAAGTCGTTCTTCCCGGTGTTGTTCATCGTGCTGGTGCTGCGTTCGTTCCTGGTGGAACCGTTCCAGATTCCTTCCGGTTCGATGAAGCCAACCCTGGATGTCGGCGACTTCATCCTGGTGAGCAAGTTTTCCTACGGGATCCGCTTGCCGGTGATCGACAAGAAAGTCATCGAAGTCGGTGATCCGCAGCGCGGCGATGTCATGGTGTTCCGTTACCCGAGCGATCCGAACGTCAACTACATCAAGCGTGTAGTCGGCCTGCCGGGCGACACGGTTCGCTACACCGCCGACAAGCACCTGTTCGTCAACGGTCAATCGATTGCCGAACAACTGGTCGGCTCCGAGCCGGGCACGCTGGGCAGCGCTGAGCTCTACAAGGAAAAACTCGGTGCGGCCGAGCACATGATCCGCAAGGAAATGAGCCGCTACCGCGCCATGCCGGACCATTCGTGGACCGTGCCGGCCGGGCATTATTTCATGATGGGCGACAACCGCGACAACTCGAACGACAGTCGCTACTGGGATGATCCAAACATTCCCAAGGATCTGCTGGGCATGGTTCCCGACAAGAATATCGTCGGCAAGGCCTTTGCGGTCTGGATGAGCTGGCCGGAACCCAAACTCAGTCACCTGCCGAATTTCTCGCGGGTTGGCCTGATCAAGTAATCAAACACGGCGCTGTTGAACACAGCGCCGAATGCATTTCTGGAACCGACACATTCGGGGCCGAACGCATGAAGCCAATGATATTCAGGACGTTATTTTTGAACACAGCGTTAATTGTCCCAAGCCTGCGCCGCCTCACGGCGATGGCGGTGGAATCCAGCCACGAACTCAGCGTGGGTAAACCGTGAGCGTCTCCTTAAGCCGTCTAGAGCGTCAGCTCGGCTACACCTTCAAGGATCAGGAACTGATGGTCCTGGCCCTGACTCACCGCAGTTTTGCCGGGCGTAACAACGAACGCCTGGAATTCCTCGGCGACGCCATCCTCAACTTCGTCGCCGGTGAGGCGCTGTTCGAGCGTTTTCCGCTGGCCCGCGAAGGCCAGTTGTCGCGTTTGCGCGCGCGCCTTGTGAAAGGTGAGACCCTGGCCGTACTGGCCCGTGGTTTCGATCTGGGCGAATACCTGCGCCTGGGCTCGGGCGAGTTGAAAAGTGGCGGTTTCCGTCGCGAGTCGATTCTGGCCGATGCCCTCGAAGCGCTGATCGGTGCGATCTACCTCGATGCCGGCATGGAAATGGCCCGCGAGCGCGTACTTGCCTGGCTGGCCGGCGAGTTCGAAGGCCTGACGCTGGTCGACACCAACAAAGATCCAAAGACCCGCCTGCAGGAGTTCCTGCAGTCCCGTGGTTGTGAGCTGCCGCGTTACGAAGTGGTGGATATCCAGGGTGAGCCGCATTGCCGGACGTTCTTCGTCGAATGCGAAATCATCTTACTGAATGAAAAAAGCCGAGGTCAGGGTGTGAGTCGTCGTATTGCCGAACAGGTAGCGGCCGCCGCAGCACTGATTGCCCTGGGTGTGGAGAATGGCAATGACTGATACAAACGCAACTCGCTGTGGCTATGTTGCCATCGTCGGCCGTCCGAACGTGGGCAAGTCCACGCTGCTGAACCACATCCTGGGTCAGAAGCTGGCGATCACCTCGCGCAAACCGCAAACCACCCGCCACAACATGCTCGGTATCAAGACCGAGGGCGATGTGCAGGCGATCTACGTCGACACCCCCGGTATGCACAAGGGTGGCGAGAAGGCCCTGAACCGCTACATGAACAAGACCGCTTCGGCGGCGTTGAAAGACGTTGACGTGGTGATCTTCGTGGTCGACCGCACCAAGTGGACCGACGAAGACCAGATGGTTCTCGAGCGCGTCCAGTACGTGACCGGCCCGCTGATCGTGGCGCTGAACAAGACCGATCGCATCGAAGACAAAGCCGAACTGATGCCGCACCTGAGCTGGTTGCAGGAGCAGTTGCCGAATGCACAGATCATCCCGATTTCCGCGCAACACGGGCACAACCTCGACGCACTGGAGCGAGTGATCGCCGAGCACCTGCCGGAAAACGATCACTTCTTCCCGGAAGACCAGATCACCGACCGCAGCAGCCGCTTCCTCGCCGCTGAACTGGTGCGCGAGAAAATCATGCGCCAGATGGGCGCCGAGCTGCCGTACCAGATCACCGTTGAAATCGAAGAGTTCAAGCAGCAGGGCAAGACCCTGCACATCCATGCCTTGATTCTCGTCGAGCGCGATGGCCAGAAGAAAATCATCATTGGCGACAAGGGCGAGCGCATCAAGCGCATCGGCACCGAAGCGCGCAAAGACATGGAGCTGCTGTTCGACTCCAAGATCATGCTCAACCTGTGGGTCAAGGTTAAGGGTGGCTGGTCCGATGACGAGCGTGCGTTGCGTTCGTTGGGTTATGGCGATCTGTAATACTTCGCAAGGCCCCCTGTAGGAGCGAGCTTGCTCGCGATGGACTTGAAAGCGCCGTGTTCATTCAGAATGCCCGCGTTATCGTTACCCACCATCGCGAGCAAGCTCGCTCCTACAGTTCATTGAGAGCTCCATGTCCCAACCCATCCCCCAACCCGCCTACGTCCTGCACTCCCGCGCTTACCGTGAAAACAGTGCGCTGGTGGACTTCCTGACGCCGCAAGGTCGGTTGCGGGCGGTGTTGCGCAGTGCGCGGGGCAAGGCCGGGACGCTGGCGAGACCGTTCGTGCCACTGGAAGTGGAGTTTCGGGGCAGGGGCGAGCTGAAGAATGTCGGGCGCATGGAAAGTGCCGGGGTTTCCACCTGGCTCAGTGGCGAGGCGCTGTTCAGTGGGCTTTATCTCAATGAGTTGCTGATTCGCCTGTTGCCCGCTGAAGATCCGCTCCCCTCGGTGTTCGATCATTACGCCGCCACTTTGCTGGCGCTGGCTGAAGGTCGGCCGCTGGAGCCCTTGCTGCGCTCCTTCGAGTGGCGCTTGCTCGATGACCTCGGCTACGGTTTTTCCCTGACCGGTGATATCCATGATCAGCCCATCGCGCCGGACGGTCTCTACCGTTTGCAAGTGGATGCGGGGCTGGAGCGGGTCTATCTGCTGCAGCCTGGCCTGTTCAATGGCGCCGAGCTGTTGGCCATGGCTGAAGCCGACTGGAGTGCGCCGGGTGCCTTGTCGGCTGCCAAGCGTCTGATGCGCCAGGCATTGGCCGTGCATCTGGGTGGCCGGCCGCTGGTTTCCCGCGAGTTGTTTCGAAAACCGTAAATTCCCCATGTATGCTGTGCACCGAACTTTCTCTTCTTCTGGAGCGTTTTCCGTGACCACCAGCACCCGTATTCTTCTTGGCGTGAACATCGACCACGTTGCCACCCTGCGTCAGGCCCGGGGCACCCGTTACCCGGACCCGGTCAAGGCAGCACTGGACGCGGAAGAGGCGGGCGCCGACGGCATCACCGTGCACCTGCGCGAAGATCGTCGACACATTCAGGAACGCGACGTGCTGCTGCTCAAGGACGTGCTGCAAACCCGCATGAACTTCGAAATGGGCGTCACCGAGGAAATGATGCAGTTCGCCGAACGCATCCGCCCCGCGCACATTTGCCTGGTGCCGGAAACCCGTCAGGAACTGACCACCGAAGGCGGCCTGGACGTGGCGGGGCAGGAAGCGCGGATCAAGGCAGCGGTCGAGCGCCTGTCGAAGATCGGCTCCGAAGTGTCGCTGTTCATTGACGCCGACGAGCGTCAGATCGAAGCCTCCCGTCGCGTTGGCGCACCGGCCATCGAGCTGCACACCGGTCGTTACGCCGATGCCGAGACGCTGACCGAAGTCGCTGAAGAGCTCAAGCGCGTGGCCGATGGCGTGGCCTTCGGCCTGGCCCAGGGCCTGATCGTCAATGCCGGCCATGGCCTGCACTATCACAACGTTGAGGCCGTGGCGGCGATCAAGGGCATCAACGAGTTGAACATCGGCCATGCGCTGGTGGCCCATGCGCTGTTCGTTGGCTTCAAGTCGGCTGTTTCGGAGATGAAGGCGTTGATTCTGGCGGCCGCCCGGTAGGAGCGAGCTTGCTCGCGAAAAACCTGAGGGCGCCGCGGGGCATCAGGTTTTTCGCGTTATCGTTGACGCCCATCGCGAGCAAGCTCGCTCCTACAGCGGCGCAGGCTCCTGCGCCGGCTTGCTCTTGTCGATCCCCGGCACAAGCAGTTTGCCCTCGGCGACCTGATCGCCTTCGAGCTGCGGTTGCGTGACCCAGGTCAGGATGTCGTAGTAGCGACGGATGTTCGCCACGAAATGCACCGGTTCGCCGCCACGGGCGTAGCCGTAACGGGTCTTGCTGTACCACTTCTTTTCCGACAGGCGCGGCAGGATTTTCTTCACATCCAGCCATTTGTCCGGGTTCAACCCTTCCTTGGCCGCCAGTTTGCGTGCGTCATCCAGGTGACCGCTGCCGACGTTATAGGCTGCCAGGGCAAACCAGGTACGGTCCGGTTCCTGGATCGAATCGTCGAGCTGGTCTTTCATGTAGGCCAGGTACTTGGCGCCGCCCATGATGCTCTGCTTGGGGTCCAGGCGGTTGGACACACCCATGGCCTGCGCGGTGTTCTGGGTCAGCATCATCAGGCCGCGCACGCCGGTCTTGGACGTGACGGCCGGCTGCCACAGCGACTCCTGGTAGCCGATGGCCGCCAGCAGGCGCCAGTCGACTTTCTCTTTCTTGGCGTACGACTTGAAGTGCTGTTCGTACTTGGGCAGGCGTTGCTGCAAGTGCTGGGCAAACGTGGTGGCGCCCATGTAGCCGAGGACGTCGACGTGCCCGTAGTAGCGGTCCTTGAGGCGTTGCAGGGTGCCGTTCTTCTTGACCTTGTCGAGGTATTCGTTGATTTCGTTGAGCAGGCTGTTGTCGTCGCCTGGCGCAACGGCCCAACTCTGGTTGCTGGCGTCACCGAGGTCGAAGGCGACCCGGATGTTGGTGAAGTACACCTGGTTCATCGCCACTTCGTTGGAGTCGACCAGCGTCAGGTCGATCTGGCCTTCATCGACCATGCGCAGGAGATCGACGACCTCGACTGCGTCAGACTCTTCGTATTCGATGCCGGAAAATTTCTGTTTCAGTTGCGCGAGTTGTTCGGCATGGGTGCTGCCCTTGAGCACCATGATCTTCTTGCCCACCAGATCCTTTGCATCGGTCGGCCGTGACTGGCCGTTGCGGTAGATGACCTGCGGGGTGACTTCCAGATAGGAGTGCGAGAAGCGCACCTGCTTCTTGCGCTCTTCGCTGCTGACCAGGCCGGCAGCCGCCAGCACCGGGCCATTGGGCTTGCCGACCTGGTTGAACAGGTCATCGAGGTTGTCGGCGGTCTCGATCTTGAGCTCGACCCCCAGATCGTCGGCGAAGCGCTTCACCAGCTCGTATTCGAAGCCGGTTTCACCGTTGCGATCCTGAAAGTAGGTGGCGGGGCTGTTTCGGGTAACCACCCGCAGTACACCATCCTCCTTTACGCGCTCAAGCGTGTTGGGTTTATCAACACAGCCACCGAGCATCAGGAAGAGTCCGGTTGCGATCAGCCATTTGGCGTACCGCGGACGCAAAGCCGTTGGGGAAAACATCTGCGCAGTATACGCAAAGGACCACGGGCGCCATATCTCGACAGCAAGGGGGTTGTCTGCTAGAGATCACAAAACCGGCCGAAACCCCGCAGGAATGGGCCTTGTCTGCATTTTGTTACAGTAAAAATAAGCGATCGGCATAGGTGCAATTAACCTGACTTTCGAGGCAGAAACACAGATCGACACCCGAGTGCAACCGTGCGTAGCGTTTCGGGTGATGTCGCGGGCTGTTTAGGCTAGAATGCACGGCCTCAAAGCACACCCCTTCCCGAGGCTGTCCCGAAGATGTTGATCCTGCGCGGCGCTCCTGCCCTTTCTGCCTTTCGCCACAGCAAGCTCCTTGAGCAACTGAGCCAAAAGGTTCCGGCTGTCAGTGGCCTGTATGCTGAATTCGCTCACTTCGCCGAAGTTACCGGCGTCCTGAACGGCGACGAACAGCAGGTGCTTGCGCGCCTTCTGAAGTACGGTCCAAGTGTTCCGGTACAAGAACCGACCGGTCGTCTGTTTCTGGTGCTGCCACGTTTCGGCACCATTTCGCCGTGGTCGAGCAAGGCCAGTGACATCGCTCGCAACTGTGGCCTGGCGAAAATCCAGCGCCTGGAACGCGGTATCGCGTTCTACGTGGCCGGCCAGTTCAGCGACGCTGAAGCCCGGTTGATCGCCGACGGTTTGCACGACCGCATGACCCAGATCGTCCTGGGCAACCTCGAACAGGCCGCCGGCCTGTTCAGCCACGCCGAACCGAAACCCCTGACCGCCATCGACGTGTTGGGCGGCGGCCGCGCCGCGCTGGAAAAAGCCAACACCGAGCTGGGCCTGGCCCTGGCCGAAGACGAGATCGATTACCTGGTCAACGCCTTCGTCGGCTTGAAGCGCAACCCGCATGACATCGAACTGATGATGTTCGCCCAGGCGAACTCCGAGCACTGCCGTCACAAGATCTTCAACGCCAGTTGGGACATCGACGGCCAGAGCCAGGAAAAAAGCCTGTTCGGCATGATCAAGAACACCTACCAGATGCACAGCGAAGGTGTCCTGTCGGCTTATAAGGACAACGCTTCGGTGATCGTCGGCTCCGTGGCCGGTCGCTTCTTCCCGGACCCTGAGACCCGCCAGTACGGCGCGGTGCAGGAGCCGGTGCACATCCTGATGAAGGTCGAGACCCACAACCACCCAACCGCGATTGCCCCGTTCCCGGGCGCATCCACCGGTTCCGGTGGCGAGATCCGCGACGAAGGCGCGACCGGTCGCGGTGCCAAACCAAAGGCTGGCCTGACCGGTTTCACCGTGTCCAACCTGCAGATCCCGGGCTTCGAACAGCCGTGGGAAGTGCCGTACGGCAAGCCTGAGCGCATCGTTACCGCGCTGGACATCATGATCGAAGGCCCGCTGGGCGGCGCTGCGTTCAACAACGAATTCGGTCGTCCGGCCCTGACCGGCTACTTCCGTACCTTCGAACAGTCGATCACCACCCCGCACGGTGACGAAGTTCGCGGCTACCACAAGCCGATCATGCTGGCTGGCGGCATGGGCAATATCCGTGAAGAACACGTCAAGAAAGGCGAGATCCTGGTCGGCTCCAAGCTGATCGTGCTCGGCGGCCCGGCGATGCTGATCGGCCTGGGCGGCGGCGCGGCTTCCTCCATGGCCACCGGCACCAGCTCGGCAGACCTGGACTTCGCTTCGGTACAGCGCGAAAACCCTGAGATGGAACGTCGCTGCCAGGAAGTCATCGACCGTTGCTGGCAGCTGGGCGACAAGAACCCGATCAGCTTCATCCACGACGTGGGTGCGGGCGGCCTGTCCAACGCCTTCCCGGAACTGGTCAACGACGGCGACCGCGGTGGCCGTTTCGAACTGCGCAACATTCCAAACGACGAGCCGGGCATGGCCCCGCACGAAATCTGGTCCAATGAATCCCAGGAACGTTACGTTCTGGCGGTCGGCCCGGCGGACTTCGAGCGCTTCAAGGCGATCTGCGAACGCGAGCGCTGCCCGTTTGCCGTGGTCGGCGAAGCCACTGCCGAACCGCAGTTGACCGTGACCGACAGCCACTTCGGCAACAGCCCGGTGGACATGCCACTGGAAGTCTTGCTGGGCAAGGCGCCACGCATGCACCGTTCGGTGGTTCGTGAAAATGAACTGGGCGACGATTTCGATCCGTCGACCCTGGACATCGCCAACTGCGTCGAGCGCGTCCTGCATCACCCGGCCGTGGCCAGCAAGAGCTTCCTGATCACCATCGGCGACCGCACCATCACCGGCCTCGTTGCTCGTGACCAGATGGTCGGCCCGTGGCAGGTGCCGGTGGCCGACGTTGCCGTTACCGCCACCAGCTTCGACGTCTACACCGGTGAAGCCATGGCCATGGGCGAGCGTACTCCGCTGGCACTGCTGGACGCTCCGGCGTCGGGCCGCATGGCCATCGGCGAAACCCTGACCAACATCGCGGCATCGCGCATCGGCAAGATCTCCGACATCAAGTTGTCGGCGAACTGGATGTCCGCTGCCGGTCACCCGGGTGAAGACGCGCGTCTGTACGACACCGTGAAAGCGGTCGGCATGGAACTGTGCCCTGAGCTGGGCATCACCATTCCAGTGGGCAAGGACTCGATGTCCATGGCCACGCGCTGGAACGATGAAGGCGTGGACAAGTCCGTCACTTCGCCAATGTCCCTGATCGTGACCGGTTTCGCGCCAGTGACTGACATCCGTCAGACCCTGACCCCGCAACTGCGCATGGACAAGGGCACCACCGACCTGATCCTGATCGACCTCGGTCGTGGCCAGAACCGCATGGGCGCCTCGATCCTCGCCCAGGTTCACGGCAAGCTCGGCAGCCAGGCTCCGGACGTCGATGACGCCGAAGACCTGAAAGCCTTCTTCGCGGTGATCCAGGGTCTCAACGCCGACGGTCACCTGCTGGCTTACCACGACCGTTCCGACGGTGGTCTGCTGACCAGCGTTGTCGAGATGGCGTTCGCCGGTCACTGCGGCCTGAGCCTGAACCTCGACGGCCTGGCAGAAACCTCCGCCGACATCGCCGCGATCCTGTTCAACGAAGAACTGGGTGCGGTGATCCAGGTTCGCCAGGACGCCACTCCGGACATCCTCGCGCAGTTCAGCGCTGCCGGTCTGGGTGATTGCGTATCGGTGGTTGGCCAGCCGATGAACAACGGCGAGATCAGCATCACCTTCAACGGCGAAACCGTGTTCGAAGGTCAGCGTCGTCTGCTGCAGCGTCAGTGGGCCGAGACCAGCTACCAGATCCAGCGTCTGCGTGACAACGCCGACTGCGCCGAGCAAGAGTTCGATGTGCTGCTGGAAGAAGACAACCCGGGCCTGAGCGTCAAGCTGAGCTACGACGTCAACCAGGACATCGCCGCGCCTTACATCAAGAAAGGCATTCGCCCACAGGTTGCCGTACTGCGTGAGCAGGGCGTTAACGGTCAGGTGGAAATGGCGGCTGCGTTCGACCGCGCCGGTTTCAACGCGATCGACGTGCACATGAGCGACATTCTGGCCGGCCGTGTCGACCTGAACGAGTTCAAGGGCATGGTTGCCTGCGGCGGTTTCTCCTACGGCGACGTACTGGGTGCCGGTGAAGGCTGGGCCAAGTCCGCACTGTTCAACAGCCGTGCCCGCGATGCGTTCCAGGGTTTCTTCGAACGCAACGACAGCTTCACCCTCGGCGTGTGCAACGGTTGCCAGATGATGTCCAACCTGCACGAGCTGATCCCGGGCAGCGAGTTCTGGCCGCACTTCGTGCGTAACCGTTCCGAACAGTTCGAAGCCCGTGTTGCCATGGTGCAGATCCAGGAGTCGAACTCGATCTTCCTGCAGGGCATGGCCGGTTCGCGCATGCCGATCGCCATCGCCCACGGTGAAGGCCATGCCGAGTTCTCCAGCGAAGAAGCACTGCTGGAAGCCGATCTGTCCGGTTGCGTGGCGATGCGTTTCGTCGACAACCACGGCAAGGTCACCGAAAGCTACCCGGCCAACCCGAACGGCTCGCCGCGCGGGATCACCGGTTTGACCAGCCGCGACGGTCGCGTGACCATCATGATGCCGCACCCGGAGCGTGTATTCCGCGCCGTGCAGAACTCGTGGCGCTCGGATGAGTGGAACGAAGATGCACCGCTGATGCGCATGTTCCGTAATGCTCGGGTTTGGGTGAACTAAGCGCTGTGTACAAGCTCAGCTTTTTTGTTCCAACCAGTCACGTCGAAGACGTGAAGAGTGCCGTATTCGCTGCCGGTGGCGGTCGAATCGGTGACTATGACCACTGTGCTTGGCAGGTGCTTGGCACTGGCCAGTTTCGCCCACTGGACGGCAGTCAGCCGTTCATTGGCGAGGCAGGGCAGGTCGAACAGGTCGAGGAATGGAAGGTCGAGCTGGTGGTGGCGGATGAGTTGATTCGCTCGGTGGTGGCGGCTCTGAAACAGAGCCATCCCTACGAGACTCCGGCTTATGAAGTGTGGCGGTTGGAGGATTTCTGATTCTGCGCCGCTGAAATGAAAAACCCGCTGAGAGTGATTTCAGCGGGTTTTTTGTTGCCTGCCGTTCAACGAATGTACACCGATCAAAACTGTGGGAGCGGGCTTGCTCGCGAAGGCGGCGGGTCAGCCAGCATTGATGTTGACTGACACTCCCTCTTCGCGAGCAAGCCCGCTCCCACATTGGTTCGATGGAGGCCGGCAATCAGGTGCTAAACCTTGGCATTCACCTCACTGCGATTGACCAACGCTTCCAGCGCATCACTCAAGCTCGGTGCCTTGTCGCCTATCAGCAGATGCCAGATGCCGCCGTCCAGCTGACTCACACCCTGGCAACCCAGCACTTTCAAATCACACTCCGACAGGGCCTTGCCGTTGGCCAGTTGCAGGCGAATGCGGGTCATGGCGATGCAATCGAGTTGCAGCACGTTGTTGCCACCGCCCAGGGCATTGAGCCATTGCTGCGCCTCAGGTGTCGTCACGGTGGCAGGTTTCGGCGCGTCGACTTCTGCGGCCGGTGACGACACGATGGCGCGCCCCAGTGCCGGCATTGCCAGGCGAATCTCATCGGCAATGGCATCAGCCATCGGCCCGACCACCACCTGCAAGCTCCCGCCCTTGCCCGGACGCACCACGGCCATGGCGCCGAGTGCTTTCAGATCGGCATCCGAAGCCTTGTTGCGATCCACCATGTCCAGGCGCAAACGCGTGGTGCAGGCACCGACGGTGATCAGGTTCTCGGCACCGCCCAGGGCCTTGATGTAAGCCCCGGCGCGTTCATTGTCGGCCACTGCAACCTGCGGGGCGGTGGCGCTGGTTTCGCGGCCCGGTGTCTTCAGGTCGAAGCGGCGGATGCAGAAATCGAACACCACGTAATAGATCACGGCATACGCCACGCCCACCGGGAGCACCAGCCAGCCGTTGGTGGACTTGCCCCAGCCGAGGATCATGTCGATGAGGCCGCCGGAAAAGGTGAAGCCCAAATGAATGTTCAGCGAATTGGTGATGGCCATCGACAGGCCAGTCAACAACGCATGCAGCAGAAACAGCAGTGGCGCGAGGAACATGAAGGCGAATTCGATCGGCTCGGTCACACCGGTCAGGAACGCGGTCAGTGCCATCGACAGGAAAATCCCGCCCATGACCTTGCGCCGCTCCGGCAGGGCGTTGCGGTACATCGCCAGGCAGGCGGCAGGCAGGCCGAAGATCATCATCGGGAACATGCCGGTCATGAACTGGCCACCTTTCGGGTCGCCGGCGAAGTAGCGCGACAGGTCGCCGGTTACCAGCGCACCGGTGGTGGGGTCGGTGAAATTGCCGAACACGAACCACGCCATGTTGTTGAGGATGTGATGCAGGCCGGTGACGATCAGTAGGCGGTTGAACACGCCGAAGATGAACGCGCCGAAGCTGCCGCTCTCCATCATCAGCGTGCCGAAGCTGTTGATGCCGTGCTGGATCGGCGGCCAGATGTAGCCGAACACCACGCCCAAACCGACGGCAGCGAAGCCGGTGACAATCGGCACGAAGCGCCGGCCACCGAAGAACGCCAGGTATTCCGGCAGCTTGATGTCCTTGAAGCGGTTGTACAGCGCGCCGGCCATCAGGCCGCTGACGATCCCGGCGAGCATGCCCATGTTGATGCTCGGATCGAGCACCTTGAGCGTAGCGATCATCACCAGGTAACCGATCACCCCGGCGAGCCCCGCCGTACCGTTGTTGTCCTTGGCGAAACCGACCGCGATGCCGATGGCGAAGATCATCGCCAGGTTGGCGAAAATCACCTGGCCGGCGTCGTGGATGATCGCGATGTTCAGCAGGTCGGTATCGCCCAGGCGCAGCAGCAGGCCGGCAATCGGCAGGATCGCGATCGGCAGCATCAGCGCGCGGCCGAGGCGTTGCAGGCCTTCAATGAAAAGTTGGTACATGGCGCTTCTCCGTGGATTCTTGTTGTTCTTTAGCTCAGAGGCCAATGCTGGTGACAGGCGTGACGCACCGCGCTGGCGCTGCTCAGCTTGAGCAGGCCCTGGCTGATGCGCCGGCATTCGCTGGCGTCGAGATGACGCACGCGGTCCTTGATTTCACCGATCTGTACCGGGCTCACCGACAACTCACTGACCCCCAGGCCGATCAACACCGGCGTGGCCAATGGATCGGACGCCAGGGCGCCGCACACGCCCACCCAACGGTTGTGCTGTGCTGCACCGGCGCAGGTCTGGGCGATCAAGCGCAGCAGCGCCGGGTGCAGTGCATCGACGCGGGCGGCGAGACCGGCATGGTCGCGGTCCATGGCCAGGGTGTATTGCGACAGGTCGTTGGTGCCGATGGACAGGAAGTCCGCGTGTTCGGCCAGTTGCTCGGCCAGCAGCGCGGCGGCCGGAACCTCAATCATCACCCCCAGCTCCGGGCGTTGCGCCAGGCCGAGCTCACCGCACAAGGCGTCGAGGCGCTGGCGGATGTGCAGCAGTTCATCGACTTCAGTGACCATCGGCAGCAGGATCCGGCAGCGTGACAATGGGCTCAGGTGCAGCAGCGCGCGCAGTTGCTGGTCGAGCAGTTCAGGACGAACCTGGGCCAGGCGAATGCCGCGCAGACCGAGCACCGGATTGGCCTCGGCGGGCAGTGGCAGGTAGTCGAGTTGCTTGTCGCCACCGACGTCGATGGTGCGGATGATCACCGACTTGTCGCCCATGGCATCGAGCACCGCTTGATAAGCCTGGTGTTGTTCCTGTTCGTCCGGAGCGGTGTGGCGGTCGACGAAGAGAAATTCGGTGCGCAACAGGCCGACGCCGTCAGCGCCATTGGCCAGTGCGTCCGTCGCTTCCGAACTGGACGCCACATTGGCGGCGACTTCGATGCGCAGGCCGTCGGTGGTCAGCGCCGGAGTGTGCGCCTGGGCCTGTTGTTCGGCCCGGCGTTGTTGCTGTTGTTGCTGTAACTGGCGTACGTCGGTCAGGCGCTCGGCATTGGGAGTCAGTTCGAGGCGGCCGCCGTCGGCGTCCAGCACTACCGCTTGCCCCTGTTGCTGATCAAGCAAGGTCGAGCCCAGTGCGACCATGCATGGCAGGCCTTTACCCCGGGCCAGAATCGCCACGTGGGAGGTCGCGCCGCCTTCGGCCATGCACAGCCCGGCGACCCCTTGCTGGCTCAGTTGCAGCAAATCGGAGGGGGTCAGTTCATGGGCGGCGACGATGGCGCCGGCCGGTACGTCGTAATGCCAGGTATCGCCGAGCAACACGCGCAGCACCCGTTGCTTGAGGTCACGCAGGTCGTTGGCGCGTTCGGCCAGCAGCGTGCTACCGGTTTGCTGGAGGACCTCGCATTGCGCGTCGATGGCCTGGCTCCAGGCGTGAGTCGCGGCCGTGCCCAGGGCGACAGATTGACTGGCGGCGTCCAGCAAGGCCGGATCTTCGAGCAGCGCCAGGTGCGCGGCGAAAATCGCCTCTTCCGCAGTGTCCTTGTGTTTTTTCGCCAGGGCCAGCGTGTGCTCGATATCGCCGCGCACCTGGCTCCGTGCCGCGTCCAACACTTGTAGTTGCTGCGGATCATGATTGCCAGCATCCACCGGCAGGCTGATCGCATTCAGGCGAAACAGCGGCCCGCCGACCAGGCCGGGTGCTGCGCAGACGCCATGCAACACACCGGCTTCGGCGGGGCGATTGAGTTGGGCAATCGTGGCTGGCGCGGCGGCGTGGCTGTCTTCGGCCAGGGCGGTGGACAGCGCAGTCAGCAAGGCTTGCAGCGCGGCTTCGGCGTCCGGGCCCTGGCAACTGACCTGGACCTCCGCCTGCTCGCCGACGGCCAGCCCCATCAGGCCGATCAGGCTGTCGCAGGTGGCCGACTTGCCGGCGAAATGCAGCTGCGATTTGCTTTTGAAACCCTGCGCGGTCTGACGGATCAACGCAGCCGGCCGCGCATGCAGACCGCCCCGGTGAGCAATGCGCACATGGCCGACAATCTCGACGCCGACAAACTCGGCATCGACCTGCGCGCTCGACTTCTGTCGACGAATGATGTGCAGCAGCGGCTCGCCCACTTTCACCGATTTCAACGTGATGGGCCGTGCCTGGAAGTCCTGGCTGTTGGTGAGGATCAACAGGCTGACCAGGCTCTTGCACTGTTGCGCGACCTTGTCCAGGTCGTAGCGCAGCAGCGGCTGGCCGTTGGTGACGCGCGCGCCTTCCTTGACCAGCATCGAGAAACCCTGGCCCTGCAATTCGACCGTGTCGAGGCCCAGGTGCAGGAGCAATTCCGCGCCGTTGTCGGCACGCAGGGTCACCGCGTGACCGGTGCGGGCGACATGCACCACCACGCCGGCGCAGGGGGCGTGGAGGGTGTCGTTGAGCGGATCGATGGCGATGCCGTCACCCATGGCGCCGCTGGCAAACACCGGGTCCGGGACTTTGGCGAGCGTGAGCACCGGGCCGCTGAGCGGGGCGCTTAAAGTCAGCTCTTTATTGTTGTTGTGCATGGCTCGGTCTCATAAAAAGTTCAGATCAGATCGCCCACTGTAGGAGCGAGCTTGCTCGCGAAGAACCTGAGAACAACGCGTGCATTCAGGAAGAACGCGTCATCGTTGACGTCCATCGCGAGCAGGCTCGCTCCTACAGGGGGGCGTTCAGTGCGTACGCGTGACTTTGCTCAGGTGTCGCGGTTGGTCCGGGTCCATGCCACGGGCCATGGCCAGGCCGGCGGCCATCACGTAGAAACTCTGGATCGCCAGAATCGGGTCGAGGGCCGGGTGTTCGGCGCAGGTCAGGGGCAGGTCGCGTTCGAATACGTCATCCGGTGCGGCCAGCAGGACACGGGCACCGCGCTGGCGCATGTCGGCGGCCAGGCTGAGCAAACCGGCCTGTTCGGCACCCCGTGGGGCAAACACCAGCAGCGGGTAGTTGTCGCCGATCAAGGCCATCGGGCCGTGACGGACTTCGGCGCTGCTGAAGGCTTCGGCCTGGATCGCCGAGGTTTCCTTGAACTTGAGCGCCGCTTCCTGGGCAATGGCAAAACCGGCACCACGGCCGATCACCATCAGCCGCTGGCAATCGCGCAAGGCGTCGATGGCCAGGCTCCAGTCCTGTTGCGCGGCGTGGCGCAGGCCATCGGGCAAGGCAGCACCGGCCTCGAGCAGTTCGGCGTCTTCTTTCCAGTGGCCAATCAGCCGGGCGCTGGCGCTGAGGGTGGCGATGAAGCTCTTGGTCGCGGCGACGCTGCTTTCGGTGCCGGCACACAGCGGCAGGCTGAATTCGCAGGCGGCTTCCAGTGGTGAGTCTTCGGCATTGACCAGCGAAATGCTCAAGGCGCCACGCTTGCGCAACAGGCGCAGGCTGTTCACCAGGTCCGGGCTTTGCCCCGATTGCGAGAAGGCGAATGCCACCTGGCCGCTGACCTTCAGCGGTGCCTGCTGCATGGTCACCACCGACATCGGCAGCGACGCCACCGGGATGCCCAGCAGTTGCATGGTCAGGTAGGCGAAGTAGCTGGCGGCGTGGTCGGAGCTGCCGCGTGCCACGGTCATGGCCACTTGCGGCGGCTGACGGCGCAGGCGCCCGGCGATCTCGATCATCTGCGGGTCGAGTGTTTGCAGTTGGGCTTGCACGGCCTCGAACGAGGACAGCGCCTCTTCAAGCATTTTTGAAGTCAATGTCTTCTCCTTCGACCATGACGGCGGTCAGTTTCAGTGAGCGATCCAGCCGCACGCAGTCGGCCCAGGCCCCGGGTTGCAGGCGCCCGCGTTCGGTGATGCCGAGGTAGTCGGCGGGGAATTGCGACAAGCGCTGCGAGGCTTCGGCGATGGGCAGGCCGATCTTCACCAGGTTGCGCAGGGCCTGATCCATGGTCAGGGTGCTGCCGGCCAGGGTGCCGTCGGGCAGGCGCACGCCGCCCAGGCACTTGGTCACGGTGTGGCTGCCGAGTTTGTATTCGCCGTCGGGCATGCCGGCGGCGGCGGTCGAGTCGGTGACGCAGTACAGGCACGGGATCGAGCGCAGGGCCACGCGAATGGCGCCGGGGTGCACGTGCAGTAAATCCGGTATCAGTTCGGCGTATTTGGCGTGGGCCAGCGCCGCGCCGACGATCCCCGGCTCGCGGTGATGCAGCGGGCTCATGGCGTTGTAGAGGTGGGTGAAGCTGCTGGCGCCGGCTTCCAGCGCGGCGACGCCTTCCTCGTAACTGCCCAGGGTGTGGCCGATCTGCATGCGAATGCCACGGCTGCTGAGGTCACGGATCAAGGCATCGTGACCGGCGATTTCCGGGGCGATGGTGATCACCCGGATCGGCGCGAGCGCCAGGTACGCTTCGACTTCAGCCATCAGCGCCGTATGGGCGAAGTTGGGTTGCGCGCCGAGCTTGCCGGGGTTGATGTACGGACCTTCAAGGTGCACGCCGAGCACCCGGGCACTGCCTTTGGGGCGCTGCTCAGAGAATTCGCCGACGGCCTTGAGCACGCGCGAGATTTCGTCGCTCGGTGCGGTCATGGTGGTGGCCAGCAGCGAGGTGGTGCCGAAGCGCACGTGGGTTCGGGTGATGGTTTCGAAGGCTGGCGCGCCTTCCATGATGTCTTTGCCACCGCCGCCGTGAACGTGCAGGTCGATGAAGCCCGGCAGCAGGTACGGCAGATCGTTGTCCGCCGGATCGCAGGGCACGCCTTCGATCGACACGACTTTGCCGTGTTCGTGGACCAGTCGGCCGCGAACCCAGCCGTGGGCGGTGAGGATGTTGTCTTCGGACATGATCGGTTCTCTGGTTTGGCGGTTTCGCGGTGCAGCGTTCTAACGGCGAAGCTCTGCCACAAAGTCGTAGTAGTCGTTGCGGCAATAGGTGTCGGTGACTTCGATGGGCGTGTTGTCTTCCAGGTAGCCGACCCGGGTCATCAGCAACATCGCGGTGCCGGGGGCGATACCGACCAGCGCGGCGAACTCGTCCGAGGCGTTGATCGCCTGGATGTGCTGCAAGGCGCGGACAATTGGTTTGCCGATGCCGTCGAGGAATTCGTAGAGGGAGTCGCCGACCATTTGCGGCTTGGCAATGATCGAGGCGGGCAGGGTGCTCATCTCGATGGCCATGACCGTGTCGTCGGCCTTGCGCAGGCGTTTGAGGCGCGCAACTTTGTCGTTGGGCGACAGGCCGAGGCGGATCAGCTCTTCGTGGGTCGGCAGGGTGATTTCCCGCTCCAGCCATTGCGAGCTGGGCACGAAACCCTTGAGACGGAGCATTTCACTGAAGCCGGACAGGCGCGACAACGGTTGTTCAAGGCGCGGCGTGATAAAGGTGCCGGAGCCCTGGTTGCGCCGGATCAGGCCTTGATCGAACAACACTTCCAGCGCCTTGCGGGCGGTGACGCGGGAGATGCCCAGCGTCTCGCTCAGATTGCGCTCCGATGGCATGGCCTGTTCGGCTTTCCACTGGCCGGCATGGATTGCCGCTTCCAGATTGCGCGCCAGTTGCAGGTACAACGGCGTGGGTTGGGTGTCGTCGGGGCGCAGGGCCTGTAGGTCGTTCATGGCGAGTGTCCGGGGCGGATGTTGGAATGTTTTTGCCCGTGAATGGGCGAAAACTAATACCACTTGAATACCATGTCAACGCCAGTGCTTTACCGCTGGCGAAGGGAAACGAGCCGGCTGTGGTCTGCTGGATGCGGGTTGGTTTGAAGTGGTATTAGTGGTGGGGTTTAAAGCGACAACGATCGCAGCCTGCGGCCGCTCCCGCGGAGCGAAATGGTATTCACCCTGCAGAAGCTGCGGCTGGCTGCGATCTTTGGAATTTATTTTTGCGATGGCGACAGAAGGTAGTGCGAGGACCTGTGGCGAGGGGGCTTACCCCCGTTCGGCTGCGAAGCAGTCGTAAAATCAGCCACCCCGGTGAGTCTGGTGGACCTAGGTTGCAGCTTTAAGCACTGCTTCGCAGTGCAACGGGGGCAAGCCCCCTCGCCACAGAAGCCCCCGCTTATCCGGAATGTTACGGACGAATTTCGATCATCGTGCCGTCCGGCACCAGGTTCCAGACTTCGCGCATGTCCATGTTGCGCATGGCGATGCAGCCGTCGGTCCAGTCCAGGGTGTGGAACAGGTCTTCCGGGGTGTCTTCGGTGTCCGGGGTGCCGTGGATCATGATCATGCCGCCAGGCTCGACACCTTCACGGCGGGCGCGGGCCGAATCGCTGATGTTCGGGTAGGAAATGTGCATCGCCAGGTTGAATTTATCACTGACCTTGCGCCAGTCGACCCAGTAGAAGCCTTCCGGGGTGCGTTTGTCGCCTTCCATCAGTTTCGGGCCCTTGGGACGCTTGCCCAGGGAAATGCGATAGGTCTTGAGCGGCTTGCCGTCATTGATCAATTGCAATTGATGGGACGACTTGAGAACCAGGATTTTCTCGATGACCTTGCCGTTCAGGGTTTCCACGGCAGAAGCCTGGGACACCGTGACGAACGACAAGCAGAACAGGGCAAGCAACCAGCGCATTGAAACGATTCCCCAGGAGGTGTCGCGACTATTTATTTATAGATGTTTTTGTAGGAGCTGCCGCAGGCTGCGATTTTCAGCGGCTACGAATGATAGCAATACGGCATCAAATAATGGCAGGCTGAGCAAGCGGAGGGATCGATTCAGACCGTACGGGATAGACCTCGGTCCGCCGGTCAGCGAAGAAGCATTCTAAGGTACGGCCCACTGTGCGGAAAGCCAGCTCATCCCATGGAATGTCCGCTTCGTCGAATAGTTGCACTTCCAGGCTCTCGGGGCCGGCAGAAAAATCCAGGTCCGCCAACTCGGCGCGGAAGAACACATGCACCTGGCTGATGTGTGGCACGTCGATCAGGGTATAGATGTTCAGGTTGCGCACCCGGGCGCAGGCTTCCTCGGCGGTTTCGCGAATGGCCGCTTGCTCGATGGTCTCGCCGTTCTCCATGAAACCGGCGGGCAGGGTCCAGTAACCGCGTCGTGGCTCGATGGCCCGTCGACACAGCAACACCTGGGTGCCCCAGGTCGCCACGCAACCGGCGACGATGTTGGGGTTCTGGTAGTGAATGGCCTGACAGCTGTCGCAGACAAAACGCAGGCGCGAATCGCCTTCGGGAATGCGCTGGGTCACCGGGTTACCGCACTGGCTGCAAAATTTCATGCTGGGGTTCCTGAATGCTGCGCCTATCTTGGCGTGCGGCGGTGCCGGTCGGCAAGTTGTCGTTTCGCGACATGGGGCTGTTGCGGGGGTTGGGCGGCCGCAGCGATTGGTGCATGATGCCGGGTAAGGCACAGATCGAGAACACTCATGCTGGACGAGCTACTGCATCGGGTTAGTCACTACACTCCACGCATATTGGAGACCGACCGTCGTTTTCCCGAGGCCGCGGTGCTAGTGCCCATCACTCGCAGTGACGAACCTGAGCTGGTGTTGACCCTGCGTGCCAGCGGCCTTTCGACCCATGGTGGCGAAGTCGCCTTTCCCGGCGGGCGTCGTGACCCGGAAGACCCCGATCTTATTTTCACCGCCCTGCGCGAAGCCGAAGAAGAGATCGGCCTGCCGCCGGGACTGGTCGAGGTGATCGGCCCGCTCAGCCCGCTGATCAGCCTGCATGGCATCCAGGTCACGCCCTATGTCGGGGTGATTCCGGATTTCGTCGAATACCGGGCCAACGATGCCGAGATCGCCGCGGTGTTCAGCGTGCCCCTGGAATTCTTCCGCAAAGACCCCCGCGAACATACCCATCGCATCGATTATCAGGGCCGCAGCTGGTACGTGCCGAGCTATCGCTATGGCGAATACAAGATCTGGGGGCTGACGGCGATCATGATCGTCGAGTTGATCAACCTGCTGTATGACGCCAAAATCAGCCTGCACCAACCTCCCAAAAGCTTTATCAATATCTGAAGCCATCATTCGAATGGCCCTGCCTGAGCCCTGAGGAATACAACAATGAAGTACCGCCTGGGCGACGCCCGCGTCGAAACCCATCCACAGAGCTGGGTCGCACCCAATGCCGTGCTGGTGGGCAAGGTCAAGCTGGAAGAGGGCGCCAACGTCTGGTTCAACGCCGTGCTGCGCGGCGACAACGAGCTGATCCTGATTGGCAAGAACAGTAACGTCCAGGACGGCACCGTGATGCACACCGACATGGGCTACCCGCTGACCATCGGCACCGGCGTGACCATCGGCCACAACGCCATGCTCCACGGCTGCACCGTCGGCGATAACAGCCTGATCGGCATCAACGCAGTGATCCTCAACGGCGCGAAGATCGGCAAGAACTGCATCATCGGCGCCAACTCGCTGATCGGCGAAGGCAAGGAAATTCCGGACGGCTCGCTGGTCATGGGCTCGCCCGGCAAAGTGGTGCGCGAATTGACCGAGCCGCAAATCAAGATGCTGGAGGCCAGCGCTGCTCACTACGTGCACAACTCGCAGCGTTATGCCCGCGACCTGGTCGAGCAGGAACAATGACCGCCACCGAACGCCCGGTAGCATCGCCCTGCGTGAATATCTGTGCGCTGGACGACGATGACATCTGCACCGGTTGCCAGCGTACGGTGGAAGAAATCACCCGCTGGAGCCGCATGGACAACGACGAGCGGCGCAAGGTGCTGGGGTTGTGTCATGAGCGGGCCAAGGCCAGTGGGTTGGTGTGGATGCTCCCTTCCAAATCCGATCGCTGAGTGGCAGGGGCTTTTGTGGCGAGGGGGCTTGCCCCCGCTGGGCTGCGAAGCAGCCCCAAAACCATTCAATCGAATAGCTTCAGATACACCCGATTAGCCGGATTTGCGACGGCTACGCCGCCGAACGGGGGCAAGCCCCCTCGCCACAAAATCACCTCGCCACAGGTTATTTGTGTACCGAAGATGAAGTATCCTGTGCACAAAATTGACAGGTACTTTCACCCCCCCATGCTCTTCCTGATCGCCTACATCAGCAGCGTCGTGCTGATCAACTTCGCCTTCTCCACCGCGCCACACCTGGACATCATCTGGTCGGCCTGGGGCGGTCTGGTGTTTATCCTGCGCGACATGGTGCAAGCCCGCTTTGGCCATGGCGCCCTCGTGGCGATGCTGGTGGCGCTGGTGCTGTCTTACATCACCTCCGATCCGTCCATCGCCCTGGCCAGCGCCACGGCGTTCGCGGTTTCCGAGTGCATCGACTGGCTGGTGTTCAGCATCACCAAACGCCCGCTGCATGATCGCCTGTGGATAAGTTCGGCCCTGAGCATTCCCCTCGATACCTTTATCTTCTTCGGCATGATCGACGCCCTTACACCGGGGGTGATCCTCACCGCCCTGGGCTCGAAATTCGCCGGGGTCACCGCGGTGTGGCTGATCATGGCCTGGCGCCTGCGCAAACAGGCTGTCGTCAGCTGAAGTTCATGTAAAATGCCGCGCTTTCTCCCCATGGGAAGCGCGCATGGCGACGCGTCCCTCGATGATCCGCTCCTTGAGGACCTTCAGATGACCCGTATCGGAACTCCATTGTCGCCCACCGCGACCCGCGTATTGATGTGTGGCTGTGGCGAGTTGGGCAAGGAAGTGGTGATCGAGCTGCAACGCCTGGGCGTTGAAGTGATTGCCGTGGACCGCTACGCCAACGCGCCGGCCATGCAGGTGGCGCATCGCAGCCACGTGATCAACATGCTCGATGGTGCTGCCTTGCGCGCCGTGATCGAAGCCGAGAAGCCGCACTTCATCGTGCCGGAAATCGAAGCGATCGCCACCGCGACCCTGGTGGAGCTGGAATCCGAAGGCTTCACCGTGATCCCGACCGCCCGCGCCGCGCAGCTGACCATGAACCGCGAAGGCATTCGTCGCCTGGCCGCCGAAGAGCTGGACCTGCCGACCTCGCCGTACCACTTTGCCGACACCTTCGAGGACTACAGCAAGGCCGTCGAAGACCTCGGTTTCCCATGCGTGGTCAAGCCGGTCATGAGTTCCTCGGGCAAGGGCCAGAGCCTGTTGCGCAGCGTCGATGACGTGCAGAAAGCCTGGGACTACGCCCAGGAAGGTGGCCGCGCCGGTAAAGGCCGCGTGATCATCGAAGGTTTCATCGATTTCGACTACGAAATCACCCTGCTGACCGTACGCCACGTCGGCGGTACCACGTTCTGCGCGCCGGTCGGCCACCGCCAGGAGAAGGGCGACTACCAGGAGTCGTGGCAGCCGCAAGCCATGAGCCCGATTGCCCTGGCTGAATCCGAGCGTGTCGCCAAAGCCGTGACCGAAGCCCTGGGTGGCCGTGGTCTGTTCGGCGTCGAGCTGTTCATCAAGGGTGATCAGGTGTGGTTCAGCGAGGTCTCGCCGCGTCCGCACGATACCGGTCTGGTCACGCTGATTTCCCAGGATCTGTCGCAGTTCGCCCTGCACGCCCGCGCGATTCTGGGTCTGCCGATTCCGTTGATCCGTCAGTTCGGGCCATCGGCCTCGGCGGTGATCCTGGTGGAAGGGCAGTCGACCCAGACTGCTTTCGCCAACCTGGGCGCTGCCCTGAGCGAGCCGGATACCGCGCTGCGCCTGTTCGGCAAGCCTGAAGTCAACGGCCAGCGCCGCATGGGCGTGGCCCTGGCGCGCGACGAGTCGATCGAAGCCGCCCGCGCCAAGGCGACCCGTGCTTCGCAGGCGGTTGTCGTAGAACTGTAAAAACAGCTATGGCGGGCCTATACCTTCTATAGGCTCGCCACATTTCACTGTAGGAGCGAGCCTGCTCGCGATGGTCGTTAACGATAACGCGGGGAGTCTGGTTCCCCGCGGTGCTCTTGAGTCCATCGCGAGCAGGCTCGCTCCTACAGGTCATTCTTCAGGCCTGTACCCCATGAATTCGCAAAGCATCATCGTGCCGAAAATCTCCACCCTGCCGGTGCACGAGCCTCGGGCCCGGGCGATTGTGCGCTGGCTGGTGCGCAAGAACATCATCGAGGAAGAACTGACCACCTGCGGCCGCACCGGCAATCGCATGGCTTATGCCATCGGCGACGGTGCCCGCGCCGTGGTCCTGCACCCGGAGGCCCTGCCGTTCGGCGAAGCGGTCAACGGTCTGGAGATCGTCACCAAGCGCTGCATCTACACGCCAGCCAAGGGTTTCCTTGAAGAAGCGGGCTGCGCCGAGTGCCGCAAGGAAGTCGGTGAAGCCCTGTTCGAAAGCCTGGAAGACTGGATGCCGGGGCGCACCGATAACTTCACCTGCCCGGAGTGCGGGCATGAAGACGACATCAACGGCTTCCTGTTTCTGCAGGAGTGTGGATTCTCCAACCTTGGTTTCATCTTCAACAACTGGGCCGAAGCCGGGTTCAAACAGAGCTTTCTCGACGAATTCGCCGATTGGCTCGATCAACCTGTCAGTTGGGTGAAAGTCGAACTCTGAACACCTGTAGGAGCGAGCTTGCTCGCGATGGACTCAAGAACACCGCGGGGAACCAGACTCCCCGCGTTATCGTTAACGACCATCGCGAGCGAGCTCGCTCCTACAGAAAAGCAGCAATATCATCCCGTACATCAGTAATGCCAATAATAGACAGAGTTTTACATTGAACCCGAGGGGGTGTCTGACTATAATGGCGCGCTTCCATTTTCCCGCTCGGGAGCCCCCGCGATGCTGCGTATCAGCCAAGAAGCTCTGACATTCGACGACATTCTCCTAGTGCCCGGTTATTCCGAGGTGCTTCCTAACGAAGTCAGTCTCAAGACCCGCCTTACCCGTGGCATCGAGCTGAATATTCCACTGGTTTCCGCTGCCATGGACACCGTCACTGAAGCCCGTCTGGCAATCGCCATGGCTCAGGAAGGTGGTATCGGTATCATCCACAAGAACATGACCATCGAGCAGCAAGCTGCCGAAGTCCGCAAGGTCAAGCGTTACGAAGCTGGTGTGGTCAAAGACCCGATCACCATCGTCGCCGATGCCACCGTGCGCGAGTTGTTCGAACTGACCCGCATGCACAACATCTCCGGCGTTCCGGTGCTGCACAATGGCGACCTGGTCGGCATTGTCACCTCCCGTGACGTGCGTTTCGAGAACCGTCTGGAAGCCACTGTCCGTGAAGTGATGACGCCTAAAGAGCGCCTGGTCACGGTCAAGGAAGGCGCCGACAAGAACGATGTTCGCGAGCTGCTGCACAAGCACCGCATCGAGCGCGTGCTGATCGTCGACGACAAATTTGCCCTCAAGGGCATGATGACCGTCAACGACATCGAGAAAGCCAAGGCTTACCCGCTGGCCAGCAAGGACGATCAAGGTCGTCTGCGTGTTGGCGCAGCAGTCGGCACCGGTAAAGACACCGGCGATCGCGTTGCCGCGCTGGTCGCTGCCGGCGTTGACGTGGTGGTGGTCGACACCGCTCACGGTCACTCCAAAGGCGTGATCGACCGCGTTCGTTGGGTCAAGCAGAACTTCCCTGAAGTGCAGGTCATCGGCGGCAACATCGCCACCGGCGCTGCCGCCAAGGCCCTGGCCGAAGCTGGCGCTGACGCGGTCAAGGTCGGTATCGGCCCTGGCTCGATCTGCACCACTCGCATCGTCGCCGGTGTCGGCGTGCCGCAAATCAGCGCCATCGCCAACGTCGCCGCTGCCCTTGAAGGCACTGGCGTACCGTTGATCGCCGACGGCGGTATCCGTTTCTCCGGTGACCTGTCCAAGGCCATCGTGGCCGGTGCTTCCTGCGTGATGATGGGCTCGATGTTCGCCGGTACCGAAGAAGCACCGGGCGAGATCGAACTGTTCCAGGGCCGTTCGTACAAGGCTTATCGCGGCATGGGTTCGCTGGGCGCCATGTCCCAGGCCCAGGGTTCCTCCGACCGTTACTTCCAGGACTCCTCGGCAGGCGCCGAGAAGCTGGTTCCGGAAGGCATCGAAGGGCGTGTTCCGTACAAGGGCACCCTGAGCGCGATCATCCACCAGTTGATGGGCGGCCTGCGTTCCTCGATGGGCTACACCGGCAGTGCCGACATCGAAGAAATGCGCACCAAGCCTGAGTTCGTGCGGATCACCGGCGCTGGCATGGCCGAGTCCCACGTTCACGACGTGCAGATCACCAAGGAAGCGCCAAACTACCGCGTAGGTTGAGCCTTCAAGCAACACGCTAAGCAACCGGGGCTGTTTTATTCAGCCCCGAGTTGTTTCTGAATCACGACTGTTTCCGAATTTTTTAGACGAGACTGAATCATGGCCCTCGACATTCACGCCCACCGCATCCTGATCCTCGACTTCGGTTCCCAGTACACCCAGCTGATCGCCCGCCGCGTGCGTGAAATCGGCGTGTATTGCGAACTGCATCCGTTCGACATGGACGAAGATGCGATCCGCGAATTCGCTCCTAAAGGCGTCATCCTCGCCGGCGGCCCGGAGTCGGTCCACGAAGCCAACAGCCCGCGCTGCCCGCAAGCGGTGTTCGACCTGGGCGTGCCGGTCTTCGGTATCTGCTACGGCATGCAGACCATGGCCGAGCAACTGGGCGGCAAGGTTGAAGGTTCCGAGCTGCGTGAGTTCGGTTATGCCCGCGTAGACGTGGTCGGCAAGAGCCGCCTGCTCGACGGCATCGAAGACCACATCGACGCCGACGGCCTGTTCGGCCTCGACGTGTGGATGAGCCACGGTGACAAGGTCACCCGCATGCCGGAAGACTTCCACATCCTGGCCAGCACCCCGAGCTGCCCGATTGCCGGTATGTTCAACGATGCTCGTGGCTACTACGGCGTGCAGTTCCACCCGGAAGTGACCCATACCAAGCAAGGCGGTCGCATCCTGTCGCGCTTCATCCTCGACATCTGCGAGTGTGAAGCCCTGTGGACCCCGTCGAAGATTGCTGAAGACGCCATCGCCCAGGTTCGCGCCCAGGTCGGCACCGACAACGTGCTGCTCGGCCTGTCCGGCGGTGTTGACTCCTCGGTAGTTGCCGCGCTGCTGCACAAGGCCATCGGCGACCAGCTGACCTGCGTCTTCGTCGACAACGGCCTGCTGCGCCTGCACGAAGGCGAGCAAGTGATGGCCATGTTCGCCGAGAACATGGGCGTCAAGGTGATCCGCGCCAACGCCGAAGATCAGTTCCTCGACAACCTGGCCGGCGAAGCCGACCCGGAGAAGAAGCGCAAGATCATCGGCCGTACCTTCATCGACGTATTCGATGCCCAGTCGAACAAACTGGAAAACATCAAGTACCTGGCTCAGGGCACCATCTACCCGGACGTGATCGAGTCGGCTGGCGCGAAAAGCGGCAAGGCCCACGTGATCAAGTCGCACCACAACGTGGGCGGCCTGCCGGAAGAGATGAACCTGAAACTGGTCGAGCCACTGCGCGAGCTGTTCAAGGACGAAGTCCGTCGTCTGGGCCTGGAACTGGGCCTGCCGTACGACATGGTCTACCGTCACCCGTTCCCGGGCCCGGGCCTGGGCGTGCGCATCCTCGGTGAAGTGAAGAAGGAATACGCCGACCTGCTGCGTCGCGCCGACCACATCTTCATCGAAGAACTGCGCAAGGCCGACTGGTACCACAAGGTCAGCCAGGCGTTCGTGGTGTTCCAGCCAGTGAAATCGGTTGGCGTGGTGGGCGATGGCCGTCGTTACGCCTGGGTCGTGGCCCTGCGTGCCGTGGAAACCATCGACTTCATGACCGCGCGTTGGGCTCACCTGCCTTACGAACTGCTGGAAACCGTTTCCGGCCGCATCATCAATGAAATCGAAGGCATCTCCCGCGTTACTTACGACGTGTCGAGCAAGCCGCCGGCGACCATTGAGTGGGAGTGATCCCGCGCCGGCCCTGAGGGGTTGATCGTTGGATGAAAAGCCGTGTGAACCTGAGTTCACACGGCTTTTTGCATTACTGCGGTAGCTTCCTGCGGCCCGTCGCCGCGCCCGCTTTGCTGTTTCTTTCACAACTGCGGGTGTATCGTATTCGCCTTTTGCGGGCCCAGGGCCTGCCGCGTTCAAGTGAGGTAGTTGAGTTCATGTCCTTTACCCGTCGCCAAATCCTCGGTGGCCTGGCCGGTCTTGTAGTCGTTGGCGTGGGGGCAGGTGGTGCGTCGCGTTACTGGCTGGGCAAGATGGCCGACGCGGATGCCGGTCACGACTATGAGCTGATTGCCGCACCGCTGGACGTCGAACTGGTGGCGGGGCACAAGACCGAGGCCTGGGCGTTCGGCCCGTCGGCGCCGGGCACCGAGTTGCGGGTGCGCCAGGGTGAATGGCTGCGGGTGCGCTTCATCAATCACCTGCCGGTGGCGACCACCATTCACTGGCATGGCATCCGCCTGCCGCTGGAAATGGACGGCGTACCCTACGTCTCGCAATTGCCGGTGCTGCCGGGCGAATACTTCGATTACAAATTCCGCGTGCCGGATGCCGGTAGCTACTGGTATCACCCGCATGTGAACAGCAGCGAAGAACTCGGCCGTGGCCTGGTCGGCCCGTTGATCATCGAGGAGCGCGAACCCACCGGGTTCAAGTACGAAAAGACCTTGAGCCTGAAGAGCTGGCATGTCGACGACGTCGGCAATTTCGTCGAGTTCAGCATTCCCCGGGAAGCGGCCCGTGGCGGTACGGCGGGGCGCCTGGCGACGATCAACGGTGTGCCGCAGGCAGTGATTGATTTGCCGGCGGGGCAGATTACCCGGGTGCGCATTCTCAACCTCGACAACACCCTGACCTATCGCCTGAACATTCCCGGCGTCGAAGCGCAGATCTACGCGCTGGATGGCAATCCGATCGAGCCGCGTCCGCTCGGTAAGGAGTACTGGCTCGGTCCGGGCATGCGCATTTGCCTGGCGATCAAGGCGCCAGCGGCCGGTGAGGAGTTGTCCCTGCGCAACGGTCCGGTGCGCCTGGGCACCTTGCGTTCGGTGACCAATACCGACGCGCCGACCGAATGGCCGCCGGCATTGCCGGCCAATCCAATCGCGGAGCCGGACCTGGCCAATGCCGAGAAACTCAACTTCAATTTCGAATGGGTGGGTTCGGTGTCGGTCAACGTCGACAACGGCAAGCCGCCGAGCCTGTGGCAGATCAACGGCAAGGCTTGGGACATCACCGACAAGACTTGCGCCGACCGGCCGATCGCCAAGCTGGAGAAGGGCAAGAGCTACATTTTCGAATTGAAGAACATGACCCAGTACCAACACCCGATTCACCTGCACGGCATGAGCTTCAAGGTCCTTGCCTCGAACCGGCACAAGGTCATACCGTACTTCACCGACACCTACCTGCTGGGCAAGAACGAACGCGCACAAGTGGCGCTGGTGGCGGATAACCCTGGTGTGTGGATGTTCCACTGCCATGTGATCGATCACATGGAAACCGGCCTGATGGCCGCCATCGAGGTGGCGTGATGCGTCAGATTCGACCCGCCGCCATCATCGACCGCAGCCGTGATCGCGACTTCATGCGTGAAGCCCTGGCCCTGGCCGCCCAGGGTGCCGCCCTCGGCGAAGTGCCGGTGGGCGCGGTGCTGGTGCAGGATGGGGAAATCATCGGTCGCGGCTTCAATTGCCCGATCAGCACCAGCGATCCCAGTGCCCACGCCGAGATGGTCGCGATCCGCGCCGCCGCCGAGGCCGTGAGCAACTATCGTCTGCCGGGTAGTACGCTGTATGTGACGCTGGAGCCGTGCAGCATGTGCGCAGGCTTGATCGTGCATTCGCGCATTGCCCGGGTGGTGTATGGCGCGCTGGAGCCGAAAGCCGGGATCGTACAGAGCCAGGGGCAGTTCTTTACCCAGGGCTTTTTGAATCATCGGGTGTTGTATGAGGGTGGGGTGTTGGCGGAGGAATGCGGGGCGGTGCTCAGCGAGTTCTTCAAGGCGCGGCGCGCCAAACCTGCAGACTGATCACCGAACCCATGTGGGAGCGGGCTTGCTCGCGAAAGCACTGGGTCAGACACATTAATGTTGACTGACACGCCCTCTTCGCGAGCAAGCCCGCTCCCACATTTTGATCTCCGTTGATCGGGAGATTGGCGTTTACTTGCGGGCGACAATCACCGCCCGCATCGGCGCCGGCAGCCCTTCAACGGTCTTGCTGTGATCCTCGGGATCGAGGAAGTCACTCAGCGACTGATACTTCATCCACTCCGTCCCGCGCTGTTCCTCGATCGTGGTGGTGCTCACATCCACGCACTTCACATCCGTGAACCCGGCACGGCGCAGCCACAACTCCAGCGCCGGCACCGACGGCAGGAACCACACGTTACGCATCTGCGCGTAACGGTCTTCCGGCACCAGCACCTGATGCTTGTCGCCTTCGACCACCAGGGTTTCCAGCACCAGCTCGCCGCCCTTGACCAGGCAATCCTTCAGCGCCAGCAAATGCTCGATGGGCGAGCGGCGGTGGTAGAACACGCCCATGGAAAACACCGTGTCGAAGCCTTCGAGGTTTGGCGGCAGGTCTTCGAACGGGAAGGGCAGGTGCCAGGCGTTCGGCTCGGACAGGTAGCGCTGCACCGCCTGGAACTGGCAGAAGAACAGCCAGTTCGGGTCTACGCCGATCACGCTGTCGGCACCGGCGCCGAGCATGCGCCACATGTAATAGCCGTTGCCGCAGCCGACATCGAGGATGCGCTTGCCTTTCAGATCCAGGTGCGGGGCGACCCGCGACCACTTCCAGTCCGAGCGCCATTCGGTGTCGACGTGCACGCCGAACAGGTCGAACGGCCCCTTGCGCCATGGCGACAGGCCCATCAGCGCGGAACGCATTTGCGCGCGGGTCTCGTCGCTGCAATCGGTGTCGAGCTTCAAGCCATTGAGCAGATCGACTTCGCTCGGCTGTATCTTCGGCAGGGCGTCCAGCGCGCTTTGCCAGCGTTCCAGGTCGCCGTGGCCCTTCTCCATTTTCTTGTCGAGTTGCGCTTGCAGGGTGTTGGCCCAATCGGCCAGCGGGGTTCCGGCCAGTCGGCGGGCGAGGGGAGATAGATCAATCATGGCAAGGCAATCAACGAGGCAAAGTTAAGACACTGGAACCACGGCACGACTTTCGAGAATCCGGCGGCCAGCAGGCGTTCGCGGTGTTCTTCGAGGCTGTCGGGCTTCATGACGTTTTCGATGGCACTGCGCTTCTGGGCAATTTCCAGCTCGCTGTAGCCATTGGCGCGTTTGAAGGCGATGTGCAGATCGGTGAGCAGCGCGTGCTCCTGCTCGTCTTCGAAGCGCAGTTTTTCCGAGAGGATCAGGGCTCCGCCGGGCAACAGCGACTGACGGATGCGCGCGAGCAATGCCGTGCGCTGGTCCGGGGCAATGAATTGCAGGGTGAAGTTCAGCGCGACCACCGAGGCTGGCTGGAACTCCAGGGCAAGAATGTCGCCTTCGATCACTTCGACCGGCAGCAACTCCTGGAACATCGAATCCTGGCCGTTGAGGTATTCGCGGCAGCGTTCAACCATGGCCGCCGAGTTATCCACAGCGATGACGCGGCAACCGTCGGTGCGCACGTGGCGGCGCAGGGCCTGGGTCACGGCGCCCAGCGACGAACCCAGGTCGTAGAGCACGCTGCCCGGCTGGGCGAACTGCGCGGCGAGCACGCCGAGGTTTTCGACGATGGTCGGATAACCCGGCACCGAACGCTTGATCATGTCCGGGAACACCCGCACCACGTCCTCGTTGAAGGCGAAGTCAGGCACCTGGGCCAAAGGCTGGGCGAAAAGGCGATCGGGTTCTTTGCTCACGGCGGTTCCAGCGGTGTAGGTGGAAAAGGCCGGCATTTTAGCCAAGTTGGCGCGGGGATGCGCGGGTTGTCTGATAAAGCGGCGGGGCTGACGCAGTTTGAATGCTGGCGGGGCACCTGTGGCGAGGGGACTTGCCCCCGTTCGGCGGCGTAGCCGTCGTAATTCCGGCTGATCGGGTGTATCTGAAACTATTCGATTGAATGGTTTTGGGGCTGCTGCGCAGCCCAACGGGGGCAAGCCCCCTCGCCACAGGGGTTAGCGTGATCTTTGGGAAAATGCCGAGGCAGTGATCCCCCATTGCCCCAGCCAATAACTGAGGATGATCACATAAGGCGCTGCGTCGAACGGCACCACAAACCGGCTGATGCCGATCACGCTGTCAGAAAACACAAAGGCCACCGCACCTGCCGCCGCCAATAGCGCCGAACGCTTGGGCACATCACTGCCGAGCCTTGCGAGCGCGCGCCAGAGCATGGCGCTGATCGCCAGGCCGTAGACGATCACCGGAACCAGCAATGGCCCCAGTCCATGACTGATCAGGATTCCCAGCAGCACTGCACCCACACTGAGGGCAGTGATCAGCGGCAGCAGCGCCAGACGCCGGCAATCGCTCAAGTAGGCTTTCAGATAGGCCAGATGAGCAACCAGAAATGCACCCAGGCCAAACACGAACAAATCACCCGGCCACGCCAGCAACACATCCCCGAGCAGGGAGAAGATCAACCCCAGGCTGATCCAGCGCCGATACTCGCCTGGTGGTGCGTCATGCAGCCAGCCGAGCAGGGCCAATACGGGCAGAGGCTTCACCAGCAGACACAGCAGGGAGGCATGTACGCTCACGCCATAGAGAAAGGTCACCGCGCCCATCAGCGCCAGAATCAGCCAGCCCACGGTCAGTTAACCGAGATCGCGCAGTCGAAGGAATCCACCGGCAACACTTCCGGCGCCCATGGCTGCTGCGAGGTCAGGCGCAAGCGTCCGGTGCCGGGGGCGAAGGCCTGAAAACGCCAGGTCGAGACCCCGGCTGAGCCGACGATGCCAGCATCTTCCGGATTTCGATAAACCTCTGGTCCCAGGGCGTGCAAGACACCGCCGGCGGAATCCTGGATCGCCCAGCGATAGCCCGTGGTCGGATTGCTCGGCAGGGTCAGGATCAGGTTTTGCCCATTGCTGAGCTGCACCGGGCATTCGCTTTGTTTTTCCACGGTCACGTTGTGTTTCGGTTGCGTGGCGCAAGCGGCCAGCAAGGCGAGGGCGAGGGGGACAAACAGGCGAATGGGGGACATAGGGTCAGTGGCTCCGGCGTTCACGACGAACGGCGAGCATAACCGAGATGAGACAAATTGTGACAGCGGGGGACGGTGTCGTTCGGGCTGACGCCATCGCTGGCAAGCCAGCTCCTATGTATGGACTCGCCCCCACTGTCTACCCGCTTTTGAAAAACCGCTGCCCCGTTGCATCTATGTATTAGGCCTATTCGTGGAAGCCGTCTTCGGCTTCTGGCCAAAATTGGAAAAGCTCGTGGTATGCCGATTACAGTCAGGCCTCGAAGGCCAGTAGGAGCTTAGGCATCAATCCACGCCGGTCTTACCTGGGGTCAATTTTTTTCAGCAGAGGGTCAGACGGTTAGTACCTCGGTGGCAGAACTCTGTCGCTCAGTGGCCCATCGTCGCTGGCTGGCCATCACCCGCGTGGCGACGATAAGTCTGGTCATTCTGTAGAAGCACCCAGACGATTCGCAGGTTGCGGTTGGCTAGCCTGATCGCAGCCTCCTTACGGCCCAACCGGCTCATCCAGTGCAACAAGCGGCGGTCATCGGGTTGCTGGGAATCAGGTCGTAGTTGTTGCAGCACCGCATGGGCTCCCTGGATCATCAGGCTGCGTAAATAAGCATCACCTCGCTTGGTCATGCCCCCCAACCGGACCGTCTCCCCGCTGCTGTGCTGGTCAGGCACCATGCCAAAGTACGCGGCAAACTTGCGGGCATTGGGAAATCGCTCAGGCTTGGTTTCCTTGGCCACCAGTGCCGTGGCAGTGACCGGGCCGATGCCGCGCACAGTCATTAGCCGCTTCGCCGTCATGTCAGCGTTGGCGGCCACTTCCAGGCGTCCCGTCAGTACGCTGATGCGCTCGCCCAAATGGCGCCACTCGGCCAACAGTTCGTCGATCAGCTCACGCAGCAGGCCCGGCACCGGCTGGGTGGCATCTTCCAGCACCCGCGGGATTTTCTGGCTGATCGCAACATCGCCCTGTGCCAAGGCTACGCCGTGCTCAAGCAGCAGGCCGCGCATCTGATTACTGAGGGCCGTGCGTCGACGCACATAGCCCTGGCGGGCACGATGCAACGCCTGCATTGCCAGCGCCGCAACGCTTTTGACCGGTACTGCGCAGATTTTTTCATCGCGATTGGCCCGCAGAATCGCCAGCGCATCGTTGCGATCATTTTTAGGCCCGCTGCGATGTGTGGCCACCAAACCGGCTGGAAGAATCCGCACCGGATTACCTTGCTCTTGCAGCTGCCGGGCCCAGGCCTGGGCACCCGGACCGGTCTCCATCAAAACCACGACATGCGCCGGCAACTGTCGGAGAAAATCATAAAACGCCTCGCGCGACTTGATCCGCTGCTCGTAGCGCACCTGGCCGAGGATATCTTCACCGGCGACCTGAAAGACCTGTTTGGCCAAGTCGACCGCCAAGGTTGTGCAGGCCGACAAATCGGAAGAAGACACGGATTGATCAAACGAACTATGATTTTTCATGGACTCGCCCTCGCTGTCGTTGGCTGTTTAGACTGCCACCGTGGCGCATTGACGCCTCGGCTTGGGCGAGTCCATCCAATTACAGAGGGCGGCGGTAGAAAACCTGTAGGAGCTGGCTTGCCAGCGATAGCGCAGGTACAGGCGCTACAGGAACGTCAGAACAACACCTTCGCCACATCCGCAAACTTCTTGGCAAAGTGCGCGGTCATGCCTTCCTTCAGATACTCCGGCAGTTCCTCGAAATTCCCCCGGTTGGCCTCCGGCAGAATCAGTTCGAAAATCTTCTGCCGCCGCGCCGCAATCACCTTTTCGCGCACCCCGCCAATCGGCAGTACATGCCCGGTCAACGTCAGCTCACCGGTCATGGCCACGCCTTTTTTCGGTGGCTGGTTGCGTGCCAGCGAGAGCAGGGCGCTGGCCATGGTCACGCCGGCGCTCGGGCCGTCTTTCGGCGTGGCGCCTTCCGGCACGTGCAGGTGGACGAAGGCTTCGTCGAAGAACTTCGGATCGCCGCCATAGGACTTCAGGTGCGAGCTGACGTAGCTGTAGGCGATCTCCGCCGACTCTTTCATCACGTCACCCAGTTGTCCGGTGAGCTTGAACCCACGGTTGAGGGTGTGGATGCGCGTGGCTTCGATCGGCAGGGTCGCGCCGCCCATGCTGGTCCAGGCCAGGCCGGTAATCACGCCGACCCCCGACAGCACCTGCTCGTTGCGGAACACCGGTTTGCCGAGGGACGTTTCGAGGTCTTTCGGGCCAAGCTTGATCACCGCCTTTGGATCGTCGAGCAGTTTCATCACCGCTTTGCGCACCAGTTTGCCGAGGTTTTTTTCCAGCTGGCGCACGCCGGCTTCACGGGCATAACCGTCGACCAACGCCTTGAGCGCGCTGTCGCTGATGCTCAGGCTGCCCTTGGACACGCCGGCTTTCTCGAGCTGCTTGGGCCACAGGTGACGCTTGGCGATGGCGACCTTTTCTTCGGTGATATAGCCCGACAGGCGAATCACTTCCATCCGGTCCAGCAACGGGCCGGGAATCGAATCCAGGGTGTTGGCGGTGCAAATGAACAGCACTTTCGACAGGTCCATACGCAAGTCGAGGTAGTGGTCGAGGAACTCGACGTTCTGCTCCGGATCGAGGGTTTCCAGCAGCGCCGAGGCCGGGTCGCCCTGGTAGCTCTGGCCCATCTTGTCGATCTCGTCGAGCATGATCACCGGGTTCATCACTTCGACGTCTTTCAGGGCCTGCACCAGTTTGCCCGGCTGGGCGCCGATGTAGGTGCGGCGGTGTCCCTTGATCTCGGCTTCGTCGCGCATGCCGCCGAGGCTGAAGCGGTAGAACGGCCGGCCCAGGGATTCGGCGATGGACTTGCCGACGCTGGTCTTGCCCACGCCCGGCGGACCCACCAGCAACACGATGGAACCGCTGATCTCGCCTTTGTAGGCGCCGACCGCGAGGAATTCGAGGATGCGGTCCTTGATGTCGTCGAGGCCGGCGTGGTGCTTGTCCAGCACCTTGCGCGCGTGCTTGAGGTCGAGTTTGTCCTCGCCGTACACGCCCCACGGCACCGAGGTCGCCCAGTCGATGTAATTGCGGGTCACCGCATATTCCGGCGAGCCGGTCTCGAGGATCGACAGCTTGTTCATTTCCTCTTCGAGGCGTTTCTGCACCTGCGCCGGCAAGACTTTGCCCACCAGCCGCTGTTCGAACTGTTCGAGGTCGGCGCTGCGGTCGTCCTTGGTCAGCCCCAGCTCCTGCTGGATGACCTTGAGTTGTTCCTTGAGGAAGAACTCGCGCTGATGTTCACCGATCTTGCGGTTAACTTCGGCGGAAATCTCTTTTTGCAGGCGCGCGACCTCGACTTCCTTGCGCAGCATCGGCAGGACTTTCTCCATGCGCTTGAGCATGGGCACGCAGTCGAGCACTTCCTGCAGTTCACTACCGGTGGCCGAGGTCAGGGCGGCGGCGAAGTCGGTCAGCGGCGACGGATCGTTGGGGCTGAAGCGGTTGAGGTAGTTCTTCAGCTCTTCGCTGTACAGCGGGTTCAGCGGCAGCAGTTCCTTGATCGCATTGATCAGCGCCATGCCGTAGGCCTTGACCTCGTCGGTCGGCTCGGTGGGCTGGTGCGGGTATTCGACTTCCACCAGGTACGGCGGGCGATGATGCTTGAGCCAGGTCTTGATGCGTACGCGGGTCAGGCCCTGGGCGACAAACTGCAACTTGCCGTTTTCGCGGCTGGCGTGGTGCACCTTGACCAGCGTGCCGTAGAGCGGCAGGGCCGAGGTATCGAAGTGGCGTGGGTCTTCCTGGGGCGTGTCCATGTAGAACAGGGCCAGGGAGTGGTGTTCGGACTTGGCTACAAGGTCCAGGGTCTCGGCCCACGGTTCTTCGTTGACGATGACCGGCAGCACCTGGGCCGGGAAGAACGGCCGATTGTGGATCGGGATGATGTAGACCTTGTCCGGCAGGTTCTGGCCAGGCAGGGCCAGGCCTTTGCCAGGTTTGTGCTGCGGTGCGTTTACCGGATCGGCGTATTCGCTCGGGTCTTCGGGGAATTCCTGCTGGTCGCTCATGGGGGCACCTGCGCAATGGGTATGGGTCTTAGATGGGGCAGGTTGGCGGTGGTTTCAACGGTCATTTTCTGCAACGCGGTGTTTCGCAGACGTGTTCAGCGCAGAGACAGGTTAGCTGAACCATGGCTGTGCGCGGTCAAAATGTGGGAGCGGGCTTGCTCGCGAATGCAGTGTGTCAGTCGATGCAAATGTTGTCTGACACACCGCTTTCGCGAGCAAGCCCGCTCCCACAGGGGGGAGCTGTGTGGCACAAAAAAAGGCGACGTCCTCACGGGCGTCGCCTTTGGTTTTACTGCCGCTGAAACTTATTCCGCCAGCTTGTACGCAATCACATAGTCACCCATCTTGGTGCCCAGTGAGCCGTGGCCACCGACGACCAGCAGCACGTACTGCTTGCCGTCCTTGCCGGTGTAGGTCATCGGCGTCGCCTGACCGCCAGCCGGCAGGCGCGATTTCCAGAGCTCGCTGCCGGTGTTGACGTCATAGGCGCGCAGGTATTGGTCCAGCGTGCCGCTGAGGAAGCCGACGCCGCCGGCGGTGACCATCGAGCCGCCCATGCTTGGCACGCCAAGTGTCAGGCCGATTGGCAGTGGCGAGCTGTCGCGGCTGGTGCCGTTCTTGCGTTTCCACACGACTTTGCTGGTGGTCAGGTCGATGCCGGCGACGTAGCCCCAGGCCGGAGCCTGGCACGGTACGCCGAACGGCGACATGAACGGGTGCATGATCACTGCGTAAGGCGCGCCCGTGTTCGGTTGCACGCCCGCTGTTTCGCTCTCGCGCTTGCTGCCGGCCGCGACTTCGGCGCGAGGCACCATTTTCGAGACGAAGGCCATGTAGTTCGGGCTGGTGAACAGCATCTGGCGAACCGGGTCGACCGAAACGCCGCCCCAGTTGAAGACGCCGACGTTACCCGGATAGATCAGGCTGCCCTGTTCCGACGGCGGGGTGTACTGACCTTCGTAGCGCAGTTCCTTGAACTGGATGCGGCACAGCATCTGGTCGAACGGGCTGGCGCCCCACATGGCTTTTTCGGTCAATTCCGGGGCCAGCAGGTTCAGGTCGGAACGGGCCTGGGTCGGCGCGGTGTGGTCACCTTTCACGGCGCCTTGCGGAACCGGGATTTCCTTGATCGGGATGATCGGCGTGCCGTCGCGACGGTCGAGTACGTACAGGCTGCCTTGCTTGGTCGGTTGGATCACAGCCGGCTTGATGCCGTCGGCGGTTTTCATGTCCAGCAGGGTTGGCTGGCTGCCGACGTCCATGTCCCACAGGTCGTGGTGAGTGAACTGGTAGTTCCAGCGCACCTTGCCGGTGGCCAGGTCCAGCGCGACCAGGCCGGCACTGAACTTCTCGGCGCCCGGGGTGCGGTCTGCGCCCCACTGGTCAGGGGTCTGGTTACCCAGTGGCAGGTAGACCATGCCGAGTTTTTCGTCGACGCTGGCCAGCGACCACATGTTGGCCGAGTTGCGGCTGTAGTGTTCGCCCTCTGGCAACGGTTCGGTCGCATCGGGATTGTTGCTGTCCCAGTTCCACACCAGATGACCGTCGTGTACGTCAAAGGCACGGATCACGCCGGATGGCTCGTTGGTCGACTCGTTGTCGGTGACGTGGCCCCCCATGATCACCAGGTCACGAGTGATCGCTGCGGGCGAGGTGGCGTAGTAGCCACCGGGGGTGAACGGGCCGATGCCTTGAGTCAGGTCAACCACGCCGTTTTTCCCGAAACCTTCGCAGACTTTGCCGGTGTCGGCGTTGAGTGCGATCAGGCGTGCATCGGCGGTTGGCAGGTACAGGCGACGCGGGCAGGCCTGGGCGACGGCTTTGCCGGCCTCGGAAATCACTGCGGAGGCAGCGTTTTCAGACTGGGCGTAGGCCGCTTCGTCGTAGTACGACACACCACGGCAGGTCATGTGGGCGAAGCCCTTGAAGCCCACCGGGCTCTTGATCTGCGGGTCGAAACGCCACAGTTCCTTGCCGGTGTCCGGGTCCAGCGCCAGCACCTTGCTATGGGCGGTGCAGGCATAGAGCATGCCGTTGGCCTTGAGCGGGGTGTTTTCGTTGGTCAGTTCCACCGGGTCATCGGCGGTTGGCAGATCGCCGGTCTGGATGCGCCAGGCTTCTTGCAGCTTGCCGACGTTGGCCGGGGTGATCTGCTTGAGCGGCGAATAGCGGTCACCGAATTCGCTGCGGCCATAGGCCTGCCAGTCGCCTTCGGGCATCTGCGGTGCAGTGCTGGTCATGTCAGTCGAGTCACGACCCAACTCGCCGAGGGTCTCGCCCGGATGGGTGAACTGGCTGGCCAAGGCGGTGGCGCCAGCCAGGACCACGGCCACGCCCAAGGCGCCAGTGCCCATGGGGGCAGGGCCGTTGATCAGCAATGGACGACGGAACCACGGCAGCAGCATCACCACGCCGAGGGCGAACCACAGCGCCAGGCGCGGCACCAGTTGCCACCAATCCAGGCCGACTTCCCACAGCGCCCAGACGGTACTGGCGAACAGCACCAGTGCGTACAGGCCCAGCGCCGCGCGGCGCGCGGCGATCAGCAACACGCCGCTCAGCGCGAAGCCGATACCGGCCAGCAGGTAATACAGCGAGCCGCCAAGCATGCTCAGCTTGATCCCCCCGGCCAGCATGGCCAGGCCCATCAGCAGAAGCAGAATGCCGAGCAGGGTCGGCAACAGACGGCTTCGACTCAAGGCACTATCAGTGCTCATAGTGTGATTCTCCGTGACGTTTCATAGAGTCCCGCGCAAGTTCACTGTAGATGACGATCCGGCGCGGGCAGGGTTCATAAAAAAACGGTGTGGTCCTGTAGGAGCGAGCCTGCTCGCGAAAAACCCGAGAACGCCGCGGGGAATCAGGTTCGCAGCGTTATCGTTGACGACCATCGCTGGCAAGCCAGCTCCTACAGGGGTTTTGTGGTGTTTTTTAGAACGACGACTGGACCTTGATCCCGCCGATCAGCGCGTCATCGACCTCGTTCACGCCACCGGGATGGCGGACGTATTGCAGGTTCGGGCGCACGGTCAGCCAGTTGGTCACGTGCACGCCGTAATAGAGCTCGGCGCTGTATTCGGTGTCCTGGGGCGGCAGGTAGGACGGATTGTCGTAGTCGAAGACGACATTGGCCTGGTTGGTCGCCTCGGCATTCTTGCGAAAGGCCGGGTTGACGTGGACGCGGGCCATGGCAAAGCCGATGTCATCCCGGGCGCGCGCGTCGAACGGGCCTTTGTAGACGAGGCCGGCCTGGACGTAGTTGTCGATGGCGTTGGTCTTCTTGTCGTGCATCGTGCCGTTGGCGAACAGGCTCAGGCCGCGAGAGTGGTCGCTGGCGAGGCTGGTGACCTGCTGCTGAAGGCCCAGCCACACGCCGTGCTTGCTCGACGCGCTGCGGTAGGCTTCGCCACTCAGGGCGGCAGGCTGGCCATTGCTGTCCTTGTAGACATCGGTGGCGTTGGCGCTGCTGTAGTAGTAACCGGCGCGGTACTCGCCTGGCAGGCCGTTGAGTTTCGGCGTCCACACCAGCTCCACCGGCAGGACCGCGCCCTGGGTACCGCTGCCGCTGAGCTTGAAGCCGTTGTCGCGATCAAGGTTCGACGGGTTCTGCTCGTACGCGCCGACCTGTGCATAAAGCTCTGGCGTCAGGTGATATTTGACCCGCAGCGCCCATTGGCTGACCGGCCAGTTGTACCAGATGTCGCCCGCCCAGTTGCCGACCTGGGAGCCGCAGAACGCCAGGTTCTGGAAGTCGCAGGGGAAGCTGTTGAAGTCTTCGCCTTCACCGAATCGGCCGACCTTGATGTCGAGTTTTTCATCGAGGAATTTCTGCTGATACCACATCTGCGTCAGGCGCCAGGTCTGGCCGCGGCCCCAGACTTCCTGAGCCGAGGTGAAGCCGCCGACACGCGGGTCGTTGATGCGGTCATTGCTGATGTTGTTGCCGCTGCGTTCGGTGAGGGTCAGCTGGAACTCGGCGTCATTCCAGCCGAGGATTTTCTGCAGATCCAGGTGCGTACCGAGGCCGAACTGGTCGCTGTAGCGCGCGGTGCGGTCGTGGTCGTAGCCGCCATGCAGGTTGCTGCCCATTTCACCCGTGTAATCGACTTTGAAGTCGTAGCCTTTTTCCGCAAGTTCGGTGCGAGTGCCGTTCCAGTCACCGAGCATCCACGGTGAGTCGCTATCGAAGGCAGGCGCGGCTTGAACGCAGGAGGCGAGGCCCAGCGCCGTGAGGCCGCCGATCAGCGCCAAGGCGTTTGGACTGGCAAAAGATGTTGAGACAGCGCTGTCTCGCGGAGTTTTAAAATCAGGCATAGAGAGGAAGTTCTTGATCTTTTTCTGGGGGAATAACGAAAACAGCGGCGTAAAGCTCGGTGCAGAAGCGTTTCAGCCAAGGCGGGCGCAAGGATAATGTTCTGTTACAAATAGAGAAAGCGCTTTTGCTGACATGCAGCCTTTCGGAATCGGTAACAGTCAGCTCTTTGTAGGAGCGAGCTTGCTCGCGATGGTCGTGAACGATAACGCGTCAAACCAGATACCAGCGGCGTCGTTGCGTTTTTCGCGAGCAAGCTCGCTCCTACAGGATTCCAGCATCCCAAGATCACCTACATTTGATAGATCGCTTCCACCCGACGAAACCCTCGGCTAAGGTGCGCGGCTTCCAATTCCCTCTCTGCATGAAGGCCCGGCATGACCGAACACAACACCGACCCGCTGCATGGCGTGACGCTGGAACAGATCCTCAACGCACTGGTTGATCACTACGAGTGGTCGGGGCTGGCCGAGCGTATCGATATCCGCTGCTTCAAGAGCGACCCGAGCATCAAGTCGAGCCTGACGTTCCTGCGCAAAACCCCGTGGGCGCGGGAGAAGGTCGAACGCCTGTACGTGAAGTTGATGCGTACCAAGCGACCGCTTTGAACATGATCGCCCCGTCCGGATTTCGCCGTCATTTTGTGGCCGTGGCTGCCACGCTCGGTTGGGCGGGTTTGAGCATCCAGATGTACCTGATTTTCCATTCACGCTGGACGCTGGGTGCCAGTCTGATCGGCGGGCTGATGAGCTTTTTCAGCTACTTCACCGTGCTGACCAATACCCTGGTGGCGACCGTGCTGACCTGTGAATGGACATCCCGCGAGTCAGCCGCGCGCCGCTGGTTCCTGCAGCCCTGGGTCAGCAGTGCGATCGCGGTGAGCATCGCCGTGGTGAGCCTCGCCTACAACCTGCTGCTGCGCCACCTGTGGCATCCCGAAGGCTGGCAATGGCTGGCCGATGAACTGTTGCACGACATCGTGCCGCTGCTGTTCCTGGGGTACTGGTGGGCCTATGTGCCCAAGGGCACCCTGCGCCTGTGGCATATCGCGGTGTGGGTGATTTATCCGCTGCTGTACTTTGCCTATGCGCTGTGGCGCGGGCATCTGCTGGCGGTTTATCCGTATCCCTTCGTGGATGTGGACAAACTGGGTTATCCACAGGTGTTCATCAATGCAGGCGGGTTGTTGGCGGGGTTTTTGGTGATTGCGTTGGTGGTGATCGGGGTGGATCGGTGGCGGGCTCGAAGGTAACCACGGCTATGGCGCTGTGGAATGCTTTTTTGTGGCGAGGGGGCTTGCCCCCGTTCGGCTGCGAAGCAGTCGCAAAACAGGTAAACGCGGTGTGCCAGGCCACCACCGGTCGCAGGTTTTAGCGCCGCTTCGCGGCGCAACGGGGGCAAGCCCCCTCGCCACATAGTGACGCCAATCACTCCTCGGCGCTGTCATCCAGTTTCCAGTACCCCACCGCCTTGACGAACTGCTCGTCCAGCCCATGCTCATCCAGCAACACCCGCCGAATCTGCCGCGACACTTTGCTCTCAGTCGCCACCCACGCGTACAGGCTGCCGGTTGGCACCTTGATTTGGCGCACGGTGCTCAACAAATGTTCTTTGCCGCCTTCGCGCAATACCCAGATCACATTGACCTCGGCCGCGCTGTGCAGCACTTGCTGCTCCTTGCCGTTCTCCACTTCCACGATCACCAGTGCACGGCGGTTGGCCGCCAGGCCTTCCAGGCGCCGGGCGATGGCGGGCAGGGCGGTTTCGTCGCCGATCAGCAAGTAGCTGTCGAAGATGTCCGGCACGATCATCGAACCCCGCGGTCCGCCGATGTGCAGGAACTGCCCCGGTTGGGCTTGCGCCGCCCAGGTCGAGGCAGGGCCGTCACCGTGCAGCACGAAGTCGATGTCCAGTTCCAGGCTATCGAGGTCGTAGCGGCGCGGGGTGTAGTCGCGCATTTCCGGCAGCGGGCCGTTGTCCTTGCCGGCGCCCAGCACCAGGGTTTCCAGAGCGGCAGCCTGCTCGGCGTTCTGCGGGAACAACAGTTTGACGTGATCGTCCGTGCCCAGGCTGACGAAGCCTGCCAATTGCGGGCCACCCAGGGTAATCCGGCGCATGCGCGGGGTCAGGTCGACCACGCGCAACACCTCCAGGCGACGGCGTTTGATTTCGTGCATGACACGGTGAATGGTGCTGATCACTTCAGTCATTCGGCTTTCTCCTGAACGGGTTGAACGGCGGGGCCGTCGACGATGGCCTTGGCGGTGTCGTTGAGCAGGTCACGGACCCGCAGGATTTCTTCCGGGCTCCAGCGCCCATGATGCATTTGCAGGGCGTGGCGCAGGTTATGCACCGCTTCGTGGATTTCCGCCGGACGATCATGGCCGCGCAGCGAACGCTTGCTGACGTCGATGCGCATCCGCACGCCATCCAGTGCAACGGCTTGCTCTTGCAGGAATAGACGTCCGGCGTCGGTAATTGTGTAGCGTTTTTTCCCGCCTTCGGCGTCGCCCAGGATCAGTTCGCTTTCTTCCAGGAACGTCAGGGTCGGGTAGATCACCCCAGGGCTGGGGCAGTAGGCGCCCTCGAACATGCCTTCGATCTGGCGGATCAGGTCGTAGCCGTGGCACGGCTGTTCGGCGATCAAGGCCGGCAGCAACAATTTCAGGTCACCGGGGGCAAACACCCGGGGGCCGCGGCCACCGCGTTCGCGGGGGGAGCGTTTCTCGAAGCCGTCACGGCCGTCGCCGTGTTCGCGGTGGGGGGAATGATGGTCTCTCATTTTTGCGTTCTCTCGTCGTCTTTAGATGTAACTTAAGATATATCTTAAGCGGATGGCAAGCCCTCCCGACCAGCGGCCACTCCTGACTGCAAAATGGAAATCAGCGTCAAACCCCAAAAAATAGTGATCAGCGGAGCGGGTCAAAAGGTCAAGATTAGTGTTAACTCTCTAATCTATTGTCCTTGTCCACTGTTTACGGGTAGTGTGGTATTAGTCTTACAGACGCTACTTGGTTAATATCTCGCAGGTCATGCTGTTAAAACGCTATTTGTAGTATTTCTCTTACAGTCAAACATTCGCTTTATATGTTTTTCTGCTTTTTTCTTTCTGCGTTAATGGCACTTTGGCTACGCATTCGCAGGAACCTTCCTGCTTACTTTCAAGAACAATTGGTCGATCATCTTTCGGCGTTGAAAGTTCAGCTGGGCAAATGGCTGCTCGTGACAGTTTTTACTCAACATGAACTTTCAGCACACCATCCTTTTTAAAGACAGGTACTGAAAGATGTTCAAGAAAATCGCATTTGCTGCTCCCCTGGCTGTTCTGGCCCTGAGTTCCTCGATGGCGTTTGCCGCCACCGAAGCCCGGCACTCCATCAGTTTGAAGGCAACTGTCAACTCCGATGACTTCTACGCGGTGCCGGTTGATTTCGACCTGGTCAACAAGGATCAGGACATGAGCTACAACCCAGGCATCGACGCCATGAAAACCGTCGACGGGCACTTTGACGTCCTTCACACCGCCGGTAAGGTCAACGCACGACTCGAAGGCGTTCCAAAGTTGATCGCCGGTAGTAAAACCATTGATTTGAAAGTCGAGCTCAATGGCAAGACATTGAATACCACTTCGCAGGAAGTTGTCGGAGATACTGATTCCAATACACGCTACCGCGCACCTTTCAAAATCAGTGCAATCACCAGCGGCAAACCTGATGCAGGCGAATACACCGGTGTTGTCATGTTGGTCGTTGAGCCTTCTGTCTAAACAAGACTTTCGACACTAATACGCTTACTTGTTCCAGGTAACGTACCCGGTCGGCAAACTTTCCGGTTTGTCGACCGTGTTTTGACTTCTTCGTAATCAGAGTATTCGTTCATGTTCCCGATGACGCCCATCGCGGCGGCGCTTGCGCTGCTGTTATGTAGCAGTGCATTTGCGGCGCCCACTTCCATTGATAACACGCCACGAAGTTTGCTGGCACAGGCCAAGGGCCTGCCGGCCGAATTCGAAGAACATTTCTTCGATGTACCGCTGGCGGTTCGGGTCGAGCTCGACCAGCAACCCCTCGGCGAGGCGATGATTGTGTTGTCCCGCGATGACCGGGTGACGTTGCTCGATTTCACCGATACCAGCGAAAGCCGCTTCAGTGCAGGTGAGCGCGAAGCCTGGGCCGATATTCTCAAACCCGGCGTGGCGCTTGGCTCATGTAGCGGGCAATGCCCGGAGCAAATGCTGGCGGCGCACTACAACCTTGAAAATTCATTGCTGTCGATCGTCACCGAAAATGCCGAGCGCGACAGCGAAGCCAAACGTTATTACGAGCAACCGCAAGGCGGCAGCAGCGGCCTGATGGTGCGTAACCAGCTCAATCTCAACGGCGGCCAGGACCAGGACCTGGGCGGTCGTTTTGGCCTGGAGGCCAGCGGCAGCCTGGGCAACTGGACACAGGCCTTCAACATGCAACTGTCTCGCCTTGGCGGCCCGGACGACAAGCTTTATCACGCCGTGCATGAGCTCTACACACAGCGCGAACTGGAAGGGAGCTTTTTTCGTCTGGGTTACTTCACCCCCAACTCCGAAGGCCTGACGCGCCAGCCCCGCTCATTCGGGACCAGCCCTGATACCGCTGTGGGGGTGATGTATGGCAGCTCCGACAGTCTGGCGATCGACAGCCCCAAGCCCAGCGTGTATCCGGTGTACGTCACGGCCAACCGTCAGGGCTCCGTGGAGATCTATCGCGATGGTTTGCTGATCAACACCCAGTCGGTGCCGGCGGGTTTGCAAACGCTCGATACGCGACCCTTGCCCGGCGGTATTTATGAGGTGGAAGTGCGGCTGATCGAAGACGGTCAGGTGACGTCCACCACCCAGGAGTTGATCTATAAGCCGAATAACTGGCGCAACTTTGATGAGCGCTGGCGCTACAACCTGTTCGCCGGGCAGGAAAGCAAACTGCTCAGTAATTGGGACCAGCAGGACAGTGGCGACGCGACGGCAGGCGCTGCGATCAACTATCTGCTGCACCCACGGGTGATTCTCGGGCTGTCCGCGCGGCAGGTTCGCAACACGCTGCAGTATGGCAGTTCCATCGATTGGAGCCTGGCCAACAGCGTCAGCCTGTATGCCAACGTTTATCAGACCGAAGACCACGGCACCGGCGTCGATTTGCAGGCGCTGTACAACTATGGCTCCGGCAGTCTGGTGGTGAGCCACAACCGCAGCTGGCTGGACACCACCAACACCTATGACACGCTGCCCGACGGCACTCGTGTGCGCCAACGCAATGTGTTCACTGGCGAGACCAGCAATTCATCGCTGGCGTTGAACCATCGGATCAGCCGCAAGAGTTCGCTCAATGCGCGGGTCTCGCACAGTGAAGGCAACGTTGAAGGTGTCGGTGTTGATCTGGGCTGGGCGCAGCGCACCGAGTTGTTTGGCAGCGATGCCAACTGGCGGTTGTCGCTGTTTGATCGTCCGGGCAGCTACAGCAGCGGCAATGCGCGCAATCGTGGGGTCGACCTGAGTATCAATATGGCGTTGGGTCGTCCGGGCCAGCAGATCTCCGGCAGCATCGGCAGTCGCACCGCCCGTGATGGCAGCCGTGACAACAATGGCTCCATCGGTTTTCGCCAAGACCTGCAAGACCACGTACTGCAAAACGTCTTGGTGACCGCGCTCACCGACACCTATGGCGTCGGCTTGTCGAGCCTGGCGAACTTTCGCACCGATGCCATCAACGGCGACGGATTTATCCAGCGTTCGTCGTTCAACGGTAACTACACCGGAGGCTTGAACCTGGACAGTTCGGTGATCGTCGGTGCTCAACGCATGGCCCTGACGAGTCAGCATCAGGGGCGAGGGGCGGGGATGATCGTCGACGTCGAGTCCGATATCGACGGCATCGCCTTGCGGGCCGACGACCTCAGCGGTGGTAGCGCGGCGTTGCGCCCGGGGCGCAATTTCATTCCGCTCACCGCCTACAAAAACAGTTCGGTGAGCTTCGACTTCGAAGGCAATCACGCGCCGGCGGCCAGTATCGAACCGGGTCGTACTCGCTATCACCTGAACAAGGGCGGCGTGGAGTACCGCAAGGTCCGCGTAATGAAAACCCTGACCGTGCTGGGGCGCCTGATCGACCCGCAAGGCCGGCCGCTCAAGGGCCACCACGTGATCAACCACGCCAGCCGTGGCGTGAGTGAAGTCGATGGCTTCTTCTCGATGGAAATGCATGCCGGTTCGCCAACCCTGGAAGTGCGTTACGCCGATCAGTTGCTGTGCCAGTTCCGGCTCGATACCGACAAACACCGCAGTGAAAACAACGTCTTGATGATCGGGGATTTGCGTTGCACGCCGGACACCTTGGCGGATGCCTCATTTACTCGACAGGAGGCCAGTTGAATGGTGAATCTCAAGACTTGGATGCCGCAATGGCTGTGCGTGCTGGCGTTGTTTGTGGCGACACCGGCCGAGGCGGTGAATCATGAAATCAGGGCGTTGTTCACACCTGATTCCGCGAACCCGCAAAGCAACAAGTTTATCAATCAGACACCATCCACTGGCTACTGTGGGGACTACCCGGATATCTGCCGTAATAGCGATACCTTCAGCATCCGGTTGATGACGCGCGTCGTATCAAACAAGCTGATTCAAGCCGATGCCGGACCGCGCGAAAGCGCAATGTTCAAGGTGCCGGGGGGGTGGCGTTCATTGACGGTCATCAATGCGGAAACGGGGGACGTTGAAACAGTCGAAGTACGTATTTCCGGCGTTGGTTCCAATTATATCTTGAGTGATACGGCCGCCAATCTGACCGGAGCCTCGAGTCCAGCGGAAGGCCACGGTCGGTTGTGGAAAGGCGCAGGCTGGGTGTATCCAGCGCCCCCCTGTACAACCACTGGGATGGGTTTTCTCGGGGCGACAACGTACGCTTTTTTCTGGAAAACCCCAGATGAACGCGCTTGCGTAAAAGTGGCCAATTTTCCAATCCCGGCCATCACCTATGACTATCTGGATTTTGCCTATGAACTGCGTACGCCCAACCCGCTAGGCATGTCATCGGGACTATATACCGGAAGCTTGAGTTATAGCCTGGGCCCTAACGGAGACTTCGACTTTGGCGATGTCATGATTCCGAACGACTCGGACCTGACCCTGGATTTCGTGCTGGATGTTCAGCACACCCTCAAAGTCGAGATTCCGCCCGGCGGCGAAAGGATCCAGCTGGTGCCCGCCGGTGGCTGGCAGAGCTGGCTGCAGGCAGGGCGGCGTCCGGTGAACCTGTTCCGCGATCAGACCTTCAACATCTCGGCGTCGTCACGTTTCAAGATGCTAATAGATTGCGGGCCTGGAATTAATAACGAATGCGCACTGGAAAACTCCGAGTTGAACAGACGAGTCGAGCTGTTCGTCTTTGTCAGCCTGCCCAATGGCATAACCGACCTTTCCGGACAACCTGTGAGGCGTTTGCGACTGAAGACGGGTGCGGGGAATGAGCTGTATTTCAAACCCGGTTTCTATGTGGATCGAGCACCGGGAACCCTGCATTTCGAAGTACCGCCCCATTCGATGGAAGGCATGCTGCGACCCGGTAGCGGCGGCAGGTATGCGGGCACTGTCAAGGTGTATTGGGATTCGGAAATCTGAAGGTGCGCGCTGCGATCAAGCACGCCGCCATCCTTGGCCGATGTTCGCCACACGGGTCATTTTTACAGGGAGTTTTAGTGTGAAGACTTGCAATGGGATTGAACGGTGGTTGTTACGTTCTTTCGTGGCGCTTTTCAGTCTGGTGGTTTCGGTGTCGGCGCAGGCCGCCTCCATTGAGGTCACGGCTTCATTCAAGCCTGATCCGGGCAACCCGATGCGTAACGAATTTATCAATACGACGCCGTATACCGGGCACTGCTCCATTTACCCGACATTTTGCGAAGGGCTATCCATCTTCAGCATCCAGGTGCCGATCGAATTCAATTCCAATGGCCCGATCGAAGCCCGGCACAGCGATATGCGCAAAGGTGCGATGTTCAAGCCCCCGACCGAGTGGGCGTCACTACAGGTTGTTCATCAAGAGACCGGAGAGCCGTCGATATTGCAGGTGCGCATAGCATCGATTGGCGGCCGCTACTACCTGCCGGACCGGGTTCAAAACATCATCGGTGAGGGCGCGCCCGACAGTAATCCGGACGCGCACGCGATGCTGTGGAGTGGGTACAACTGGACTTATCCGCCCGCACCCTGTGGCTACACCGGAGGCATGTTTGTCGAACCGACGTGGCGTTCGTTTTTTTGGTTGACGCGACCAGGCAGTAGCTGTGTCCCGACGGCCGCTTACCGGATTGAAAGCCTGCGCTATGACATGTTTCAGATCGGCTACGAGCTGCGCACCCCCAATCCGCTGAAAATGTCCCCGGGACGCTATGTCGGCAGCCACACCTACGGGGTCGGTCCCGGACGTGATTTCGACATGGGCGACATCATGTTGCCCAGCGATGACAGCCTGACCATCAACTTCAATCTCGATGTTGAGCACACCCTCCAGGTAGAGATTCCTCCCGGTGGTGAAAACGTCCAACTGGTTCCGGCGGGCGGCTGGCAAAGCTGGTTGCAGGCCGGGCGTCGGCCAGTGAGCCTGCTCCGAGACCAGACGTTCAAGATCTCCGCCTCGTCGCGTTTCAAGATGCAGTTGGAGTGCGAGACGCCAGGGATTGTCACCGATTGCCAGATTCGAGACCCCGTCACCAAGTACGCGGTGGAACTGCAAGTCAGCGTCAGCCTGCCCGATGGCTTGACCGATATGTCCGGGCAACCGGTCAAGCGGCGTCGCTTGCGTACCGGACAAGCCAACGCGCAACAGTTCCAGCCCGGCTTTTTCGTGGACAGGGCACCCGGCATCCTGCATTTCGAAGTACCGCCATACGTTATGGAATTCATGTTGCAGCCCGGCAGAGGTGGCAACTATGCAGGTCGGGTCACGGTGATCTGGGACTCGGAAGTCTGATGGGCCGCGTATCGATACAGGGAGGTTGTGTTTTGTTCAATGTGAAGAGGTTCATGGATATGAAGCGTTTGTTGCTGTTGATGGGTTTGAGCGGTTTTTCCCTGGCCATTTCGGCCGGACCGCAGATTAACGTCGGCACGGTGTATGACTATCTGGACGGGGAGAAGAGCACCTACCTCAAGCGCGTGTTCAACAGCGGTGACAGCACGGCGTTCGTCAAGGTCAACATCCTCGAAATCGTTTACGACGCCGAGGGTGGTCACCAGGAAATACCGGTCAGGACGCAAGCGGACGGTAGTGGCCGGGATGGCTTGATGGCCAGCCCCGCGCGACTGATCGTGCCGGCCAAGGGCATGCAGGGCACGCGCCTGTTACACATGGGCGACCGTGACACCGAGCGTTATTTTCGCGTGCGTTTCGTGCCGGTGGTGCCGGAGAAAGAAGACGAGTTCGCCGTGTCGAGTGAAGAGCGCGAAGCCTACAAAGAGAACTTGTCGGCGGGGGTCAACGTCATGACCGGTTTCGGTACGGTGTTTTTCGTACGTCCGAAAAACAGCCGCTTCGACAGCGTAATCGATGACAGCGCCAGTGTTTACCGCTTGCGTAACAACGGCAACACCGTGGTGCTGATCGATGAGTTTCGCAACTGCTCGCTGAAAAACGAAACCGAGTGTGAGCCGGTCACCAAGCATCACGTTCTGGCGGGAAAAACCTTCGAATTCGAAAAGAAACCCGGTCGTGAGTACCGTTTCAATCTGGTCGAGGGCGCGTCGAAAAAAGCGTTGCGCATTGCCAGCCAGTAACAGCGCAGGGGCGAGTGGCATGTGCTTGCTCGCGATTTTGTTTTTGACGTAGCAGGTAGCAGACATGATCAAGCAATCAGCCATCGGCATGTGCGCTGGCGTGATGGCGCTGGCGGGTTCCCTGGCGTTCGCGGCGCGGGAAGAACACCGGTTCTATGTCTCGGTGGACATTCCGACACTGGGGTTTTACGTGATCCCGGCCGAAACGGACTGGATACATCGCGAACAGATATTACCATGGAACATTCACAGCAAAACCCTGGAGGGGATGCGCAAGAACTTCGACGTCAAGCATGACTCCAGCGCGATCGAGGCACGGCTGGAAGCCGAACCCTATTTGTCCAACGGGCGCGACGAGCAGAACATCTCTTTGCGCGTCAGTTTCAATGGCCTGGAGTTGAGCCATGATCCGCAACCGCGCGAAGTGGTATCGGCAGCCCAGGCCAGGGCCGGTGGACGCTTCCCGCTGGAGATCCAGCCGAAAGTGCCCGCCGGCGGATACAAACCAGGTGTTTATTACGGCAATGTGCGAGTGATATTCATCGCGGCAGCGCCTTGATGTGCGGCAGCCTGATGGGTCAGGCTGCCTTTGGCCATTATTGGCCAGCTTTGCGCAGGGCCTCTCGGGTCAGGCGTCTCGCCAGTTCTTTTTCGTTGTTACCGAGGTCGACGAGCATTCGGTCGAAGCTTGCTTCGCTGATCGGCTCATCGGCAAACACTACCGTGGGCAGCACCGGCAGATCGTTCATGAGTACCTTGAGCTGGTTGCGCAGGTCGGCTTTGCGAACGTCCTGCGTCGCCTCGAGCCACTGAAGCTGGATTGTACGCAGGGTCTCCAGTTTCTCGTATTTGCTCTGGTACAGTCGTTTGTTCGCCTCCTTTTCAGTCGGCCAGGTTTCACGCAAGTAGTGCTCCCAGAAATCCTGTTCAAGCATCGTGTTGATCAGGCCATCGCCTTCACCCAAGGCCAGAGCCGTGTCGTACGCCTGATCAATCATGGCGTCAGTTACGCCGGCAACCGGTCGGTACAACATGCCTTGCGATTGCCACGGCAAGTTCAATCGCGAGGCGAGACCGGTCTGGTACGCCAGGTAGACTTCAACGTCATCAGGGTTGCCGCCACGACTGGCGACATCGGCCCGGGCAACTTCGTTGACGTGATCCAGTCGTGCGGCACCTTTGGCCAGGGTCACCAGTTTGCGCTGAAGCGCTGCACGGTCAGTGGTGAATGAATAGGCCTCGGAGGCGAGTACGCGAATGCCCATGCTGTTGAACAATTGCGCGCCGGCATCGGCGCAATCGACGGGGGCGATGGCCATGGTGTAGAGCTGCTCGCGCAGCTGAGTGTCGATATGCACGGCATCGAGCATGCGTGCCATGCGCTGTACCAATTGCTGGCGAGCAGGGCCACCAGCGACAGAGTCAGACGAGTGTTCCTGGTTGATCAGGACTTCGATAAACGCATGGGACCGGGGGTCGTCGGACAGTTCCTGGAAAGTGCTGATCCGTTCTACTCCCAACCCCGGTACATTGGCCCAATCGTTGGCAGTGGCCCCGTAATTCGCCGGGATAGAAATCACCAGAGGCTCGGGAGGCAATCCCACTGAGTGACGAATATCCTGGTATTGCAGTTGGTTCGTCTCTGACAAATCACCGACGTTGAGTCGGGTTCGGGCAATGACCCAGGCCTGCGGTCTGCCGGGCACTACCTCGGGAATAACGCCGAGAGGATTGTCCCGCAGGTCCAGGAGAAAACCCCTTGGTCGGGTTTTGCCCAGGGTGCCGTCGGGCCAGGTGGTCAGGCCGGTGTTTTTCAAGGCCACAAGCTTGAGCCTGGGCATGCGCCCAATGTCCGGCGCCATCGCCAAGGGGTTGTTATCGAGCCTGAGTATTTCCAGATAGGTCAGTGGCTTGAGGCGCTGGACTGCATCGGCATCAAGCACAATGGCATTGTCGCTCAACTGCAGGCGTTCCAGCCGCTGCATGGCGCCGATCCTGTCGGGTAGCGTCTTCAGCTCGCAACGCCGGGCGCTGAGTTCGCGCAGATTGGGGAAGTCTTGCAGCAAGCCATCCGGCGTTGCCTTGAAGCGCGTGTTGTCGAGCTTCAGTACCGTCACTTTATCCAGGAATTTTTTCAGCTCCGGTCGTTTTGGCCATGAGGCTTCCAGATCCACGGATGAAAGCTCCCGTGACAGATCCAGCGCATAGCCATCCGGATTGGCACGGTTGCCGAGTTCACTGTTCTTTCGCTCGAAACACTCAAGCAGGCGCTCTGCAATGTGCAGGCGCGTGCCGCGTAGCGGCATCGGATTATCGGCATCCAGCCCGGCGAATTGATGCTCCCAGAGTTCGACAGTCCGGCGTAGTTCGTCGAGGTCTTTTTCCTGTTCGTCGAGAAGTTTCATCGGCTCGCCCTTTTCGATCAGGGCCTGGGCAAAAATGTCTACCTCGTTTTCGCTGAAATGTGGATGCAGGTCTTGAATCCGTTCGTGCAGTGTCGCGCCTGAACGGCTGGTCCCGGCACCGCGCACCAACAGCACGGTCTCATGCTCGGCCACGGTACGAATCGGTGGCGTGGCCAGAACTGTCCGGCGCTCGCCCGGCGTCTCGATCTTGGCAATGACCCATTGCTTGAAGAGCCCGGTATCGCCCGGTCGATATCCCAACGCTCTCAGTCCATCCCCGCCCATGGCCTGGAGCAGCGCGGGAAGAAGATCATCGGCTGCATGGATCTGACGGTCCTCGGCGTCACGCACTGCATATTTTCCGGATTCGTCGCGAACCATGACCCGTACTTGTGTTGCATCCTCGGGTCCGGCGCTGCAGCGCAGTTCGCCGTCGAACGTGCCCTGGCGGATTTCGATGCGCAGCTTGCCGAAGATATCGGTTTGCATGCGCAAGGTGCCCAGCACCAGGCGTTCGGTATCGCCGCTGACCAACGCGTCGTCGTACAGGCCGTGGGCGGCGCGGACCGCCTGGGTCTCGAACTGAAGCTCCCGGGCCTGGCTTTTCAGGCGCAAGGGCAGGCGCTTGTGCCGGGTCATTTGCTGGCGCTCCGACGGGGTGGCACCGGCGAAGATCTTTTGCGCGACGGTTTCAGGCAATTCGGGATAGCCGCTGAAAAGTGCGGCCATTTCCGGGGGCAGCGCAGGAGGCGGATTCACCGGTGCCCCCAGGCGTTGCAGGGTGTCGGTCAGCAGGGGGGGGGGCGGGGCGTGCTCGATGTGCATCCGGCGCAGCTCGGCTTCTTCGGTACCGCTGATCTGACGGATCTGCTCCAGTTGCGTGTCGCTGAAGGCATCGGTTGTATGACCAATGCGCCTCATCAATGTCGAACCTTCCCACTCGCGCGGGTTTTCCGTTTCACAGACCCAGGCACCCTGATCATTGTGACGCAGTGTCGGTGCATAGGCATCGAACCGCTGCGGATGGCGGATGCGCTGTTGCCCTGTGACCGGGTCGTCCAGCACTTCGAAGTGTTGATCGTCCAGGCGCAAGATGCGCCGGCCTTGATGCTGGTAAATACCTTGTCCATCCGGCTGGGCGTCAGCCGCAAGAACTACATCGGGTCGCTGGTACGGGGTCAGGTCAGGGTTCCACAAACGCGTCTCACCGTTTGCCAATTGCACCGGTTTCAGCCCCTCGAAGAACGGTGAGAGTTTCGCTCGCGCGACATTACCGATTGCGCCACCCGCCGCAAATGCGCCCAGTTGGACGACGCTTTCCAGCACGCTGATGACTTGTTCTGCAAACTCGGCAAAATGGCCCTCGGCCAGATCGACGATACCCTCGACCACTTCGTCCGTCAGTTGATAGGCGGTGTAGGCCAGCATCAGTTCGCCCAGGCCTGGCACAAACGGCGTCGCCACCAGCAGCGCGACGTTGAGAATGTCCGCCAGCATTTTTTCCAGGTTATCCCACCAGGCCCAGCGGGCCATGCGGTCGGCGTAGTCGGTGGAAATCGCGATTTCCCGCGCATCGTTGAGAATCTTGTTGAGCTTCTGTTGGTAGTAGTAGCCCCAAAGATCCTTCTTGAACGTGGTTTCCTTGTCGGTCTTGACGTTCGACAGGCTGAATTTCAAGTCGGGGTTGGCCACGGGTGTTTCACGCCAAGTGGGCAAGCTGGAGCCAGGTGGGACCGGTTGCCATTTGATATTGCTCAGGCGGTCATTCAGTCCGGCAAAAAAAAGGCCGCGTTGCTGATGGGGCACGAATTGGCTGAAGTACTGTTGATAACTTTTGCTGGAGGTGCCGTCGCGCAGCTGGCGTGTGAGCTCCGCCATGAAATCGAGTATCGACGGGTATCGCTTGAGCGGATGCTCCGGGTCATGGGGAACATAGGCGATGACCGGTACGGTACTTGTGGCTGTGTCCAGATCGGGGGCAATCAGCACAATGCCAACCAGGCGCGTGTCCATCATCGACAGGTTGTAATAGCTGACGGGCTGCCCGCGCCATTGCAACTTTGAGCGATCGTCGAGCATGCCTTGCACGACGTCATGGGCCTCCTGGTCGATGTCCTTTTTCATCAGCGCCATGTGCGCCGCGATGTTGAGCGCGGTCTTGTGACTGAGGGTGACCTTGTGGCGCAGGACGGTGTCGGCCACCGGGTTGTCCGACAGCAGAAATTCGTTCAGGTGTTGTTGGTAGCGGGCGCCGATATCCAGTTCGCGGCACAACGATTTGAACTGCTCGATGCTCAGCTTGTGCTTGAGCTTTACTACGCCGAAGTGCCCACGGGCGTTGGGGCGGGTGATGAACTCCGAGTCCTGGGTGAATGCCTCGTCGCGGGAAAAATTGTGCAGGGCGGCATCCAGCAGCGAGACGGTGCGGCTGGTGGTGCCTGCGGAAAAGTCATGCACCCACCATGAGGTTTTTGCCGGTGCATACAGCCGCAACCAGGTCTCTTCGACGTCATCTTCGACACCGAAGCGGTCCTTCAGCGCCTGTTGCAACAAGGGTTTGGCGAAGGCGTAGACATCCTGCAATTCGCTCAGGGCCCGGTCGACATCGTTTTGCGCGGTCCAGCCGAGTTTGACGTCCTTTTTCAAGCGTTCCCGTAGCGCCTGTGCAGCGTCCAGCTGCCAGGCGGGAAGGGTCACGCGATCATTCTTCAGCGCAGTGATGCGAGACAGTGATGCTTCTGCCAGCCAGGAAGGGATGGCCTGCCTGACCAGGTCGAAATGGACGCTTTGATCCGTCGGGTCGTTGGCGAGCGAGTCTGAAGTCCGGTGCGTGTGGTGCATGGTTTGATCGTCCGTTGATCATGGATGGAGCGATCAGACTAGGCAGGTACCTTAGGTAAAAAAAGCGCAAAAACAGGTTCGGAATGACGTCTATATCGTCCCGAACCCGGCAAAAAACAGGAGTGAAAAATACATGTTTACCGCCACGCGGACATCGGTGCCGATCCGCGGCTAGCGGCGAACGGTTGCCTCGGTTACCGAGGTTGGCTGGCACATGGTGTGGGTGCCTGGTTGCAGGTACGGCGTCAGGATCGGGGCCATGCCCTTGAGCACCTGCACCGGCAACGCCGAGGTGAAGGTGAAGCTCTCCGCCGAGCGGCCCGGCACGAAAGCGGTCAGTGTGCCGAAGTGGGTGTCGCCGATATAGAACACAAACGTGGCCGTGCGGTTGAGGGATTTCGAACTGAGGATTCGTCCGCCCGAGCCTATGGCTTCGATACGGTTGTCGCCAGTACCGGTCTTGCCACCCATGGCCAACGGAGTACCGTCGGGCAGTTTGAAGCTGCCGGCCACACGTTTGGCCGTACCGGCATCCACCACTTGCGAAAGGGCTTCGCGCATGGCCGTCGCTACCTCGGACGGCATCACCCGTTTGCCGACGTCCGGGTCGTTGATCAGTTGGGTTTCATACGGGGTGTTCGCAGCGAAATGCAGGCTGTCGATGCGCAGGGTCGGCATGCGCACGCCATCGTTGAGGATGGTGCCGATCAATTCCGCCAGGGCTGCCGGGCGGTCGCCGGAGCTGCCGATGGCAGTGGCCAGTGACGGCACCAGGTGATCGAACGGATAGCCGACTTTCTGCCAGCGCTGGTGGATGTCGAGGAACGCCTCGATTTCCAGCATGGTGCGGATGCGACTGTCACGGGCGCCCTTGTGCCTGCTTTTGAACAGCCAGCTGTAGACCTCCTGGCGCTCGAACTGGCTGGCTTTGACGATGTCGCTCCACTCGGCGTCGGGGTGGTTGAGCAGGTAGCCCATCAGCCACAGGTCCAGTGGGTGAACCTTGGCGATGAAGCCCTGGTCCGGCAAGTCGTAGGCACCGGGGCTGTAGGCCTCGTAGAGCCTTATCAGGCGCTCGTCAGTGAGTTTTTCCGTGAGCTTGGCGCCCTTGAGGTGCGAGCGCACGAAGGTATTGAAGCTTTCCTGGCTGGCCTGTGGCAGCAGGTAGCGATGGACGGCGGCCATGCGGATCGGCGTCGGACGCATGCTGTCAAGGAAGGTGTCGAGCCGTTCCTGGGTGTCCTTGTTCCGGTACTTCTTCCAGAACTTGAGCAGGAACGAAGTCCCTTCGCGGTCGGCGAACGAGGCCAGGTATTCCTGGCGTCGCGGGTCGCGGTCGTCGAGGAACAGTTCGGCACGGTTGTTCGGGCCGGAGTAGGTGGTATAGCGCACCAGGTCACGCATCAGGCGAATGAACGGCAGGTTGATCGACTCGCGCAGGGCATCGCGCAGGGTCGGTATCCGGCCGTTGTCCTCTTTGCGGAAGTTATGGAACACATGCAGGCCGCCACCTGTGAAAAACGCCTCGCCGGGGCTGGCGGAGTATTTGCGGTCCAGGGCGGCGCCGAGCATTTTTTGCAGGTCGCGGTCTTTGTTTTCGATCAGGTAATCGACGGCCCAGCGGCTCAAGCGGTCCTGATCCGGCACGTCGACTTTCTTCAGTTCGGGAACGGTCATGCCGGCGTATTTGTCGTGCAGTTCGGAGATGATTTGCAGGTAGGTGGTCAGCACGCGCATTTTCGCGGTGGAGCCCAGTTCCAGTTTGCTGCCTTCGTTGATATCGAATGGCTGGTCGGTGCTGTCGGTCTGCACCCGAACCCGCGAGCCGTCCGGGGTCAGTTCGAACAAGGTGAAGCTGTAGCGTACCTGGGTGGTGCTGGTGGTGGTCAGGAGGCGTTCGCCGATCAGGCCGATCTGCGTGGCAAAAGCCGGGTCGGCGAGTTTTTTCAGGTACTCGGTGGCCTCGGTTTGCAACTCGCCTTGCAGGGTGCTGGTGGCGGACAGGTCGAGGCGGTCGAGGTCGTACAGCGGGCGATTGAGCATGCCGGCCAGACGGCTGCGCGCGACACTGATGCCTTTGTTGGTTTCGATCGGTTGAATGGTCGGCTGGGTGGCCCAGTCGCGGTAGGCCACTTTGCTGGCCAGCGCGGCGGCGGCGAATGGCGCGTCGATCACATTGTTTTGCGCCAGCAGGCGAATATGACTGTCGGTGAGGTCGGCCAGTTCATCGTGACCCTTGGTCAGGTAGTGAGAAGGGCGGCGCTGGGCGATCATCAGCGACAGCATTTCACGCAGGGCCAGGCCTTTTTCCGCCATGGTTTTTGGATCCGTCGCAGTGCTGGTCAGGGCGGCGTTGGCCTGGTTGAAATCGGATCCATACCAGACGCGCAAGCCCTCAGCCATGCCATGCACTTCACCATGGCCCGGTACAGCCGACAGCGGCACGCTGTTGAGGTAGTCGCGAACCACGTTCTGCCGGGCTTCGAGGGTTTGTGGCCCGGCCTGATAGGCGCGCACGGTGGCGGAAATCATCTGGCGAATTTTTTCCGCGCCATTGACCGTCAAGCCATCGGGGGAATGCCGGTACTTCTCCAGTTGCGTGGCCAGGGTACTGCCACCGGCGGATTGGCCGGGCACGTGCAACAACTTGGCCACCTGCGACCACGCCGCCATGCCGAATCGTGGCCAGTCCACCGCCGGGTTGGCCAGCGGTTGCTTGGGGTCGAGCAGGAAGCGGTTCTCGATAAACAGCAGGCTGTTGACCACCACCGGCGGGATCGAGGCAAAGGTCGAATAAAGCTGCTGCGGGTAGTTGTACTGGTACAGCGGTGCTGCGCGGCAATCGGTGATCGACAGCCCGGCCTGGATTTTCTCGGCATAAGGCACGAACAGGCCCTTGTCGCTGTACTTCAACAGCTCCGGGGAAAAGCGCGTTTGCGCCTCAACGACGAAATCGCGCTTGATCAGGCGCGGCAGGAACTCATCCAGCGAGCTGTAGCCCAGGCGCCGATCGAACGGACCATCGCCCGGATAGCGAATCGCATCGCTGGGCCCGGGTTTGAGCTCATAGTTCAATGACGCGGCGTATTTGCTGACTTCCCGGGCCTGGAACCTGGAGGTACGCATTTCCCTCGCAGCCGCCAACCCCACGACAATCGCGATGATCAACAGCAATAGCCAGAACGCTCCCCACCCGTGCCTGGAACGACGGGGTTTTTCAGGTAACGGCGCTTCATCCACACCTTCAGTCGGGACCACGGTTTTACTCGAATCGGTTTGCCACAAAGCGCCCATAGTCGACTGATCCATTCACGCAGATTGATCGGACTTGACTGAAGCTTAGACGGTGGTTGGCGAGGGTGAAAAAAATGTGCAGGGCAGAATGATGCACGGACACACCAATAAGTAGGCCAAATGGAACCATTGTGGCGAGGGGGCTTGCCCCCGTTCGGCTGCGCAGCAGTCGTAAAACAGGTAAACACGGTGTGTCAGACAATCACCAGTCGCAGGTTTTAGCGCCGCTTCGCAGCGCAATGGGGGCAAGCCCCCTCGCCACAAAGTGTTTGGCGTATGGGCGTCTGTTTACAGCCAGCACGCATCCCAGAGCGGATAGTCGCCAATTTTATCTACAAGCCCTGCCCTGAGTGGATTGGCAACAATGTAGCGAGCAAACGGCAGGAGATCTTCTCCGTCGCGAATGGCCCGGTCGTGGTAGCCGGTTTGCCAGAGTGGGCCATGGCGGCCGGTGACTTCATTCAGTGTGCGGGTGCAACGTGACTTGATGGCTCCGATGACATGTCCAAGATTGCCTTCCTCCAACTGCATCAACCAATGAAAGTGATCGGGCATGACCACCCAAGCAAAGGAACTCACTGCGTTGGACTCATGCGCCCTGCGCAGTTCTGCAACAAGCAAACGTCCCAAATGCCAATCCGAAAAGACCGGTTGGCGATCATGAACAACGGCGGTGATCAGATAGGCCCGGCCGCTCTCGGAGTATCGGCCCAGACGCAAGCGATGGGAGTTGGGCTGAGTTGGCATTCCATTGCTTCCCTTGAGGTTTTCAATTGCACATTCAAGGCTAGTACCCGGTTGTCCAGGGCAGCTCTGCTTGTGTTGAGTGAAAACTCTGATACCTGTGAAGGAATAACGGCATGAGAAGGCTTTTGTTGTTTTTGTGGCGAGGGGGCTTGCCCCCGTTCGGCTGCGAAGCAGTCGTAAAACAGGAAACTGCGGCGTGCCAGACAACCACCAGTCGCAGGTTTTAGCGCCGCTTCGCAGCGCAACGGGGGCAAGCCCCCTCGCCACAGGTGTTGCTGCGGCTGAAGCGTGGTGGCGGTCTGTAATGACCGAACTAGAGCCTTTTTTAGGGTAAATACGGCTTTGGCAGGGGCATGACGATGCACCATTGTTGTGCAATACTCGGCGCCGCTTTTCCCACTGATCTTGCAGGTTTTTCCTACAAGGCGGCGTTGCCCACGAGGCGGGCCGGTTCGGGAAGTGATGGCTTATCGGTCTGCGCTTCGCCACTCGGTGGTCATATCCAATAACAAGACGAGGTTGTCCCCCATGCCCGTAGGCAATCACCTGCCCCAAGGCGAGACCGCTCAGGGCGGTCCGCTTAAACGTGAACTCGGCGAGCGGCATATTCGCCTGATGGCACTCGGTGCCTGTATCGGCGTCGGCCTGTTCCTGGGCTCGGCCAAGGCCATCGAAATGGCCGGTCCGGCCATCATGCTGTCTTACATCATCGGCGGTCTGGCGATCCTGGTGATCATGCGCGCCCTCGGCGAGATGGCTGTGCATAACCCGGTCGCCGGCTCGTTCAGCCGTTACGCCCAAGACTACCTCGGCCCGTTGGCGGGCTTCCTGACCGGCTGGAACTACTGGTTCCTGTGGCTGGTGACCTGCGTCGCGGAAATCACTGCCGTGGCGGTCTACATGGGCATCTGGTTTCCCGATGTCCCGCGCTGGATCTGGGCGCTCGCTGCGTTGATCAGCATGGGCTCGATCAACCTGATCGCAGTCAAGGCCTTCGGCGAATTCGAGTTCTGGTTTGCCCTGATCAAGATCGTCACCATCGTTGCGATGGTGTTTGGCGGCATCGGCATTATCGCTTTCGGTTTCGGCAACGACGGCGTGGCCCTGGGGATTTCCAACCTGTGGACCCACGGCGGCTTCATGCCCAACGGCATGCAAGGCGTGTTGATGTCCCTGCAAATGGTGATGTTCGCCTACCTCGGCGTGGAGATGATCGGCCTGACCGCCGGTGAGGCGAAGAACCCGCAGAAAACCATCCCCAACGCCATCGGCTCGGTGTTCTGGCGGATTCTGCTGTTCTACGTCGGCGCGTTGTTCGTGATCTTGTCGATCTACCCGTGGAACGAAATCGGTACCCAGGGCAGTCCGTTCGTGATGACCTTCGAACGTCTGGGCATCAAGACCGCCGCCGGCATCATCAACTTCGTGGTGATCACCGCTGCGCTGTCGTCCTGCAACGGCGGGATCTTCAGCACCGGGCGCATGCTCTACAGCCTGGCGCAGAACGGCCAGGCCCCGGCGGGTTTCGCCAAAACGTCGAGCAACGGTGTGCCGCGGCGTGCGCTGCTGCTGTCGATTGGCGCCTTGCTGCTGGGCGTGTTGCTCAACTATCTGGTGCCGGAAAAGGTCTTTGTCTGGGTGACGGCGATTGCCACCTTCGGCGCAATCTGGACCTGGGTGATGATCCTGCTGGCCCAGCTCAAGTTCCGCAAAGGCCTGAGCGCCAGCGAGCGAGCAGGGCTGAAGTACCGCATGTGGCTGTATCCGGTCAGCTCGTACCTGGCGCTGGCGTTCCTGGTGCTGGTGGTCGGCCTGATGGCGTACTTCCCGGACACCCGTGTGGCGCTGTATGTGGGGCCTGCGTTCCTGGTGCTGCTGACGGTGCTGTTCTATGTGTTCAAGCTGCAACCGACGAATGTTTCGCAAGGTGCGACGCGTTCGGTTTCGTAAGTTGTAACGCTTGAAAAGCAAAAGCCCCGGTCGAATTGATCGGGGCTTTTTGTTGATAGACAATTAACTATGGCCGGGTGTTTTTGTGGCGAGGGGGCTTGCCCCTGTTGCGCTGCGAAGCGGCGCTAAAAACTGTGACGGTTGATCGTCTGGCACACCGCGTTTTACCTGTTTTGCGACTGCTGCGCAGCCGAACGGGGGCAAGCCCCCTCGCCACAGGGATCAGTTAAGCAGTTGTCGTCTGCGTCGCTCGGGTCAACCGCTTGTTGAACTCCAGCCATGCCGCCAGCAACGCCATCAACCCGGCACCCACCATCGCTGTGAAGATCTGCATGGCAAAAGCGTCGTCGGTCAGCGCATTGACCATGTCCGCCAAGGGTGCCAGCAGCACGCCCAGACAGAAAATCTCCAGCGAGAAACGACCCATACGGCAACTTTGCTGCGCCAGCCAGTTTTGCGTCCATCCGCTGTCGGGAATCAGTTTCGCCGTGACGTAGGCCAGGGCGAGAAAATGCAGCAGGCGCACGGGGGACAGGTTGGTCTTGCTGATGGGGTACAGGACGTTCTGCAAGCTCGCCGGCACCATCGCATCGTGTAGGTCCGGCCAGCGCCACAGGACGGTCAACACCCCCGCGGCCACCACATACAGCGCTGCACCGACAAACAACGGCTGGCGCAGCAGTGGGCGGGGTCCGGGCACGCGCGGGCGCTGGCTGTGAATCGCAGCGGCGCCGCCGAGTACGAACAGCAACTGCCAGGCAACCGGGTTGAAATACCACACGCCGTCCTTGATGGCCGCCAAGTTCCAGCCAGCCAGAGGCACCATCAGATACAGCGCCACTGACATCGCGACCACCACCCAGGCCTTGCGCACCAGTATCGGCAACACCAAGGGCAAGCCGGCCAACAGCACGATGTACAGCGGCAATGGGTCCATCAGGTTTGGCTTGAAGCGCAACAGCAGTTCATCGATCAGGGCCTGCTGAGGGTTGCTGATGAAGTGGTGCATGCCCATTTCTTCTACTAGATCCCGTGTTTCCACGTGGCTGTTGGCGAAAAACACAATGCCCATCAGCATCGCCAGCAGGAAGATATGCACCACGTAGAGCACCCAGGCGCGGCGCAGGATTTTCACGCAGGCGATCAGAAAGCCTTCACGTGCCAGGACTTTGCCGTACGCCAGCACCGCCGCGTAACCGGCCAGAAACACGAAAACTTCGGCAGCATCGCTGAAACCGAAGTTACGCAGGGTGATTTGCCCCAAAGGATTGTGAGGCACGTGATCCCAAAAGATGAAGATCAGTGCCAGACCACGAAAAAAGTCGATCCGGTGATCGCGCGCTAACGTCATGACAGCAGGCTCGTAACAGCGGGTGAAAATAGGATTGGCCGCGGGTGCAGAAGGTCGCGCGCCCAAGCGGCGGGGCGCAGGGTGGACTGATTCGCGGGCAATTGCAAAACCGGGATATTACCGGATGTCTCGGGTGTTGCCTGAAGGCTTAACCGCTGGTCTGAAAGGTCCTTCAACCTGCGATTTCTGACAGTAGACAGGCTCAAATACTAACAAGTACAACGTTCTTGAAACGGGAGCCTCACATGAGACTGTTGTGGAAGGGGCTGTCCAGTTACACGGTGATCGGGGTCGCCAACACCCTGATCCACTGGCAGGTCTTTTTCCTGCTGAGCGTGGCGGCCGGCCTCAGTCAGGCGCTCAGCAACCTGGCGGCCTTCTGCGTGGCAGCGTCGTTTTCCTTCTACATGAACGCGCAATTTACCTTCGCCGCCAGTGCCTCGGTCGGCGGATATCTGCTGTTTGTTTCGGGCATGGGGGCGTTGAGCCTGGGTGTCGGCCATCTGGGCGACATCTGGCGATTGCACGGCTTGCTCACCGTAGCCCTGTTTTCAGCGTTGAGCCTGGTGTTCGGATTCCTGTATTGCAAATACCTGGTGTTTCGCGAGCGTGATCAATGAAAATCTCGCTCATTGTCCCGGTGTTCAACGAAGAGCAGTCAATCAACCTGTTTTACCAGGCCGTGCGCCGCGAGCTGGTGCTGCGCGACGCCGAGGTTGAAATCGTCTTCATCAACGACGGCAGCTCCGACCGCACGGCCGAACAGGCTACGGCACTGGCCCAGGCGGATGATCAGGTCATGCTGATCAATTTCTCGCGCAACTTCGGCAAGGAACCGGCGCTGTTTGCCGGCCTGGAGCACGCCAGCGGCGATGCCGTGATTCCCATGGATGTCGATCTGCAGGATCCGATCAGTGTCATCCCGTTATTGGTCGAGCAATGGCAAAAGGGCGCCGATGTGGTACTCGCCAAGCGCCGCAATCGGGATGTCGACGGCTACCTCAGGCGCCACAGCGCGTCGATTTTCTACCATGTGCTCAATCGCATCGCCTACACCCGCATCGAGGAAAACGTCGGCGACTTCCGGCTGATGGATCGCAAGGTGGTCGACGTGATCCGCTCCCTGCCCGAGCATCAGTTGTTCATGAAAGGTGTGTTGTCGTGGGCAGGTTTCAACACCGTGGTGGTGGAATTCGAACGGGCAGGCAGGGTGGCGGGGAACAGCAAGTTCAATGGCTGGAAGCTGTGGAACCTGGCACTGGAGGGCGTGACCTCGTTCAGCACCGTGCCGCTGCGCTTGTGGACCTACGTCGGTGGCGGCCTTTCGATTTTCGCGGTGCTTTACGCGGTGTACATGGTGCTGGACAAGATTTTCTTCGGCAACAGCGTCCCCGGTTATCCGTCGCTGATGACCGCGATCCTGTTTCTCGGCGGCGTGCAGCTGATCGGCATCGGCATCCTCGGCGAGTACATCGGGCGCATCTACATCGAGGCCAAGCACCGGCCGCGTTATGTGATCAAGGACATCGTCGGTGGCAAAGACCGGGGCAGGCGCTAGCATGGGCCGGCTCAGCGACTTCTTCGTTCGCGAGCTCAGCCGGCATCAGGTCTGGCGGTTTTTTCTGTTCGCGACCTTCTTGTTTGTCCTGCCGTTGATCCTCGCGGACTATCCCTACATCGATGACAACTGGCGCTCGCTGGCGGCGGGCTTGGCCTGGTCCGAGCAGGGACGGCTCTTTGCCCAGCTGTTCTACAACGCGTTGACCTTCAGCCATGCCGCACCGAACGTCTTTCCCTTGCCCTTGTTGATCGCCACGCTGGCCATGGCATCGGCGCTGACCAGTCTGGCATTCCATTACTGTCCCCGGCCGACCATCGGCAGTTGCCTGGTGGTATTGCCGCTCTGGTACAACCCGTTCTTTTTGCAGAACCTGTCCTACCAATACGACGGACCCGCTACGACCCTGAGCCTGGTCGCGGTGATCTACGCCATTACCTTTCGTCATCCGTGGCGCAGCGTGCAATGGCTGGTGCCCGCGTTCCTGATTGCACTGGCGCTGGGCTTGTATCAGATCAGCCTGAATGTGTTCCTGGGCCTGTGTTGCCTGGAGTTGCTCAGGGCCGCCAACGATAAGACGTCGCCGTTGCCGTGGCGCGACTTGCTGGCCTGGAAAGCCGCGCAGGTGATCCTCGGCGGGTTCATCTACAGCATCAGTGCTTATCCGTTCATGGGCTCGAATCGCACATTGCTGCTCGATTGGGCGGGCGACCCCTTGTTGCAGATCGAGATCAACATCGGCCGGGTCCTGGAAAAAGTCGTGCTGCTGTTCCATGGCGGATGGCTCTGGGTGTTCGGCGGGTTGCTGCTGTTTGCGTTGGTCGGGGCGGTGCAGTTGGGAGGGCGCGTAGCGGCGCGCCAGGACAGCGCGCCGAAGAAACTGTTGATCGGCCTGATGTGTTTGCTGGCCGTGCCGATGGTGATGCTGCTGGTGTCCGGTGTCGCGCTGTTTTTCCGTGACTTCAACGAGGGCGCCCGAACCTTGATGGGCTTCGCTGTGCTGCTGGTGTTGCTGTTTTATTTGAGTCATCTGGCGTTGGCGTCGATCCATGAGCGACTGCCACTGTTGTTGATCATTCCGTTGCTGGCGATGCTGTCGTTGTCGTTCGCCTATGGCCGGGTGCTGACGATGCAGAAAACTTTCGCGTCCACGGCGCTGGCCAGCCTTTCGTACGACATCGCCAGCCGTCAGGCGCTGCGCGAGGCCAGGCTGATTTACCTTTCGGTGAGCTATTCGGACCACTGGTTAACGGCGGCGGCCGGCTCGTTCAAGCAGATGCCAGTGTTGCACTACCTGCTCAATATCGACTTCTACATGCTGGCGGAGAATCTGCCGAAAGCAGGTATCACCAATGTGGTGGCGGAGCGGGAGCGGCGCAATGCGACGCGGGTCGGCTATCAGGGTTATCCGGCGCTGGTGGACAGCCAGTACTACCGGATTTACCTGATCGGTGATTACGGTTTTATCGTGATGAAAGAGCCGCCCCCGATCAAAACGCTGCATTGGTGAGACGCCATTTCGACCGGGGCGGCGAGGTTACGCGGCCTCTATTTCATGGGGCTCGAAACTGTCCGCCCGGGCCATCTGCCACATCCGCGAGTAGAACTCGCCATTCACTTCACCGGTCAGCAATTCCCCCGGCTTGAGGAACACGTGCAACTGCGAGAACAGCTTGATCTCGGTCGCCGACATGCGTCGCACCAGGTGCTTGGCCGACAACTGCGACGGATGTTCGAGGCCGGCGGCGGCGAGCATTTCCGCCAGGGCCTTGAGGGTGTTGCGGTGGAAGTTGAATACGCGCTGGGCCTTGTCCGGCACCACCAGCGCGCGCTGGCGCAGGGTGTCCTGGGTGGCGACGCCGGTCGGGCATTTGTTGGTGTGGCAGCTCTGCGACTGGATGCAGCCGATGGCGAACATGAAGCCGCGCGCCGAGTTGGCCCAGTCGGCACCGATGGCGAGCACGCTGGCGATGTCGAAGGCGCTGACGATCTTGCCGCTGGCGCCGAGCTTGATCTTGTCCCGCAGGTTCAGGCCCACCAGGGTGTTGTGCACGAACAGCAGGCCTTCGCGCATCGGCACGCCGATGTGGTCGGTGAACTCCACAGGCGCCGCGCCGGTGCCGCCTTCCTTGCCGTCAACGACGATGAAGTCCGGGAGGATGCCGGTCTCCAGCATGGCCTTGGCGATGCCCATGAATTCCCACGGATGACCGAGGCAGAATTTGAAGCCCACCGGTTTTCCGCCGGACAGTTCACGCAGTTGTGCGATGAAATGCATCATTTCGATGGGCGTGGAAAACGCGCTGTGGCGCGACGGTGACACGCAGTCTTCGCCCATCAGGATGCCGCGGGTTTCGGCGATTTCCCGGGTGACCTTGTGCTTGGGCAGGATGCCGCCGTGACCGGGCTTGGCGCCCTGGCTCATCTTGATTTCGATCATCCGCACCTGCGGCGTCCGGGCTTGCGCCGCGAAGCGCTCCGGGTCGAAGCGTCCGTCGCTGGTGCGGCAGCCAAAGTAACCGCTGCCCAGTTCCCAGGTCAGGTCGCCACCGTTTTCCCGGTGATAGGGGCTGATGCTGCCTTCGCCGGTGTCATGGGCGAAATTGCCGAGCTTGGCGCCCTGGTTCAGCGCGCGGATGGCGTTGGCGCTGAGGGAACCGAAACTCATGGCCGAGATGTTGAACACCGACGCCGAATACGGCTGGGTGCACTGCGGGCCGCCGACGGTGACGCGGAAACCGCTCGGGTCGCTCAATGGTGCCGGGCGCATGGAGTGGCCGATGAATTCGAACCCCGACTGGTACACGTCAATCAGCGTGCCGAAGGGTTTGTCGGCGGTTTCGTTCTTGGCTCGGGAATAGACCAGCGAGCGCTGGGCGCGGGAGAAGGGCAGGGCGTCGCTGTCGGATTCGAGCAGGTACTGGCGGATTTCCGGGCGGATGCCTTCGACCAGATAACGGATATTGCCGAGGATGGGATAGTTGCGCCGCACTGCGTGCGGACTTTGCAGCAAGTCGAACAGGCCGACCAGGCTGAGGACGGCAGTGACAGCGGTAATCGGCCAGAGCCAGTCGTATTGAAGAAAGGGCAGGCTGGCGAGGGTGAAGATCACGCAGACGGCAAAGAAGGCGTAGCGGCTCAGGAGTGACAGGCTCATACGGGTTCCTTGGGTTCGGACTCAAATTTTTGGCTAAACGCAAACACTGTGGGAGCGGGCTTGCTCGCGAAGACGGAGTCACATCCAGCACCTTTGTTGACTGACACACCGCTTTCGCGAGCAAGCCCGCTCCCACATCAAGCAAAGCACCTCATGGGCATCAGGCATTTTGTGCCTGGAGAAAAATCGAAAACAGCTCGGACTGGGATTTGATCCCCAGCTTGCTGTACATGTGTTTCTTATGGACTTTCACGGTTTCGACAGAGATTTCCAGCTTACGGGCGATTTCCTTGCTGGAGCAACCGCTGAGCATCAAACGCCCGACATCCAGCTCCCGGACCGTCAACTGCGCGCCTTTGAGCTGCTGCACCGAAGCTTCCAGTTGCACCCGCCAGTCGGCTTGCGGCGGTGCGGGGGCCAGGGCCACGACTTCGTTGATTTCATAGGGTAGACGCTGGCGCAGCAAACCGAGCACCCAGGGCTGGATCAACGACAACAAGGCAATCTGCTGGCCGCTGAAGCGCTGCTTGCTGCCCAGTGACAGGCACAGCGTGCGGTCGCCTTCGAGCTGGCAATTGAACTGGATTTCGTCGGCCACCACATTCAGACGAAAGTAGCGCTGGTAATACTCGGTCAGCTCGAAGTGCTCCGGGGCCACTTCCGACAGGCGATACAGCCCGGTGCGCGATTGCTCGCGGCAGGCGATGTAGAACGGGTCGAGCAGGTACAGGCCACGCAGGTAATCCTGGAACAACGGGTCGGGGCCGCCGTCCTCGCCGGGACATTCGGCGAACACCTGCGGGCGCTGGTCGGCGCTGAAAAGCAGGGCCACCCAGCTGTCGAAGGGCACGTACTGATCCAGTAGACGTACAAGCTGGGTCCAGAAATTGGGCTTGTCCAGGGCGTCGATCAGTTGCCCCACCGAGCGGTGCCAGGCGATGTCGTCCAACGAGAGTGTCATGCATCTACCCCTATCGTGTTACCCCAGCGGCGTAATTCCCCGCCCGGTTGCTTGCTGCGCATACTGGCGCACAGACACTGACCGGGCAATCTTTCTGCCGCCCGGCCCATAACAAGGAATACCCATGAAGGTCGAACTCGCCCAATTGGCAGGCCGTGACAACGATACGGCTTACAACCTCGAACGCACCCTGGCGGCCATTGCTGCATGCGCAGTCGACACGCAATTGATCATGTTTCCTGAAGGCCACCTGATGGGCTTCCCTTCGGCCGAGACCGTGGCCGAGGTGGCCGAGGCGCTGGAGGGTCCCTCCGTCAGTGCGGTGATCGCCGCCGCCCGCGAGCGCAAAATTGCCGTGGCCATCGGCATGGCCGAAAACGACAACGGCCGTTTCTATAACACCACGCTGCTGATCACCCCCGAAGGCATCGCGCTGAAGTACCGCAAGACTCACTTGTGGGCCTCGGATCGCGGTGTCTACGAGGCGGGCGATCGCTACGCCACCTGCCTGTGGAACGGCGTGCGCGTAGGCCTGCTGATTTGCTACGACATCGAATTCCCCGAAAGCGCCCGCGCCCTGGCGCAACTGGGTGCGGAACTATTGATCGTCACCAACGGCAACATGGACCCGTACGGCCCGACCCACCGCACCGCGATCATGGCCCGCGCCCAGGAAAACCAGGCCTTTGCGCTGATGGTCAACCGGGTGGAAGAGGGTGACGGTGGTTTGTTGTTTGCCGGCGGCAGTGCGTTGGTCGATCCGCTGGGCGCCTTGTTGTTCGAAGCCGGACGCGAGGAAGGGCAGTTCGCGGTGGAGCTGGACCTGAACCAGCTGACAGCGGCGCGCCAGGATTATCGCTACCTGGATGATCAGCGGCTGAGGTTGCCGGGGGACGTGGTTGAGCATGTTTCAGGATTGCGCGAGCTGCTGATTCCCAAGAGCTGATCCGGGTTCTTTTTGGTTTGTACTGGCCCCTTCGCGAGCAAGCCCGCTCCCACATTGGTTGTGTGAACGCCCGAGATCAAATGTGGGAGCGGGCTTGCTCGCGAAGAGGCCCTGACAGACGACACACCTATTTGCCAGTTGAACCAAGAACAACAACGCAACACCCGTAATTTGCGCCGAACTCGGCTCTGCCATAAATCCAATAAAATTCGGAGTAGTCGCTCATGGCTCGTTTGCAACGCACCCTGTCACTGGGGTCGGTGGTGCTGTTTGGCATCGCCTACATGACACCGATCATTGTGCTCGGCACCTTTGGCATCCTCGCCCAATCCACCGCCGGCATGGTGCCCGCCGCGTACCTTGCGGCGCTGGTGGCGATGTTTTTCACCGCCATGAGCTACGGGCGCATGGCCTCGGCCTTCCCGGTGGCCGGCTCGGCCTACAGCTATGTGCGCAAGGCCATCAGCCCGAAACTCGGGTTCATTGCCGGTTGGGCGGTGCTGCTCGATTACCTGTTCCTGCCGATGGCGATCTGGCTGATCGGCGCGGCCTACCTCAACTCCGCATTCCCGGCCGTGCCGCAGTGGATCTGGGTGCTGGCGTTCATCGGTATCACCAGCGCGATCAACATCGTCGGCCTGAAACTGGCCAATGGCATCAACGCCCTGCTGATGCTGGTGCAGTTCCTGGTGCTGATCGCCTTCGTCGTGTTGTGCGTGCATTACATCGGCGGTGATGCGAGCACACCATTATGGTCAGTCAAACCGTTCTTCAACGGCGACATGCAGATGCCGCTGATCATGAGTGGCGCGGCCATCGCCTGTTACTCGTTCCTCGGCTTCGACGCGGTCAGCACCCTGACCGAAGAAACCCGCGACCCACGCCGTACCATTCCCCGGGCGATCATGTTGATCACCTTGATCGGCGGGCTGATTTTTGTCGGTGTGTCGTACTTCGTGCAGATTGCTCATCCGTCGTTCCAGTTCGACAACGTCGACTCGGCGGCCTATGAAATTGCCCGCAACATCGGTGGCGACCTGTTCGTCTCGATCTTCCTGATCGGCCTGATCGTCGGCCAGTTCGCCTCGGGGTTGTCGGCCCAGGCCAGCGGTTCACGGCTGCTGTACGCCATGGGCCGCGACGGCGTGCTGCCAAAAGCGTTCTTCGGCACCTTGCACGAACGCTTCGGCACGCCGATCAACAGCATCCTGCTGTGCGCGGTGGTGGCGTTGCTGGCACTGAAACTGGACGTCACCACCTCGACCTCGTTCATCAACTTCGGCGCGTTCCTGGCGTTCAGCCTGGTCAACCTGACGGTGATATTCCATTACTGGATCGGTGGCGAGAAAAAAGGCCCGCGCGAGTTCGTGCTGTTCCTGCTGTTCCCGTTCATCGGCCTGGCAGCGGATTTGTGGCTGATGGTCAGCCTCGATCACTTGGCGGTGTACCTGGGCTTGAGCTGGCTGGCGATTGGCGTGGTGTACCTGGCAGTGTTGACTGGCGGTTTCCGGCGGCAGCCGCCGGAGATGGATTTCCAGGAAGCGGCGTAAAGGAAACTGTAGGAGCGAGCTTGCTCGCGATAAACCTGAGGGCGCCGATGGGCCTCTGGTTTTACGCGTTTTCGTTCACGACCATCGCGAGCAAGCTCGCTCCTACAGGGCGGACATGTGATCCTTGGCGTTTTTGAGTCAAGGGGCTTCTGTTTATGTCGACGTTTTCCATGCCAACCTCCGGGATTATCCGCATCGCCGCTGCCCTGCTGATCGGCCCTGACGGCCGCACGTTGCTGGTGCGCAAGCGCGGGACCACGGCGTTCATGCAGCCGGGTGGCAAGATCGAGCCGCATGAATTGCCGGTCCATGCCCTCGCCCGGGAGCTGGAAGAAGAGCTGGGTCTGGACATCGACCCGGCGCAGGCCGTCTACCTCGGTCACTTCTCGGCACCGGCCGCCAATGAGCCGGGGCATGTCGTACACGCCGAGATTTTTCAGCTGCACATCGATGTCGACGTGACACCCGCGGCGGAAATCGAAGAAGTGATCTGGATCGACCCGGCCACCGACGGCGATGTCACCTTGGCGCCATTGACACAGGACCTGATCCTGCCGTTTTATCGAGCATCGTTGACCGCGATCGCTTGATCATTACGCAAAGGACTTCGCCCATGATCCCGCTTCAAGACCTGCTGATTTTTGCCGCTGCCGCGTTGCTGATGGTGCTCACGCCGGGGCCGAACATGATCTACCTGATCTCTCGTTCGATCTGCCAGGGGCGCAAGGCCGGGGTGATCTCGTTGCTTGGGGTGGTCGCCGGTTTTCTCGTGCACCTGTTCGCTGCCGCCGCCGGTCTGACGGCGGTGTTCCTCGCGGTGCCGGTGGCCTATGAGGTGTTGAAGTGGGCCGGTGCGCTGTACCTGTTGTGGCTGGCCTGGCAGGCGGTAAAACCTGGCGCGCGCTCGCCGTTCGAGGCGCAGCAGCTGCCCCCGGACTCGTCACGCAAGCTGATCACCATGGGCTTTCTGACCAGTGCCCTGAACCCGAAAATCGCGGTGTTCTATCTGTCGGTGTTTCCGCAGTTCATCACGCCGGAGCACGGCTCGGTGTTCAGCCAGAGCATCATCCTCGGCCTGACCCAGATCAGCGTCAGTTTCTGCGTCAACTTGCTGATCGCCATGTTTGCCGCGGGCATCGCCTCGTGGTTCGTCAACAATCCGGCCTGGCTGGCGATGCAGCGCTATTTCATGGGCTTCGTGTTGTCGGCCCTGGCGGTGCGGTTGATGCTTGAGCAAAAACGGATGGCCTGAACATGTGGATCGAGCGACTGGATGCCAGCCATGCCCTGGACTATCGGGCACTGATGCTTGAGGCCTACGACCTGCACCCGCAGGCCTTCACTTCGAGTGTGCGTGAGCGGGCGGCGATGCCGCTGGGCTGGTGGGAATCGCGCCTGACCGGCAAGCTGGACGTGGTGCTCGGGGCGTTCGAAGAGGGCCGGTTGGCCGGCATTGTCGGCCTCGCGTTCGAGCCCAGGGAAAAGGCCCGGCACAAGGTGACGCTGTTTGGCATGTACGTGACCGCCAGGGTCCGTCAGCGCGGGCTCGGCTATAAACTGGTTCAGGCCGCATTGGCCGAGGCGCAGGACCATGCGGGTGTGCGCCTGATCCAGTTGACCGTCACCGCCGGCAACGCTGCCGCGTTCAACCTCTACCAGCGCTGCGGTTTCGTCCAGTTCGGCCTGGAGCCGATGGCTGTGCGAGTGGGGGAGGATTACTTCGACAAGCTGCATATGTGGCGCGAACTCTAAGGATCACCAAGATCCCTGTGGGAGCGGGCTTTTGTGGCGAGGGGGCTTGCCCCCGTTGGAGTGCGAAGCGCTCCCTTTGCATTCCTTCAGGTTCACTGCGCTTGCAGGTTTCGCGACTGCTTCGCAGCCGAACGGGGGCAAGCCCCCTCGCCACAAAGACCGCATCGTTTAATTGTTTTATCGAACCGCACTCACCCCATCCAACGTCGAAAACGACGTGTCCTTGGCCGTCAGCAGGAAATCACGCATGTACGGCGCATCGAGCATGTCGGCGCGGATCGCCGCATACAGTGTGGCGAACAAACCTTTCTCACCCAGCCGCTTGGCCTTCACGTAACCCCGGGAGCTGTATTCATGCAGTGCCCAATGGGGCATGCCGCACACGCCGCGACCGCTGGCCACCAGTTGCATCATCATCACCGTCAGTTCCGAGGTGCGGACCTGGGCCGGTTCGATGTCGGCGGGTTCGAGGAAGCGGGTGAAAATGTCCAGCCGGTCCCGTTCCACCGGGTAGGTGATCAAGGTTTCCGGGAGCAGGTCTTCGGGGACGATATAGGCCTTGCCGGCCAGGCGATGCTGGTTGGCTACCGCGAGCATCGCTTCATAAGTGAACAGCGGTACATAGGTGATCCCGGCCAGGTCCACCGGATCGGAAGTCACCACCAGGTCCAGATCGCCACGGGCCAGGGCCGGCAGCGGGGCGAAGGAGAACCCGGAAGCCAGGTCCAGTTCGACTTCCGGCCAGGCATCGCGGAACTGGTCGATGGTCGGCATCAGCCACTGGAAGCAGCTGTGGCATTCGATGGCCATGTGCAGGCGACCGGCGGTACCCCCGGCCAGGCGACTGATGTCGCGCTCGGCGGCGCGCAGCAGCGGCAGGGTGGCGTCGGCCAGTTGCAGCAGGCGCAACCCGGCGCTGGTGAAGCGTACCGGTTTGGTCTTGCGCACGAACAGCGGCATGCCCATGCGCTCCTCCAGCTCCTTGAACTGGTGGGACAGGGCCGATTGGGTCAGGTGCAGGCGGTCGGCCGCATCCACCAGGCTGTCGGCTTCGCGCAAGGCGTGCAGGGTCTTGAGGTGACGGATTTCAAGCACCGGGGGCTCCATGAGGAAAACTTGTCGATAAATCGAAAAGATTGAGTTTGTCTCATGTTGCTGCCGCTGTCGACCATCAGCACGGCGGAGCACGTTGCATGCTCCGCCGTTGCTGCTTTACAGCGTGGAAAAGTGTTTGTTGCCCAGCGGCTTGCCAATGTCACCGCGCCAGATCGCCTCGACCGTACCGCCACTGGCGGCCACGTCCTTCTGCCATTGCAGGCCGAGGTTACGTTGAGACGGTAATTTCAGATGGCCTTTGACGAAGTCGCTGAATTGCGGTTTCGTCGAGGTGTAGTGGAAGTGGGCGTACCACAGGGTTTGCGCCGGTTCGCTGCGCAGATCGCGCACCTCGTACTCCTGCAGGAAATCCCGTCGTCCGTCGGTGCGCTTGCCCAGGTCGCGCAGGCTTCCTTCCTTGCGAATGTCCACCACCTGCTGTTCAAGCAGATAGTCCAGATAACCTTCGGTCGGGGTTTTGCTGTTCATGCTTTGTTCGATGCGCAGGGTGCGCCCGGTGCGCAGCATCTCCTTCGCCCGATTGCGCAATTGCAGCGCTACGGCATCAGTGGCAGACAAGCGTTCGATGGCCTTGGCGCGCATGGTCAACTCCGAGGCCTCGCTGCTCATCATGTGCTCAAGGTCGACCGGCAGCATGTTTTGCTGAGCGTGACCTTTTACTTTGTTGATGTAGGCGTCTGCGGCTCCCAGTCTTTTCCCGGCCTCTGTCAGCAGCGGTTTGACATCGGTCGGCAGTGTCGGTTGCACGGAACCCGCTGGCTCGCTGAGGTGATATTTGCCACTGGAGCGCGGCAGCCAGGTTTCCGTGTGGCCACCGACCCCTTCGATGGTGAAGCGCTTTTGTCGGGTGACGGCGTCGGTACTGGCGATACCGATCAGCAGTTGGTTGTCTTCGGTCTCGAACAATTGCTGTCCGGGCCGGCCTTCCTTGGGCACCACCGAAGGACGCGTCTTGATGGCATGGCGGGCAAAATCTTCAACCTTGTCCAGATTGTCCAGGAACGCCGTGACGTGCTCCAGGTCCAGGTGTTGTGGATAGCCGAGTGTCCAGGCGCCCAGCTGGCGACGGAACTCGGCATAAGTGGCCAGGCAGTCTGCGAGGACTTTGTTGCGCTGGCTGGCGCTGGCGCTCACGTGTGGCAGTTGGTGGTGCGTCAGCAACGCGCGGCCGACCTTGTCGCGGGCTGTTTTCAACTGCACGTGGAAGTACGTCCAGGACAGGTCGGTCACCGCGTCATAGTGGGTGATGATTTCCAGGGTGTGCGCGGTTTTCAGATAGAAGTGATTGGCGTCGCTGAATTTCTCATTCACGGTCGCCATGTCGTGTGCCATCTTCGATTTCTGCGTCCGGTTAGTGATCCGGCGGTTCCAGCGATTGGCCTCCTCGACTGTCACATAGACTTGATCGAAGTCATTGAGAAAGTCTTTGCGGGCCTCCTTGCGTTGCGCCATGAGTTGCAAATGGGTGACGGTATCGGTGCCCGGCGTAGTGTCCGAGCGGTTGACCAATTCTTCGATACGGTCGAGGTGTTCCAGCAGCCGCTCCTTGAGCAGGCCGATCCGTCGCACCGAGCGGTCGACGATGACCCAGGCGCAGCGGCTTTGAATGTCTTCGATTTGTGCGCGTTTGCGGCCATGGCTGTACAACATCAGTTCATCGAGATTCAGGTAGTGAGCCTGGGCGATGTCGATATCGCTCGCGCAGGCTGCATCGGCACGGGCGCGAAAGGCCGGGCGCTGGGCGGGTTCGAGGCCAAAGTAGTGCTCCAGCGTGTTGCTGCTGCTGCGGGTCAGGGTATCGAGTTGTCGGGTGTAGGCGTCGGCGGTATGGGTCAGGGTCAATTGTCGACGCAAGGCGCGGTCCGTCCACCAGCGCGGCAGCCAGCGGCGAATGGCGGCAGGCCAGAGCGGGTCGAGCCCGTCGGCCATGTGCCCGAGCACGGCACCGCCACCCACGCCACCCCCTTCGATCACGGTACCGTACACCCTATAGTGAGTGTTCCACTGGCCCGCTTCATCGAGTGCTATCGGCTGTTTGTAGGTCCGCGTAGACGTGCCGCTCAAGCGCCAGCGCGGTGGATTGTCCGCCAGTTCGATGCGGTAGATACGGCCCTGGCTGAGCATGAAGTTGCCGTCGGCGTGGCGATACACATTGCGATAAAGGCCTTCGCTGCCCGGTTGCAGGCCCGCGAGGGAAATCGGCTTTTCATATTCATAACCCCTGAAGCGTTCCAGGGACAGTCGCGCCTGGCGTGGCGTGGATACCTGCAAGGCCCTCGGACTCTTGCCCAGCGCCCGCCACTGACGGCTGCGCGTGGCGGCGCGGGCGCCAGCTGGGGTGGAAATGGTGCCGGAGGCAATATCCATGGCCGCGTCGATCAGCGACAACAGCACCGCTTCCACCTCGGCCAGGCCATGGCCGACATCGCCGCGCAGGAAGGCCGCTACCGCCAGGTTGGCGCTGTTCCAGGCGTCGTACAGGGCGATGGTCGTACCGATGAAGGGCAGCATGCCCACGGCCATTTTCAGGTAGTTGAACATGGCGCCGGACTTCAACGCGACCTGCTCCAGGTACAACGCGTCATTGGAGCGCGAAGTTGCCCGATGGGCTTCCAGCAAACGCCCCATGTGCGCATTCAGCAGATGCGTTGCCAGGGAGGTGCTGGCTGGCCAGGGTGTACCGACGCCGATCAAGCCGTCGAAATTTTTCACCCGGGCCTGGTTGATCCGGCTGACGTGGTGGGCGAAATCCCCCTTCAAGGCACGGCCGGCCAGGTAGTTGACTATCGGGTCGCGCAGGCAGTCGTTGAACAGGCGCATCCGTGCCTGCTCAAGGCTGTCGAACTGGCGCAGAAAAACGCCGTCGGGGCTGTCAGGCAGATACAGCAGGGTCAGGCCGCTGATGTGCTCGACGATAAAGGTGACGCCGGACAACGTGCTCGGTCCCTCGGCGTGGGTGTCCTTGCCGCCCACCGTCAGGTGCGCCGGCAACAATTCGATGCGCTTGCCGTCGCTGGCAAAGGCTTCACGATTGTTGGCGTCGATGGCGATTTCCAGTACACGCTGGCCGTTGGCGTCGATGTCCTTTGCCAGCACGGCGAATTCGCCTTGCAGGCGAAGCATCAGGCGCCAGGGTTCGCTCAGGCATTCGTGCCGATGCTCATTACTGAACGCCGATGCCGTCGAGGGACCGAGGAACGTCTCACGGATCAGCGTTTCATACTTCCCGGCCAGATCCAGCTCGGTGACCAGCTTGCGCAGCCAGGACGTCGTCATGGTGCTTTTCAGTTTCTGCTGTTGTGCGACGTCGCCGCCGCTGACCTCGACCCGCATGAACGACAGTCGCCACCACATCTCCTGATCGATGTTGCTCAGCGCCAGCTCGCCGAGGGACAGTTTGCTGCGCTGTTCGCTGGCGATCAGCACATTTTCTTGAGGGGTGCCGGGTGCCGCGCCTTCCATCACGACTTTGCGCCAGCTGGTTGAATCCGGAACGTCGAGCAGCACCTCCACCTGTTGGGTAAGGTCGAAGTCCTGGCGCAAACGGGCGTCGATAGCCTTGCTGGCAAAGGCTTCCCGGGGCGGCAGCTCGCGCTCTATCCACCCGTGGGAGCGCTGCATCGCGGCGATATAGGACTTGAACAGCGTCTTGAGGCGGTCACGCTGCACGCTGGACAGTTGGCGATGCCACGCTGGCAATTGGGCGGCCAGCGCACTGCTGCGGGTTTGTTCGACGATCTGTGCGTACACCAGATCCCGGGCGGCGGACTGGGGGGCGGTCAGGCAGGCGAGGGTCTGTTCGCGCAGTTTTTCCAGTTCGGCCGCGCGCTGGCTGGCACGCGGCGGAACAGGATTGGCCGCGATGATCCGGGCCGCCTGTTGTTCACAGCGGTGAAGCTGGGTCTGCAAGGCGTATTCAAACGGCGGGCCATTGAGCGGCAAGACGTGCAGTGCCAGGGTCTGGTCGTTGGCCGGGCGCTTGAACAGTGACTGTTCCAGCTGCTGCCTGGAGGCAAAACGTTGCAGTCCACCGAAGCGTCCGGGCCAGTAGAGCAACAGGCTGTCGGTGGAATGCGCCAGCAACGCCGAGGGTTTGGCAAACAGCAGAACGCCGTCCAGTTCCTCGGTTTGCGTACGGCGGGGGTCGCCTTCGGTGTCCGTTGCCGACAGTTCCAGTCGCGCGACCACCAGGTCCGCTGCACGGGGCTGATCGGGGGCATCCAGCACGCTGACGAGCCACTGATGCTCTTCACTGTTGATCTGATTCAGGCTCAATTGCAGTTCGGCTTCGGCGCGCAAGCCGTCCTGGCGTGCCTGGTGCAAGGCAGCGTAATGCGCGTCTGGCTGGTGGCGCAGCTCGAGCCATTTGAGTGCATCGGCCATGTCCAGCAGCGCCGTCGCGGCGGTGTTGCTGGCTTGCTCGGCTGTGGTGAGGGCGTCGAGTTGCCGTTGCAGGCGTTGCAGGCGCGGATCGTCGGCGGTACCGGTAAAATCATCACCGAGCAACGCCTCCAGTGCCGCCCGTTGTCGTGCCAGTGCACGGTGACGCATACCCAAAGGGATATCGGGGCTTAACTGGCCGAACAGGGCGGCGTTGTCGTCTGTCTGCGCATGCGATGGGTCGGGGGGCGCGACCAGCGCGGCAGCATTATCGGGTCGGTCTGCGGGGGCGACGGACAAGCGCGACAACAGGGCTTCGGCGCTGGTGTGCAGCACCGTCTTGTCGAGGGCGGTGTACTTGACCTTGACCGTGTCCGTCGACAACCGGGGCTGCTCGAACCGCTGCGGTTGATGTTCGATCAACCAGCGCTCCAGTTCAACGCGGCTTTGAAAGGTCATCCAGGCGGATGAATGCGAAGGCAGGTACAACAACTGAGTGACCGGCTGATCGGTATCCCGGGTGATGACCAAGGCACCTGACAGCTGGGTAGACAGTTCTTTGTCATCCTTGAGATTCAGTTGTTCGACATACACCGAGTGTGCGTCAGGCGTTGTTGTTTGCGCTGGCGGGTCGATCATCGCCATCAGCATCTTGACCTGCCCGGCATCCAGGATGCCCTGGGCAAATGCCCATTGGCTCGACGTCTCGAAATGCTGGCGATACAAGTGGATAGCCTGCGCCCGGCGCGAACGATCGGTGCCGAGCGCGCGTGAGCTCCACCAATCGGAGTCAAGGTGGGCTTGCGGGCTCTGCGCCATGAGGCTGAGCCATTGTTCGCGGCATTCTTCCCAGCGCGCCGAGGCGCTCAGGCTCAGGCCTTGATCCGGGTTCGCGGGCAAAGGGAAGGTAAGGCCGAAATCGGCTGCAAGGGGGGTGGTTTCGTCAACCATGACGATGAGTCTCCAAAAGACCGGGCCGTGCCGGCGGTACAGGCATTAGGCGGCAGTCGACAGGAGCTCGGGTGGTACATAGTTATGGTGAGGTTGAATCTGACGCCGGATGACCGCTCGGCACTCTTCATCAAACTGTCATGGAACTGTGGCAGCGCGCTTGAACAAACTTCATCAGACTCGCGCTCTACTGGGGTTCTGCGTTTTGGTGTTTTGTCATGGGTGCTTCATTCTTTTCACGAATCGTTTTTTTGGCCGCGCTGTTGTTCGGCCTGCCGTCCTTTGCGGCTTCGCGTTGTGACGTCAATGTTCCGACCGAACGGGTGGATCTGGCCCAGGTAAGCCTGGCGTACCAGAGCATCGGTCGTGCGTCGGACCCGGCCTTGTTGCTGGTGATGGGCCTGGGCGGGCAGTTGATTCACTGGCCGGATGAGGTGGTGGTTGCCCTGTGCCAACAGGGTTTCCGGGTGATCCGCTATGACAATCGCGATGTCGGCCTGTCGACCTGGCGGCAAGCACCGGCTGAAGCCAACCTGACCTTCGAGGTGCTGCGCTACAAACTCGGCTTGCCGGTGTCGGCGCCATACTCGCTGACCGACATGGCTGACGATGGCCTGGGCCTGATGGACGCCTTGCATATCGATCAATTCCACGTGCTGGGCGCCAGCATGGGCGGGATGATCGCCCAGCACATGGCGGCCATGGCACCGCAGCGGGTCGAGAGCCTGACCCTGATCATGACCAGCTCCGGCGCCGAAGGCTTGCCGGCACCGAGTGCGGCGCTGGTGCAGTTGCTGGCCCGGCGCGGCGCACCGAACCGCGAAGTGGCCCTGGAGCAGCAGGCCGACTTGTTGGCGGCCCTGGGCAGCCCGATGGTCACCGACGATCGCCAGGCGCTGCTGCATCAGGCCGCTCAGTCCTATGACCGGGCGTTCAATCCCGAGGGCGTGAAGCGCCAGATCATGGCCATTCTCGCGGAGCCGAGCCGGGTGGCGCTGCTCAACCAGTTGCGGGTGCCGGCGCTGGTGGTGCATGGCACGGCCGACCCGTTGCTGCCGGTGATGCACGGCGTGCATCTGGCGGCGCATCTGCGTGGCAGTCAGTTGATCCTGATTCCGGGCCTGGCCCATCGCTTCCAGGAAGCTTTCAAGGCGCCGTTGCTGGCGGCGGTGTTGCCGTACTTGCGCGAGCACCGTGAAGACTCTTCGCACTGGGCGCAGATCGAGCCTGTGGCCGATCGCAACCTTCTCTAACCCCTCAATGTTTTCACCATGACACACCGCCATCGCTGGCAAGCCAGCTCCTACAGGGGGCTGCCGCCAGGCACAAATCCCGGGATCGCCCAATACTCCTGTGGGAGCGGGCTTGCTCGCGAAGAGGGAGTGTCAGTTGGTATTTAAGTTGACTGACACACCGCTTTCGCGAGCAAGCCCGCTCCCACAGGGGACCTGGCTCTAGTCTGGATACGTAGCCAGACAGTCACCAGGGTTGCTTTGAGAATCAGGTCCACACTTAATGACTCAGGCCGTACTTTTTCACTTTGTCGAACAACGTGGTCTTGGCCATGCCCAGTTCCTGGCTGGCCTGGGTCAGGTTGCCGCCGCTGCGTAGCAAGGCATCGCTGAGCAGGTTGCGCTCGAACGCTTCCACCGCTTCGGCAAAGGCCAGGCTCTGGTTGCCACCGCCGGCAGCGGTTTTCTTGAACGCCGGCAGGCCCAGGGCAAAACGCTCGGCGACGTTGCGCAGTTCACGCACGTTACCCGGCCAGTCGTGGCTCATCAGGTTCGATACGGTCTGGTTGTCCAGCTCCGGCGCGATGCGGTCGAAGCGCAGGGATGACTGCTGCAGGAAGTGTTCGAACAGCTGCAGGATGTCTTCACGGCGTTCACGCAGCGGCGGCAGTTCCAGGGTCACCACGTTGAGGCGGTAGTACAGGTCGCTGCGGAATTCGCCGGCCTTGCTCGACTCGACGAGGTCGGATTTGGTCGCCGCGATCACCCGGCAATCCACTGCCACGCTCTGGTTCGAACCGAGGCGTTCGAGGGTGCGCTCCTGTAGCACCCGCAGCAGTTTGATCTGCAAGGGCAGGGGCATGCTTTCCACTTCGTCGAGGAACAGCGTGCCGCCGTCGGCGTGTTCGATCTTGCCGATCCGGCGTTTGCCCGCACCCGTAAAGGCGTTGGCCTCGTGGCCGAAGATTTCGCTTTCGAAGAGGTTTTCCGGCAGGCCGCCGCAGTTCAGGGCGACGAACTGCTTGGTGTGCCGCCGACTGAAATCATGCAGGCAGCGCGCAACCAGTTCCTTGCCGGTGCCGGTCTCGCCTTCGATCAACACGTTGGCCGAGGTATCGGCAACGTTGGCGATCAGTTCCCGCAGGTTCTGCATGGCCGGCGAGCGACCGATGATCCGCCCTTCGAGGGAGTCGCGCTCGGCCAGTTGCCGGCGCAGCGACGACACCTCCCGCGCCAGGCTGCGTTGCTCCAGCGCGCGGCGGGCCACGTCCACCAGGCGCTCCGGGGAGAACGGCTTTTCCATGAAGTCGTAGGCGCCTTTCTGCATCGCGCCGACGGCCATGGAGATGTCGCCGTGCCCGGTGATCAGCACCACCGGCAAGCTGCGGTCGCGGGCCTTGAGGCGGGTCAGCAATTCCAGGCCATCGATGCCCGGCAGGCGAATGTCGCTGACAACGATGCCGGCGAAGTTGTCGCCGACGCGCTCCAGGGCTTCTTCGGCGCTGCCCACGCCAATGCAGGGAATGTCTTCCAGGGTCAGCGCCTGTTGGCAGCCGAGCAGCACATGGGGGTCGTCTTCGACGATCAATACACTAAGGTCGTTGTTCATATTGGCTCGGCGGGAGTGGGGCTTACCAACGGTAAACTGAGGACGAATGCGGTACCACCGCTGGCCGGGTGCTCGACACCCAGGTGACCGCCGGTGGCGGCGGCGAGGCTGGCGGAAAGGGTCAGGCCCAGGCCCAGGCCCTGTTCGCCGGGTTTGGTGGTGAAGAAGGGCTCGAACAGGTGCTTGCGCGCTTCGGCGTCGATGCCATGGCCGTTGTCACGCACCCGCAGGCGATATTTGCCATCGAACGCTTCGCCTTCGAGCCACAACTCGGGTTGCGGCTGCGCTTGCATGGCGTCGAGGGCGTTGCCGATCAGGTTGACCAGAATCTGCTCCAGGCGGGTCTGGTCGATCTGCACCTGCACATCGGTGAAATCGCGGTGCAGTTGCAGCTGAATGTTTTCCACCCGGCCGCCGAGCAATTGCAAGGCCGCGTCCACGCCTTTGCCGAGGCAGGCCTGGCCCTTGTCGTCACCGCGGCGGGCAAACGAGCGCAGGCTGGCGGTGATCCGGCCCATGCGGTCGATCAGTTCGTTGATGGTCTTGAGGTTGGTGCTGGCCACATCGAGCTGGCCGCGTTCGAGGAAGCGCACGGTATTGCCCGACAAGGTGCGCAGCGCCGCCAGCGGCTGGTTCAGTTCGTGGGCGATGCTGGTGGACATCTGGCCGATGGCCGCGAGTTTTCCGGCCTGTACCAGCTCATCCTGGGCGCGGCGCAAGGTCTCTTCGGCGTGCCGGCGTTCGCGGATCTGGCCCTTGAGCCGTTCGTTGCTGGCGCGCAGGTCGGTGGTGCGTTCGGTAATCCGACGCTCCAGCTGATTGTTGGCTTCCTGCAAGGCTTCCCGGGCCGCGAGACGGGTGGCGATCACCTTGCGCCGTTCGTTCCAGGCGATCAACAGAAAGGCGCAGAGGGCAAAGGCCACGGCCACCAGAATCCCCTGGTTGATCGCTTCACGACGCAAGTCCTGGAGCGGCGTGAGCAGGGTGAAATTCCACGGCGTATCGCTCAACTGCCGGGTTTGCGACAGGTAGCTGATGTTTTCATCGTCGGACACCAGTTCGCTGTTGGCCGGGAACGTGAGTTTTTCCACGCCCTCGGACAGGGTTTCCCGGGCCAGCGGTTGCAGTTCGTTGAGCGGGAACCAGTAGTACTGCAGGCTGCGGGCGAGCTTTTCCTTGGTTTCTTCACTCAGCGGCACCACCGACTTCAAGCGCCGGGCCGGATCGCTGGACAGAATGATGATGCCGTTCTCGTCGCTGACGAAGGCTTCCAGGCGCGCCCGCTGCCAGCGTTCTTCCATGGCTTCCAGGCGGACCTTGACCACGGCGACGCCGATGATCTTGCCGTGCTCTTCCAGTCCATGGGCCAGGTAGTAACCGGGTTCGCCGTTGGTGCTGCCGATGCCATAGAAACGCCCGGGCTGACCGCGCACGGCGTTCTGGAAATAGGCGCGAAAGGACAGGTCTTCACCCAGGTAACTGTCGACATCGCGCCAGTTGCTGGTGGCCATGACGCGGCCGGTGGTGTCCATCACGTAGATGGCCCGACTGCGGCTGCGCCGGTTCAGGCCTTCAAGGTAATCGTTGACCGCTTGCCGGTGTTCCGGGGTCGGGTCGGCCAGCAGCTGCGAAACACTGGTTTCGAGTTCCAGCAGGCTGGGCAGGTAGGTGTATTTGCTGATTTCGCTTTCGACGGCACGGGCGTGCAGTTCCAGCTGGCGCTGGCCGTTTTCGCTGAGGCTGCGGATGCCGTAGTGCTCACTGATCCAGAAGCCGATATAGCCCAGTCCGATCATCATGGCGATGATCAGGGGCGGCAGGAACAAATGACGAACCAGACGGGGTTTCACGGCGAGTGATGGCGACGTTGCGCGATAAAGATTGGGGTCGCATTTCATCACAGATGCCTTGGGTCAACCACAACACAAATCTGAACCTTGCACCGGTCCTTGTAGGAGCCGGCTCTGTGGCGAGGGGGCTTGTCGGATCGCCGCATCGCCCCGTTCGGCTGCGCAGCAGTCGTAAACCCTACCCACGCGGTTCGACTTTGCAATGCCGGGGCCGCTTCGCGACCCAACGGGGGCAAGCCCCCTCGCCACACAAGCCCGCCTCCACAGAGGGAGCGGTGTTTGCTTAGTGCTGCAAGATCTTGTTGAGGAAGTGCTGCGTACGTTCGGCACGGTGGCTGATGTCGCCGAAGAACTCTTCTTTCTTGCAGTCTTCGATGATCTTGCCCTGGTCCATGAAGATGACGCGGTCAGCCACTTTACGGGCGAAGCCCATTTCGTGGGTCACGCACATCATGGTCATGCCTTCGTGGGCCAGTTGCACCATCACGTCGAGCACTTCGTTGACCATTTCCGGGTCCAGCGCCGAGGTCGGTTCGTCGAACAGCATGACGATCGGGTCCATCGCCAGCGCACGGGCAATCGCCACACGCTGCTGTTGGCCACCGGACAGTTGACCCGGGTGCTTGTGGGCGTGAGCCGACAGGCCGACACGTTCGAGCAGTTGCAGGCCTTTCTTGGTGGCTTCTTCCTTGCTGCGGCCCAGCACCTTGATCTGCGCGATGGTCAGGTTTTCGGTGATGGTCAGGTGCGGGAACAGCTCGAAGTGCTGGAACACCATGCCCACGCGCGAACGCAGTTTCGGCAGGTTGGTTTTCGGGTCGGCGATGGAGGTGCCGTCGACCACGATGTCACCCTTCTGGAACGGTTCCAGGGCGTTGACGCACTTGATCAGCGTCGACTTGCCGGAGCCGGATGGCCCGCACACCACGATCACTTCGCCTTTTTTGACCTCGGTGCTGCAATCAGTCAGTACCTGGAAGTCCCCATACCACTTGTTGATGCTTTTGATAGAGATCATACGGCGAACCTTTTTTGCAGACGCTTGACCAGCTGCGAGGCGGCAAAGCTGATGATGAAGTACACGAGACCGGCGAAAACCAGGAACTCATTGGAGCGGCCAATGATGTCGCCGCTGGCGCGCGAAGCATTGAGGAAGTCCACCAGGCCGACGGCGTAGACCAGCGAGGTGTCCTGAAACAGGATGATGCTCTGCTGCAGCAGCAGCGGGGTCATCTTGCGGAACGCTTGCGGCAGGATGATCAGGCGCATCATCTGGCCGTAGCTCATGCCCAGTGCCTGGGCAGCGCCCATCTGGCCCTTGGGAATCGACTGCACGCCAGCACGGACGATTTCGCAGAAGTACGCCGCTTCGAACATCATGAACGCTACGATGCACGAGGCGAACGCGCCGATCGGCGTGTCTTCGCCGGTGATCCAGCGCAGTACGAACGGCACCGCCAGGTAGAACCAGGTGATCACCAGCAGCAGCGGAATCGAGCGGAAGTAGTTGACGTAGGCGCCAGCCAGGTTCGACAGCAGTTTGTTGTGGGACAGACGGCACAGCGCCAGGATCGTGCCGAGGATGATCCCGCCGACCACGCCCATGGCCATCAGCTTGAGGGTCATGATCATGCCGTTCCACAAACCGGGAATGGCCGGGATGATGCCCGAGAAGTCGAATTCCATCATTTACCCCCTACGGAGATCAGGCCCGGTACGGCGACTTTCTTCTCGACCAGACGCATCAGCAACATCAGGCTCATGTTCAGGGTGAAGTAGATCAGCGTTGCCAGGGTGAAGGCTTCGAACAGGTTGGCGGAGAACTCGGCGGTCTGTTTGGTCTGCGCGAGCAATTCCATCAAGCCGATCAGCGAGGCCACGGAGGTGTTCTTGAAAACGTTCAGGAATTCCGAGGTAAGCGGCGGAATGATGATCCGGTAGGCCTGGGGCAGCAGCACGTTCCAGTAGATCTGCGGCAGCTTGAAACCCATGGCGCGGGCCGCGGATTCCTGGCCTTTTGGCAGGGCCTGGATACCGGTGCGCACCTGTTCGCAAACCCGGGCGGTGGTGAACAGGCCCAGGCACACGACGACGCTGAGGAAGGCCGAGGTGGTCGGGTTCAGGTCCTGCTTGTACCACTCTTGCAGGTCGGCCGGCAGCAGGTCGGGTACCAGGAAGTACCAGATGAACAGCTGAACCAGCAGCGGCACGTTACGGAAGAGTTCGACGTAGCAGGTGGCGATGCCCGATACGATGCGATTCGGCACGGTACGCATGACGCCCAGGATCGAGCCCAGTGTCAGGGCAATGATCCAGGCCACGATGGCGATGGCGATGGTCCAGCCCAGACCGGTCACGTACCAGTCGAGATAGGTCTCGCTGCCCACGCCGGTGGACTTAAAGAACACGCCCCAGTCCCAGTTGTAATTCATTAGGGTCTCCCCTCAGTTCAATCGATGTACAAGTGCCCGCTTGGGGGAAGCTCCGTTCCCGCCTGATCTTTACGTCAGGCACACGCCCCCGGCTCGGCAGCCACCGGTTCGAGTGTTTCCAAAAAATGCCAGCAGGAAGTGACCATCTCCTGAAAGGGCACGCGCCCTGTCAGGAGGTAAGGTTAGTCAGAAATCAGGATTTCTTTTCGTCAGCCGCTTTATCGGTCGGATTGGCGATCAGGGCCTTGAGTTCGTCGCTCATCGGGAAGTTCAGGTTCAGGCCTTTTGGCGGGATTGGCTGCATGAACCATTTTTCGTAGATCTTGTTGATCTCGCCCGATGCGTAGGTGGCCTTGATGGCGTCATCCACAGCCTTTTTGAACGGCTCGTCGCCTTTGCGCACCATGCAGCCGTAGATTTCGAAGGATTGTGGAGTACCGGTCACGGCCCAGTCATCGGCCTTCTTGGCCTTGGCGGCTTCACCGGCCAGTAGGGCGTCGTCCATCATGAAGGCCACGGCACGACCCGATTCCAGCATCTGGAAGGATTCGCCGTGGTCCTTGGCGGAGATGACGTTCATGCCCATCTGCTTGTCGGCGTTCATCGATTTGAGGATGCGCTCGGACGTGGTGCCAGCGGTGGTCACGACGTTCTTGCCTTTCAGATCGTCGAAATCCTTGTACTGGGAGCCTGCCTTGGACAGCAGGCGGGTACCGATTTCGAAGATGCCGACGGAGAAGTCGACTTGCTGCTGACGCTCGACATTGTTGGTGGTGGAACCGCACTCGAGGTCCACGGTGCCGTTCTGCACCAGTGGGATACGGGTTTGCGAAGTCACCAGGTTGTACTTGACCTGGAGGTTCGGCATATCCAGGTCTTTCTTGATGGCTTCGACGACTTTCAGCTGGATGTCGTGGGAGTAGCCGACCGGTTTGCCGGTAGCGTCCGCAATGTAGGAAAACGGAATGGAAGCGTCGCGATGGCCCAGGGTGATGGTGCCGGACTCTTTGATCTTCTTCAGGGTGCCGGTGAGTTCGGCGGCGAAAACCGGAGTGCTGATCAGAGCGGCAGCAATGGCTGCGCCCAGGATATGGGGAACGATGCGCATCAAATTTTCCTCGACTTTGTTTTTTTTATGGAGCCAGTTCATCGGCCCTTTTTGTGCTGCAAAACACCTGAGCGTGTTGATAAGTACGCGCAAAGGACATTCGTCGAAGAAGTGTAGAGCATGACTCGTGCCAGACCAGTGCTAATAGGTTAAGTCATTGATGTATAACGAAATTAAATATTTATGGCGCGAATGTTGAAGCTGAATGATCCGGTTAACCGAACCGACCCGCAGGTCGCGTTCGGAAAACCGAATGGCGGATTGTCTGCATCGCTTCCTGAAGGAGCCGGCTTGCCGGCGATAGCGGTCTCGAGATCGCCATCGCCGGCAAGCCGGCTCCTACGGGGAGGGTATGTCAGGGATATTGGCGCTTGTCCGGTGCTGGCGGGAAGTACTGGTACAACCAGGTCTCACTCAGCGTGCGGTCGTTGGTGCGGATGAACAGACGCAGCTCGACGGGCTCCACGCTGTCATTGGTCGGGTACCAGTCGAACAGGACACGGTAACCCTTGATGTCATCAAGTTTCAGGATGCTGAAATCCTTGACCTCGCCGTTCGAGCAGGTGACGACCGGCTCAATGCCCGCGCCTTCAGGCAAACGGTCCAGGCCGCCGCCAGTGAAGTCCACGGCGAAACGACGGGCCCAGACTGGCGGATAATGCTCGCCCGGCGCCCAGCCTTCGGTGAAACCGCCCATCCCGGAACGGGTGGCGTTGACTCGCGCCAGTGGTGTGCCGACCGGTGGCAGTGCGCTCCAGTAGAGCTTGTAGCCGTAATTCAGCGAGTCGCCGGCAGCCACCGGTTTCTTCGGGGTCCAGAAAGCGACGATGTTGTCCATGGTTTCGCCGGTGGTGGGGATTTCCAGCAGGTCGACCGAGCCTTCGCCCCAGGCGGTGGTCGGTTCGACCCACAGGCTCGGGCGGCGGCTGTACCAGTCGACGGTGTCCTGGTAGCTGGCGAACTCGTGATCGGTCTGCACCAGGCCGAAACCTTTCGGGTCCTTGTCCGCGAAGGCATTGAATTGCAGGGTCGCCGGGTTATTCAGCGGGCGGCAGATCCACTCGCCGTTGCCGCGCCACATGGCCAGGCGATCGGAGTCGTGGATTTGCGGGTGAATGGTGTCGCACATCCGGCGTTCGTGGGTGCCGCAGCTGAACATGCTGGTCATCGGCGCGATGCCCAACTGATCGATGGCGGTGCGTGCATTGACGTGGGCATCAATTTCCATCACTACGCGCTCGGCCTGGCAGTCGATATCGAAGCGGTAGGCACCGGTGGCGCTCGGCGAGTCGAGCAGGGCGTAGACCACGAAGCGGGTGCTGTCCTTGTCCGGTGTCTCGAACCAGAACTTGGTGAAATCGGGGAATTCTTCGCGCTTCTTGGCGTAGGTGTCGATGGCCAGTCCGCGGGCCGACAAACCGTACTGGCCGGTAGCGTCCACCGCTCGGAAGTAACTGGCGCCGAGGAAGGACACGACGTCGTGCTTGTCCAGTTCCGGGGCCTTGAACAACTTGAAGCCGGAGAAACCCAGGTCGCCCTTGAGCTGTGCGGTGTCGACCGTGGTGTTTTCATAGTTGAACAGCGACGGGCGGAAATGCACCTCACGCGCCTGGCGGGTCTTGGGGTCGACGCTGTACATGCGTACCGGCTGCTTGAATCCCATGCCGACGTGGAAAAACTGCACATCCAGCTGACCGTTCAGGTCATTCCACAAAGAGTGGTTGGCGTCGTAGCGGATCGCATTGAAGTTCTGCGGCGTCATGCTCGCCAGGGTCGGCGGCAACTGTTGTTTGGTGTCCTGGTAGCGATTGCTGGCGAGCTGTTTGGCCTGGAGCTTCAGCGCCTCGAAATCGAACGCGGTGGCCTCGCCATCAGCGGTGCCGCCGCTGGCGGCCCAAGCGCGGGCGGCGAGCAGGCCGGTGGCGGACAAACCGGTGTAGGCCGCGATGGCCATGGAGGCTTTGAGCAAGTTCCTGCGGTGCATAAATACAACCTGTCGTGAACAATCCCGCGCCGTTCCTGGCACGTGCTGGATCAGAAATATCGGTTCGGACATGCCTTCGGCCAAACGCAACGGACTTTTAAACAGATGCCGGCTAGCTTAAACCGTTCGATTGCAGAGCAAAATTGATTGATGGCACGACGCTGGCTCGGCAATGAAACAAGACATGTCGGGAAACAATTCCGACAGTGGTTTCTGATTTAGAGGGCATATCTGCTTTTTTCGACTAATTACTCTAAAAACTGCTTTTCAGCGCCCGGAATATTTCTATTCTGTGCACATGACCGGTTTATGCCCTTCGGGCCGGTGCGTTTCAGTTGGCACGAGGCGCTGCTGAAAAAGGGTTAGGGCGATGCGGTTTGTTGCAGTTTTCTTTGACGTATAGAGAAGGACATCGTCCATGTCGAAAGTACAAGGCATTACCGAAATATTGGGAATCTTTCCATGCCTGGCCATGGGGCGACGCAGGCGTCGGCTCAATAACGAGGAAATGAAGTTGGTGGAGCGCTATCGGGAGTTGTCGGAGAACGACAGGATTGCGATGAGGTATCTGGTGGATGCGATGAGGAGTGTTTCGAGGTTTTGAGCAGGGCTGGTTACCGTGATAGCCATTTGGCCTTCACGGTGGCCAGGCTGGTTAACCTGCCTGCATCAGCGTCGGCTATGCCAGCATCTATTGCTTGCTGTCGGACGAATTGCTGGTCGAGCTTATGGAGAAACGCTTCTGCAAACGAGCTATCACATGGAATCATTTCGATGATGTTTCGTTTGACGCTGCGAGTCTCGTTCATGTGGATATAACTCATTGAGCAGGACAATTTATTGAGAGGACTCAAACCAAAGGGGCGGACTGTGAAGTCCGTCCCTTTTTGATCAGCCCGACTTATCCCTTCAACTGCACGTGCCGGCGATTGGGAAGGGGCGCTGCACCTGCATCAACTCAGGCATGTCTCGCCACTTGATCCAGGCGTGATGTTGGTAATGCAGCAAGGGCACCGAAACTCCGGCCCAATTCAAGGAGCTCAGGCTTGGCAGGTTTTCCACAGGCTCTGATTTCGCATCACGCAGCGAGGGTATGACTTCGTTGCTCAACCACTGACGCAGATTGCGATTTTCCGGAACGAAGTGGTGGACCAGCAAGGCGTACATGCCGGATTCGCTGACCATCAGGGTTTCGACCGTTTTGCCGTCCTTGCGCAGCCAGACGCTGCGACGTTGGTCGGGATCGAGTTTGAGGGTCAGGCGTTCATTGAGTGGTTTGCCCATCAAGCGACCTAGATCCTGGGCGCAGAACCAGGCTTGGTTGGCTTGCATGAAGGCGTGGAGGAAACGGTTGTGGCGGGTGAAGACATTAGGAATGAAGCAGGAAGGAATTTCAGTCGGATGAGATGTGTGCTTGTGCATTTTTCGACTCCATGTTGAAGAAAGGAGCCGCCAGTAATCCTTCGACAGATTTGGGTGGCGGACCGTGGGGCGTTCGAAGTCGGAACATTCTCGATCAACATGGAAGCCGAGAGGCCCGCGCCACACGGCCCGCCATAACGCGAAACTGAAAGGCAAAAAAATGCCCCAGCTCATATGGGGGGGCGGATGCGCCATGTTGATGTGTTCCGGCTTCGACTCCGGGCCGCTGATTTGGCAGCGACGGGATGAAGCCTATCGGTCAGGCGCTCGCGGCGCCAAGTCTACTCTGGCGACGCGTGTTGTAGGAATCGAGGGTTTTTCAGGAAGGCTGCGTCTGTAGGAAATTCCTGTTTTTGCACTCATTACAGAGACGATATTCCTGAGTCGCGGTATTTCCGTTATTTAAGCGGATCCGGGATAGGAGGCGAAAACTTGGACCAGAGGAGTAGATCTGTGGCTGACGACCGTGACGAGAAACGTAAGAGTGATGCTCAGGATCGCTTCGAAGCGGTGCGCGGCAAAGCCGATATCAAATGGCAAACTGATGAGTTGATGGCATTACTAAGGGGCGGGAGCGTGTTGGTTGAAGTTCTGGACGACGATGCCGTCTGAGGTTTTTGACTCCACGGATCGCTGGGAATGGCCATCCGTGGAGCTCAGTTACCGTCGTTTAACCCACTTCCCCCACCGCTCGATACGCCTCATCGATCGCCGCATGGGCATACGCGCTCCACGCCGCGTCCGAGTTGGCAATGCTCACCCGTCCTACTGGCTGACGCGCCAGTTCCATCAGTTTCTCGCTCTCGTCGGCATCGTCGTACAGGCTGTTGGAGAAGTACGCGTAGCCGTGTGACCAGCGGTTGACGGTGATGGCGAGAATGTCGGTTTCGTGGTTGAAGCCGCCAGGGCCGAGCATGCGTTGCAGTTGGTCGCGCAATTGCGCTTCCAGTTGTTCGAAGCTCTGGCCATACAGGCGAGCACGGCCGGCGCGGGCCTGGTCGCGGGCGTTCATGCCGCTGTTGGGGCTGGTGGGGACGTAGACCATGTGCAGGCCAATGGGTTGTGTCGGGTCTTTCGGGTGGTCGTAGCCGCCCATGCTCACCGGGTAATCGAGTTTGATCCGGCTGTAAGGTTGGGTCGCGGCGTAGATTTCATGCACGCCGAGCTTCTGGAATGACTGCCAGTTGCGGATCACCACCTTGGTGTAGACCAGCGGGAACTTCACGTTCTGGCTCAGGGCGTGGGATTGCTCGGCGGGTAGGTCGCGCAGCAGGTACGGGATGATCATGTTGTAGCAGGCCATGATGCAATGCTTGCCGCGCACCTGGCTGAGCTGGCCGCCACGGCTGTAGCCGACGTTCACGCCGCTGCCGACGTTGCGCACGCTAACCGCTGTGCTGTTCAGGCGGATGCGCACTGGGGCTTTGGCCTGGTCGAGTTTGGCGTAGTCGAACGGGGCCAGGACGATGTCGTCCATGGTATGTCCAGGCGCCACGGCCGGGATCAGGCTGCGCACCAGCAAGCGCGCCAGCGAGGCATTGCCGTCGGGGAAATGGTAGATGTAGGGCTCTTCCATTTCTGCCTGGGCTTCTTCGCTGATCGGCTCCAGATTCATCGCGCTGAAACCTGGGAAACCGACCGAGTAGGCGTCGGACGCGGCCACCGCGTCGATGCTCAAGGCCATGAAGTCGTTGGTGCGGCTCTGGAAATATTTAACCGCCTGAGCCGACAGGCCTACATCCTTGAGCAGGAAGTCCTGATAGCTGGTGGCTTCCAGGTGGGCGGTTTTTTCCTCGGTGGTTTTGCCGGGCAGGTAATCCTTGGGCGTCATGTGCAGGGCGATCAACGCCTGGCGGTCAGCTTCCGGCAACGGGAAGTCGTTGATGAAGTCGGGGATGGAGCGGGCGTGCAACTGGTCGGGGGCGATGTCGTCGGCCACCATCGGCGTCGGGTCGCCGGTCACCAGTTTGTCTTCGCCGAAGTTTTCCTTGTCGAAGAACACCCCGCGGGACAGGCCCAGGCCCGGGTAGAACTGGCGATCAAAAGCTGTCTCGAAGCGCTTGATGTTCACGCCGAGTTTCTTCAGCAGGCCGTTCACTTCCTTGCTGTATAGATGGTTCGGCGACTGGAAGGCTTCACTGCCGCCGTAGCCGATGATCATGCGACCACCGGCGGAGAATTCGTTGCGCTTGGCGTGACCGCCGAAGTCGTCGTGGTTTTCCAGAATCAGGATGCGCGCTTTCGGATGTTTCTCACGGTAGAACCACGCAGCGGACAGACCGCTGAGGCCGCCTCCTACCACTACCAGGTCATATTCCTCGGTGATCGGCAGCTTGTCGGTGTCGAAGATCTTTTTCTCCCAGCCCATCTGGTGGGCAATTTCGAACGAGCCGACGTGGCTGCCCCGCAGGCCGGTGAGGGCCGGTGGGTAGTAGCGCCCGTCGGGGGCGGCCTGGAGAAGTTGCAGAGGGGTCATGCCGGCAGCGATGGTGACAGCGACGCCGTTGAGAAAGTCGCGGCGGGTGATATCCATATTTCTTCCTTGTTGGTTTTTTAGATCGCCCCGGCGCCACATCGGCACCGGGGCGAATGCCGTTACCGGCTGACTTTCCAGGCATCGCCCGCAGGTGCCTTGCCGTGGTCATACGGCTTGGCGATCCACATGTAGAGCAAGCCCAGGCCAATCACGATGGCGGTACTGAGCACCATCGCATAGTTGATGTACCACGCAGCGTCCGGCGTACGTGGCCAGGCCATGTTGATGATTGCACCGACACCATAGACCAGCGCGCCGATGTTCACCGCCCAGCCCCAGGCGCCGAGGGTGAATTTGCCGCTTGGTTTCCAGCCCTTCATGCGCGCGTACAGGGCCGCCAGCACGATCATCTGGAACGCCAGGTAGATGCCGATCGCCGCGAAGCTGACGATGGTGGCGACCGCGTCCTGCAGGAAGAAGCCGAGGATGATGATCAGCGCCGGCAGGACGCCGGACACGAACAGCGCGGCAACCGGAACTTGAGTCGTAGGGGAAATCTTCTTCAGCAGTCGACTGCCGATGACCATTTCATCACGGGCGTAGGAATACAGCAGACGACTGGCCGCCGCTTGCAGGCTGATCACGCAGGAGATGAAGGAAATCATCACCACGCCCATCACGACTTTCGAACCCACCGGCCCGAACGCGTTGTTGAGGATGGTGGTGACCGGGTCCTTGTCGGTACCGTTGATCACGGCTTGCATGTCCGGCACGGCCAGGATCAGCGCCAGGCAGGCGAACATCGCCGCGATGCCGCCGATGTAGATGGTCATGCGCATGGCCACCGGGATTTTCTTGCTCGGGTTCGGGGTTTCTTCGGCCACGTCGCCGCAGGCCTCGAAGCCGTAGTACAGGAACATCCCCGCCAGCGAAGCGGTGAGGAACGCCGGCAGGTACGAGCCGTCGACGCTGATATCGAAGGTGTTGAACAACACGCTGAGCGGTTGATGACGCTCGAAAATCAGCAGGTAAACGCCAACGATCACCGCGCCGACCAGTTCGCAGAGGAAGCCGAACATGGCGATACGCGCCAGCACTTTGGTGCCGCTGAGGTTGACCAGGGTGGCGAACAGCGTCAGGAACAGGGCGATGATGATGTTGGTGTTGTTGCTTGGCTCAAAGCCCATCATGGCGGCGAGGTACGGACCGGCACCCACGGCAACCGCCGCGATGGTCACGCACAGCGCGATGGAGTAGATCCAGCCAACCATCCACGCCCAGCGCTTGCCCACCAGGCGACGGGCCCATGGGTACACGCCGCCGGAAATCGGGAACTGCGAAACCACTTCGCCGAAGATCAGGCATACCAGCAACTGGCCGCAACCGACCAGCAGGTAAGCCCAGAACATCGGTGGTCCACCGGCGGCCAGGCACAGGCCGAACAGGGTATACACCCCGACGACCGGGGACAGGTAGGTGAAGCCCAGGGCGAAGTTTTCCCACAGGCTCATGCTGCGATTGAAGTTGGAGGTGTAACCCAGTTTGCGTAGTTGCTCGGCATCGCTGTCGGCAAGGGCTGTAGAGAGATCGGGTGATGCACTCATGTGTGTTTGCTCCGGAAAATCGGCAGATTTCGGATGTCCGAAACCGTGGCGGGGCCTTGGGAGCGCCGCCCGGATCGGTGGTTATTGTTTTGTCTTCTTTGGGGTGGAGCCTGGTGGTGCGTATTGCCGGTTTCTGCCTTGAAACCGAGGTGACCTCTTCGCTGTAGGAGCGAGCTTGCTCGCGAAAAATCTGAGGACACCGCGGGGCGTCAGGATCCCCGTGTCCTCGTTGACGTCCATCGCGAGCAAGCTCGCTCCTACAGGCGATGCGTTTCTTAGTGCTTGAACATCACATGCCGAACCACGGTGTAGTCCTCCAGCCCATACATGGACATGTCCTTGCCATAACCGGACAGTTTCTGACCGCCGTGAGGCATTTCGCTGACCAGCATGAAGTGCGTATTCACCCAGGTGCAGCCGTACTGCAAACGCGCCGACAGGCGATGGGCGCGGCCGACGTCGGCGGTCCACACCGATGACGCCAGGCCATAGTCCGAGTCGTTGGCCCAGCCCAGCACTTGAGCTTCATCGCTGAACTTGGTCACCGACACCACCGGTCCGAACACTTCGCGGCGGACAATTTCGTCGTCCTGCTGCGCGTCGGCCAGTACGGTCGGTTCGAAGAAGAAGCCGTTGCCTTCCACAGCCTTGCCGCCGGTGATCAAGCGGATGTGCGGCTGGGCGATGGCGCGCTCGACGAAACTGGCCACGCGGTCGCGGTGTTGTGCGGTGATCAGCGGGCCGAGTTCGGTCGATGGATCATCCTGCAAGCCGTACTTGATGCTGCTGACGGCGGCGCCGAGCTTCTCGACGAACTTTTCGTAGATGCCTGCCTGGGCATAGATGCGGCAGGCCGCGGTGCAGTCCTGGCCGGCGTTGTAGAAACCGAAGGTGCGGATGCCTTCCACGGCGGCGTCGATGTCGGCGTCGTCGAAGATGATCACCGGGGCCTTGCCGCCCAGTTCCATGTGCATGCGTTTGACGCTGTCGGCGGTGCTGGAAATGATGTTCGAACCGGTGGCGATCGAACCGGTCAGCGACACCATGCGCACTTTCGGGTGAGTGACCAGCGGGCTGCCGACGCTAGGACCACGGCCGAACACCAGGTTGAGTACGCCGGCCGGGAAGATCTCCGACGCCAGTTCGGCCAGGCGCAGGGCGGTCAGCGGCGTCTGTTCCGACGGCTTGAGCACCACGGTATTACCGGCGGCCAGGGCCGGGGCGATTTTCCAGGCGACCATCATCAGCGGGTAGTTCCACGGCGCGATGGAGGCGATCACGCCCACCGGATCGCGGCGGATCATCGAGGTGTGGCCGGGCAGGTACTCGCCACCGGCCGAACCGCTCATGCAACGGCTGGCGCCGGCGAAGAAGCGGAACACGTCGGCAATCGCCGGGATCTCGTCGTTCAGCGCGGCGCTGTAGGGCTTGCCGCAGTTGTCCGATTCCAGCTTGGCCAGTTCTTCGCCGTGGGCTTCGATGGCATCGGCGAGTTTGAGCAGTAGCAGGGAGCGCTCTTTCGGCGGGGTCTGCGACCAGCTGTCGAACGCGGCATCGGCGGCGCGCACGGCGGCATCGACCTGGGCTTCGCTGGCTTCGTTGATTTCCACCAGCACACGGCCGAGCGCCGGGTTGAACACCGGTTGGGCGGGGCCTTCGCCGTCCTGCAGTTGGCCGTTGATCAGGAGTTTAGTTTGCATGTTCATGTCCTCTTTGGCGCTTTTATTGTTCTGTAGAAACCGGATCACTGTAGGAGCGAGCCTGCTCGCGATGGACGTGAACGATGACGCGTTCATCCAGGCAGCCCTCGTCATCGTTAACGTTTTTCGCGAGCGGGCTCGCTCCTACAGGAGATGTTGGTCGTCAGTTACTTCCCGCCACTGCCCGCAACGCTTTCGCCGCCACGGGTCAGGTAATAGGCGCCCAGAATCGGCAGCATGGTCACGATCATCACCAGCATCGCCACGACGTTGGTCACCGGCACGTCCCGTGGGCGGCTGAGCTGGTTGAGCAGCCACAGCGGCAGGGTGCGTTCATGGCCGGCGGTGAAGGTGGTGACGATGATCTCGTCGAACGACAGCGCGAACGCCAACATGCCGCCAGCCAGCAACGCCGAGCCGAGGTTCGGCAGGATGATGTAGCGGAAGGTCTGCCAGCCGTCGGCGCCGAGGTCCATCGAGGCCTCGATCAAGCTGTGGGAAGTGCGACGCAAGCGGGCGATGACGTTGTTGTAGACGATCACCACGCAGAAGGTCGCGTGGCCGACGATGATGGTGAACATCCCCGGCTCGATGCCCAGTGTCTTGAAGGTCGCCAGCAACGCGATCCCGGTGATGATCCCCGGCAGGGCAATCGGCAGGATCAGCATCAGCGAGATGCCTTGCTTGCCGAAGAAGTCTCGGCGATACAGCGCGGCCGAAGCCAATGTGCCGAGGACCATGGCGATCAGCGTGGCAATCGAGGCGATCTGCAACGACAGCTTGATGGCTTCGAGCACGTCCGGCCGCGAGAACGCCACGCCGATCCACTTCAGGGTGAAGCCCTTGGGCGGAAAGCTGAACGCTGCGTCTTCGGTGTTGAAGGCGTACAGGAAGATGATCAGGATCGGGAAGTGCAGGAACACTAACCCGCCCCAGGCGGCAATGCGCAGGCCCAAGGAAGCTTTTTCAGAGTGCATCGAAGGCCCCCAGACGTTTGACGATGGACAGATAGATGGCGATCAGCACAATCGGCACCAGGGTGAACGCGGCGGCCATTGGCATGTTGCCGATCGCGCCTTGCTGGGCGTAGACCATGCTGCCGACGAAGTAGCCGGGTGGGCCCACCAGTTGCGGCACGATGAAGTCACCCAGGGTCAGCGAAAACGTGAAGATGGAACCGGCGGCGATGCCCGGGATCGACAGCGGCAGAATCACTTGCATGAAGGTCTGGCGCGGCTTGGCCCCGAGGTCGGCGGAGGCTTGCAGCAACGACGGCGGCAGGCGTTCCAGCGAAGCCTGGATCGGCAGGATCATGAACGGCAGCCAGATGTAGACGAACACCATGAAGCGCCCCAGGTGCGAGGTCGACAAGGTACTGCCGCCAACCCCCGGAATGCCCAGCACGAATTGCAGGACCGGCTCCAGCCCCAGGTGCTGCACGAACCACTGCGCCACGCCGCCCTTGGCCAGCAGCAGCGTCCAGGCGTAGGCCTTGACGATGTAGCTGGCCCACATCGGCATCATCACTGCGATGTAGAAAAACGCCTTGGTCTTGCCTGTGGTGTAGCGCGCCATGTAGTAGGCAATCGGGAACGCAACGATGGCGCTGGCAATCGACACGACAACCGCCATGCCCAGGGTGCGCAGGATGATGTCGAAGTTCGACGGTTGGAACAGCGCGGCGAAGTTGGCCAGGGTCAGGTCGGGGGTGACCGCCATGGTGAAGTCATCGAAGGTGTAGAAACCTTGCCACAGCAGGGTCAGCAACGAGCCGAGATAGATCGCGCCGAACCAGATCAGCGGCGGCACCAGCAGCATCGACAGGTACAGGTTCGGCCGGCGATACAGCAGGTTGGAGAACCGGCGCAGCGGCGAGCCGCCCGACTGGTTTTGAGAGATAGCCAAGGTGTTCATGTCACACCCCGCCCGCAACGGTGTCGTGCAACGGGATCATGGCTTCGCGTGCCCAACGCGCGCTGATGCGCTGACCGGTCTGGTGTTGTGCGCTAGTGTCCAGCCACTGGTTGTTGGCCTTGCTGATGTTTAGGGTCTGGCCGTTTTCCAGTTTCAGTTCGTAGCGGGTGGCGCTGCCCTGGTACTGGATGTCATGCAGCAAACCGCTGACTTCGATTTCGTGGCTGGCCAGCGGGCCTTCGGCGAAACGCACGTGTTCCGGACGAATCGAGAACGGCTGCGGATTGCCGCTGAGCTGTTTTGCCAGGTCACCGCGGATCACGTTGGAGGTGCCGACGAATTCCGCGACGAAGGTAGTGGCCGGTTTCATGTACAGGTTGCGCGGGCTATCGACCTGTTCGATGCGGCCCTTGTTGAACACCGCCACGCGGTCGGACATCGACAGCGCTTCGGTCTGGTCGTGGGTGACGAAGATGAAGGTGATGCCGAGTTGGCGCTGCAGCTTCTTCAATTCGCTCTGCATTTGCTCGCGCAGCTTCAGGTCGAGGGCGCCGAGGGGTTCGTCGAGCAGCAGCACCCGTGGGCGATTGACCAGGGCACGGGCCAGGGCCACACGCTGGCGCTGGCCACCGGAGAGCTGCACGGGTTTGCGCTCGCCGTAGCCGCCGAGGGCGACCATCTCCAGGGATTCTTCGGCGCGCTTGAGGCGTTCAGCTTTGCCGATGCCTTTGACTTTCAAGCCGTAGGCGACGTTGTCGCGAACGTTCATGTGCGGGAACAGCGCGTAATCCTGGAACACGGTGTTCACGTCGCGCTGGTACGGCGGCAGGCCGGCGGCCTCTTCGCCATGAATTCGGATGGAACCTGCGCTCGGCTGTTCAAAACCGGCGATCAGGCGCAAACAGGTGGTCTTGCCCGAGCCGGAAGGCCCCAGCATGGAGAAAAACTCGCCGTCCTGGATGTCGATGGAAACCCGGTCTACGGCTTTCACTTCGCCGAACTGACGGGAAACGTTGGTGAACTGGACTGCAAGCGTCATGGTGCGGTGCTCCAAAAAGGCGAAGGCCGTCGCAGCGGCCCTGCCTGGACTTCTGAAAAAACTGAATCGGTAGAGAAGAGCGCTTTGCGCTCTATCGCTGGCAAGCCAGCTCCTACAGGGGTACGCGGACTGTGTAGGAGCCGGCTTGCTGGCGATAAGGTCCGAAGGACCTTCAGGCGTTAACGGCCGCCCATGATCGCGATGTAGTCCTGGGTCCAGCGGCTGTACGGCACGAACTTGCCGCCTTCAGCCTGCGGGGTTTTCCAGAAGGCGATCTTGTCGAACTGGTCGAAACCGTTGGTCTTGCAGCCTTCGGCGCCGAGCAGTTCGCTCTCCTTGCACGCCGCCGGAACCGCTGGCAACGAGCCGAACCACGCCGCTACATCACCCTGGACTTTCGGTTGCAGCGACCAGTCCATCCACTTGTAGGCGCAGTTAGGATGCTTGGCCTCGGTGTGCATCATGGTGGTGTCGGCCCAACCGGTGGCGCCTTCTTTCGGGATGGTCGAGGCGATTGGCTGCTTCTCGTTCATCAGGCCGTTGACCTGATAAGGCCATGCACCGGAGGCAACCACGCCTTCGTTCTTGAAGTCGCTCATTTGCACGGTGGTGTCATGCCAGTAGCGGTGGATCAGCGGCTGTTGGGCGCGCAGCAAATCGAGCACGGCCTTGTACTGGGCTTCGGTCAGTTCATACGGGTTCTGGATGCCCAGTTCCGGTTTGGTCGATTTCAGGTACAGCGCGGCGTCGGCGATGTAAATCGGACCGTCATAGGCCTGCACGCGACCCTTGTTCGACTTGCCATCGGGCAGGTCCTGCGGATCGAACACGACGTTCCAGCTGGTCGGCGCGGCCTTGAATACGTTGGTGTTGTACATCAACACGTTCGGGCCCCACTGATACGGGGTGCCGTAGGTCTGCTTGTTGACCACGTACCACGGTGCATCCTTGAGGCGCGGGTCGAGGTTTTTCCAGTTCGGGATCAACGCGGTGTTGATCGGTTGCACACGCTTGCCGACGATCAGGCGCAGGGAGGCGTCGCCGGATGCGGTGACCAGGTCATAACCACCCTTGGCCATCAGGCTGACCATTTCATCGGAGGTGGCGGCGGTCTTGACGTTGACCTTGCAGCCGGTTTCCTTCTCGAAACCGGTCACCCAGTCGTAGGCCTTGTCGCTCTCGCCACGTTCGATGTAGCCGGGCCAGGCCACAATATCCAGTTGGCCTTCGCCCGCCCCGACAGCTTTGAGCGGCTCGGCGGCCTGGACAGCGGCGCTGGCCAGCAGCGCGGTGGTGATTGCACTGAGCAGTGCGGTCTTGTGCACGAACATGGGAATTCCCTCTTCTTTAATTATGGTCGGGGCAGTTTTTTCAACGTGGTTTCAACGTCGTAAACGCGGTCCTGTAGGAGCCGGCTTGCCGGCGATGAGTCCCTCAAACCTTGCGGTGTCCTGATGGACGCCTTCGCTGGCAAGCCAGCTCCTACAAGGGGACCGCTTTGTTCCAACGTTTCCACATCAATGCCTTTACGGCTAATTGTTAGCGTAGTGCGATTTTATAAATGCTGTCCGTGGCGGGCCATGATGTGCCGCACCACGCTGTAGTCCTGAAGCGAATCGCTGGACAGGTCCTTGCCGTAGCCCGAACGCTTCAGGCCGCCATGGGGCATTTCGCTGACCAGCATGAAATGGCTGTTGATCCAGGTGCAGCCGTACTGCAAGCGCGCCGCGACCTGCATGGCCTTGTCGAGGTTCTGGGTCCAGACCGACGACGCCAGGCCGTATTCCGAATCGTTGGCCCAATCCACCGCTTGTGCCAGCTCATCGAAGCGGGTCACGGTGACCACCGGCCCGAACACTTCGCGCTGGACGATCTCGTCGCCTTGCTTGCAACCGGCGAGCAATGTCGGCTGGTAATAGAAGCCGGCACCGGAATGCACGGCGGCACCGGTCACCCGCTCGATGTGCGGCTGGCCGAGGGCGCGTTCGACAAAACTGGCCACGCGGTCACGCTGGCGGGTGCTTATCAGCGGGCCGATTTCGTTGTCGGCGTCGCGTTTGCCGGCAAAGCGCAGACTGCTGACGGCCGCGCCGAGCTCGGCGACCAAACGGTCGTGAATCCCGGCCTGGGCATAAATGCGGCAAGCGGCGGTGCAATCCTGGCCGGCGTTGTAATAGCCGTAGGTGCGCACGCCTTCGACCACGGCCTGAATGTCGGCGTCGTTGCAGACGATCACCGGAGCCTTGCCACCGAGTTCGAGGTGGGTGCGTTTGAGGGTTTTCGAGGCGGCCTGGAGAATCTTCTGGCCGGTGACGATATCGCCGGTCAGCGACACCATGCGGATCTTGGGATGGCTGACCAAATGGCTGCCGACGCCTTCGCCACCGCCGCAAACGATGTTGATCACACCCCGTGGCAGGATCTCGGCCAGCGCCGGTGCCAGGGCCAGGATCGACAGCGGCGTGTGTTCCGACGGCTTGAACACCAGGGTGTTGCCGGCGGCGAGGGCCGGGGCGATTTTCCACGCGGCCATCATGATCGGGTAGTTCCACGGCGCAATCGACGCCACCACCCCGATAGGATCGCGACGGACCATGCTGGTGTAGCCCGGCAGGTATTCGCCACTGAGCTGGCCGGTCTGGCAGCGCACGGCACCGGCGAAGAAGCGGAACACGTCCACCGTGGCATTCAGGTCATCCTGACGGGCCAGGTGCAACGGCTTGCCGCAGTTCATGGATTCGAGGCGGGCGAGCAGGTCGGCGTTTTTTTCGATGGCGTTGGCGATGTCCAGCAACAGGTTCGAACGCTGCTGAGGCGTGGTCCGTGACCAACCGGCAAAGGCGCGGTGGGCGGCGAGGATCGCGGCTTCGACCTGCTCGGTGCTGGCTTCGGCGATCTGCGTGATAACTTCGCCGGTGGCGGGGTTGAGAATCGGCTCGACGCAGCCTTGACCGGCGACTAATTCACCATCAATCAACAATGCGGTGAACAACGGGGTCTGCGCGCCAGCCATTTTTCGGGTTCTCTTTTCTTGTGTGGCCATGGTGTTCCCAGTGATGGGGTCCGGCCGTCTTATATAGATGTAACAAGACTAGTTCGCGGGCCCGAGGACGACAAATACTAAATACTGAAGGTGGCGTTCGATTAAATAGATGGCTTGCGCCCGCCGTGGGGTTGTTCGCGTGCAACCGTGAGGAACGGATCCACCAGCGCCGGCCGCGCGGTGCCGCGACGCCAGGCGAGGCCGACGTCGAGGGTCTGGCTGAGGTCGGCAATCGTCCGCGCCTCGATGATGTCGCCCTCCAGAGACCACGGGCGATACGTCATGTCGGGCTGGATCGACACGCCCAATCCGGCAGCCACCAGGCTTCGCACCGCTTCGGTCGAAGCGGTGCGCAGGGTGATGCGCGGTTGCAAGGAGGCTGCCGACCACATGCGCTGGGCGTTACGGTCCATTTCGTCGACGTTCAATTGAATCAGCGGCTCGCGGGCGACGTCGGCGAGGTTGATGCTGTCGTGTTCCAGTAGCGGGTGCTGGGCCGGCAGCCATAGCCGGTGCGGCGAGTGGGTCAGTACTTCGGTCTGCAGGGCGTGACGGTCTTCGAGGTTGGAGAGGATCAGCACGCCGACATCGATCTCGCCGCTGACCAGCAAATGCTCGATGTACGGGCGCTCGTCTTCCATCACGCGGATTTCCACGTTGGGATAGGCGCGCTGGAAACGGGTGAGCAAATCCGCCAGGTAGTAGCCGGCGACCAGGCTGGTCACGCCGACGATCAACTGCCCGGCGACCTGGTCGGTGCTCTGTTGCAGGCTGCGCTTGGCGTTATCCACGGTGGCCAGGATCAAGTGCGCCTGGCGCAGGAATTGATGGCCCTGGTGGGTCAGGGTCATGCCCTTGGCGTGGCGGCTGAACAGGCTGACGCCGATTTCTTCCTCCAGTTGCTGGATCGCCAGGGTCAGGGTCGACTGGGAAATGAACGCGGTTTGCGCGGCGGCGGAGATCGAGCCGGTCTCGGCCACGGCGATGAAATGACGGATCTGACGCAAGGTCATCATGGGAAAGCACCCGGTGGGCTGTTTTTATCGATTCACGAGAGTCTATATCTTTTTTTTCGATAGGCAGCGTGTCAATGCAACATCTGGAAGCACTCTCGCGCACGGGGCGTGGGCACTTTCCAACTAGGCTGGTGGCCTTATTTCAGGTTAAACGTCCTGTGGAGGCGAAAAATGAACACCCGTGGATTGCTCGATCAACTGCTCAAATCCGGTCAGGACCTGTTGCAGAACAAGACTGGCAGCTCTTCGCACAAAGGCGCGAGCGGCAGCACCGGTGCCCTCGGTGGTCTGCTCTCCGGCGCGAGTGGCGGGGCATTGGCGGCCGGCGCCATGGGCTTGCTGCTCGGCAGCAAAAAGGCCCGTAAGGTGGGGGGCAAGGTCGCTGTCTACGGCGGCCTCGCCGCGTTGGGCGTGCTGGCCTATAAAGCCTATGGCAACTGGCAGTCACAGCAGGGCGTTGCGGCCGGTACAGAGCCGCAAACCCTGGACCGCGTACCGCCCGCGCAAGTCGAGTTGCACAGTCAGGCGATTCTCAAGGCGCTGGTGGCGGCGGCCAAGGCTGACGGTCATGTCGATGAGCGTGAGCGCGCCTTGATCGAGGGCGAATTCACCCGGCTCGACAGCGACCAGGAACTGCAGCACTGGCTGCACGCCGAGCTCAACAAACCGCTGGACCCGAGCGATGTCGCCCGCGCTGCCCGCTCACCGGAAATCGCCGCCGAGATGTACATCGCCAGCGTGATGATGGTGGACGAGGAAAACTTCATGGAGAAGGCCTACCTCGACGAACTGGCGCGGCAGTTGAAGCTGGAGCCGGGGTTGAAAGCCGAGCTTGAGAAGCAGGTTCGCCAGGCTTCGCTGTAGACCTGCAGGAGCGGTCTTGCCCTTCAGTCAATAAATGGTTGTCTGGCACGACGCCTTCGCGAGCAAGCCCGCTCCCACAGTGTTCCTTGCCAGGCTCAAGAATTGCCTACGACACCGATCAAATGTGGGAGCGGGCTTGCTCGCGAAGGCGTATTCAGCCACACCGCATCCTTAATGGCCGATCCGTCGCCCGTTTCTACCCAATCACCGCTGGCACTCATCCCCTCAATTAACGGACAGTCCCCATCCAGAGCCCACCGGCTTGCCCGCGGGATGAGCGGCGGCGTGCATCCGTCTTATAAATGAAACACCGCCCTCGGCTATACTCCCCGCATTTCGAATCAGGCCCGAGGATTGACTGTGAAGAACTGGACGTTGCGCCAACGCATTTTGGCGAGCTTTGCGGTAATTATCGCCATCATGTTGCTGATGGTGGTCCTCTCCTATTCGAGATTGCTGAAGATTGAAGAGAGCGAAGACAGCGTTCGGGATGACGCATTGCCGGGGCTTTACTACAGCTCGATGATTCGCAGCGCCTGGAGCGACGCTTTCCTGCAGACGCAGGAAATGCTTGGTTTGAAAGAAGGGCAGGGCATCAGCAGCGAGGACGCCGCGGAGTTCAAGGCTTTCGAGGCGCGCCTGCTGGAGGAGATGAGCAACTATCGCAACACCGTCACGACGGATGAGGACAAGGTCGAATACGCCGTTTTCGTACAAAAGCACGAGGAATTCAACAAGGTTCTGGCTGCTGTGCTCGAACTGCACAGCCGGAACCAGGAAGCTGAAGCGATCAAGTTGTTCACCGAGCAACTGACCCCGGTCTGGACTGCCGGCCGGATGAAGCTCAACGACATCATCCGCGAAAATAAAGCAGTGGCCGATCGTGACATCGCCGCCATCGACGACGCGGTCATCGCGGCCAAGATCAGCATGGGCATTTCCCTGCTGGTGGCGGTGCTGGCCGCCGGCCTCTGCGGCCTGTTGCTGATGCGCGCCATCATGGCGCCAATGAACCGCATCGTGAAGATTCTGGAAATCATGCGCACCGGTGACCTCAGCAATCGCCTGAACCTGGAGCGCAAGGACGAATTCGGCGCCGTGGAAACCGGCTTCAACGACATGATGACCGAGCTGACCTCGCTGGTGTCCCAGGCCCAGCGTTCGTCGGTGCAGGTGACCACGTCGGTGACCGAGATCGCCGCGACGTCCAAGCAGCAGCAAGCCACCGCCACCGAAACCGCCGCCACCACCACGGAGATCGGCGCGACCTCCCGTGAGATCGCCGCCACTTCCCGGGATCTGGTGCGCACCATGACCGAAGTCTCCACCGCCGCCGACCAGGCTTCCGTGGCCGCCGGCTCCGGGCAACAGGGCCTGGCGCGCATGGAAGAAACCATGCACTCGGTGATGGGCGCGGCCGATCTGGTCAATGCCAAGCTGGCGATCCTCAACGAGAAGGCCGGCAACATCAATCAGGTGGTGGTGACCATCGTCAAGGTCGCCGACCAGACCAACCTGTTGTCGCTCAACGCCGCCATCGAGGCCGAAAAGGCCGGCGAGTACGGACGCGGTTTTGCCGTGGTCGCCACCGAAGTTCGGCGCCTGGCGGACCAGACGGCCGTGGCCACCTACGACATCGAGCAAATGGTGCGCGAGATCCAGTCGGCGGTGTCAGCCGGGGTCATGGGCATGGACAAGTTCTCCGAAGAAGTGCGTCGCGGCATGTCCGAGGTGCAGCAGGTCGGCGAGCAGTTGTCGCAGATCATCCATCAGGTCCAGGCGCTGGCGCCGCGGGTGCTGATGGTCAACGAAGGCATGCAGGCCCAGGCCACCGGTGCCGAGCAGATCAACCACGCGCTGGTGCAGTTGGGCGATGCCAGCAGCCAGACGGTCGAGTCCCTGCGTCAGGCCAGTTTCGCCATCGATGAGCTGAGCCAGGTGGCCGTCGGGCTGCGCAGCGGCGTTTCGCGATTCAAAGTCTGATGAGTGAAATCACGGCCAAACGCTCTGCCGTGAAGCAGGCGCTGCATGCATTGTTCCTGGTGTTTCGCATCGGCAACGAGCGCTATGCCTTGAAGGCTATCGAAGTGGCGGAAGTGCTGCCGCGCCTGCCCTTGAAGCCCATTGCCCATGCCCCCGCCTGGGTCGCCGGGGTGTTCGCCTATCGCGGCACCGTGGTGCCGGTGATCGATTTGAGCGCACTGACCTTTGGGACGCCGGCACAGGCCCGTACCAGCACGCGACTGGTGCTGGTCAACTATCGCCCGGATGAAACTGCCGAGACACAGCTGCTCGGGCTGATTCTGGAACAGGCGACCGATACCTTGCGCTGCGACCCGGCGGATTTTCAGCCCTACGGCCTGGACAATCGGCAGGCGCCTTACCTCGGGCCGGTGCGCAAGGATGAGCAGGGCTTGCTGCAATGGGTACGGGTCAGCGATCTGCTGGACGACCAGGTTCGCGCCTTGTTATTCCCCTCGCCGCCACTGGATCCGGTGCTGCTGGAGGAACGCTCATGAACAGCGATCAGCGTTTTTTCGACTTCCTCAAGGAACGTATCGGCCTCGACGTGGCTTCCGTGGGGCCGGCGATCATCGAGCGCGCAGTGCGCCAGCGCAGCATCGCTGCACAAGCATCCTCGGCCGATGACTATTGGCGCACCTTGCAGGGTTCCCGGGACGAGCAACAGGCATTGATCGAAGCGGTGATCGTTCCGGAGACCTGGTTCTTCCGCTATCCGGAGTCCTTCGCCACCCTGGCGAAACTGGCGAGCAAACGCCTGGCCGAGATCAACAACCTGCGCGCACTGCGGATTCTCAGCCTGCCGTGTTCCACCGGTGAAGAGCCTTACTCGATCGCCATGGCGTTGCTCGATGCCGGGCTCAAGCCGCACCAGTTCAAGGTCGACGGCATGGACGTCAGCCCGCTGTCGGTGGAAAAAGCCAGGCGCGCCTTGTACGGCAAGAACTCCTTCCGGGGCGACGACATTGCGTATCGCGACCGTCATTTTACGGCCGAGGGTGACGGCTATCGCCTGGACCCGCGTGTGCAGGAGCAGGTGCGCTTGCAGGTCGGCAATCTGCTGGATCCGGCCTTGCTGGCCGGTGAACCGCCGTTCGACTTCGTGTTTTGTCGCAACCTGCTGATCTATTTCGACCAGCCGACCCAGAAGCAAGTCTTCGACGTGCTCAAGCGCCTGACCCACGATGACGGCGTGCTGTTTATCGGTCCGGCCGAAGGCAGTCTGCTGGGACGCCTGGGGATGCGCTCGATCGGTATCGCGCAGTCCTTCGCGTTCAGTCGACAAGGGACTGCGGACCCTGAACCCTTGCCGGTGTTCGTTCCAGCCCCCTTGCCTGTGCCGCAACCGTTGCGCAATCCGCCGCCTGCACCCGTGCGCAGGCGCCCATTCGCCAGTGTCGTGCCGCTGGCTTCTGTAGCGCCAACGTCCGGCGCCGATACGGCCGTGCTGCTGGCGAACATCGCCACGCTGGCCAACGAAGGTAAAAGCGCCGAGGCAAGGGCGGCGTGTGAAAGCTATTTGCGCAGTCATGAACCGGTAGCCCAGGTGTTCTATTGGCTGGGACTGCTCAGCGATGTCGCCGGCAACGTCCTGGAAGCCCAGGGCTTTTATCGCAAGGTGCTGTACCTCGAACCGCAACATTCCGAAGCGTTGATGCACCTGGCCGCATTGCTGCAGGCCCAGGGTGACGCGACGGGGGCCAGACGATTGCAGGAGCGTGCCGCCCGTAGCGGGCGCGCCGCCGACAGTGAGCGTAAACGATGATCGCCTCCGACACCTTTAGCGTCACCCGGGATGCCCAGGCCATCGACGACTGCTGGAACCGCATCGGTATCCACGGCGACAAGTCCTGCCCGCTGCTGGCCGAGCATATTCACTGCCGCAATTGTGCGGTGTATTCGGCGGCCGCCACACGCTTGCTCGATCGCTATGCGTTGCAGCAGGAAGATCGCGGGCCAGCGTCCGTCGCGGTCGAGAACGAGGTGAAAACCCGTTCGCTGCTGATGTTCCGCCTGGGTGAAGAATGGCTGGCTCTCGCGACCCGCAGTCTGGTCGAGGTAGCGCCACTGCAAGCGATTCACTCCTTGCCGCACCAGCGCTCCCGGGCCTTGCTCGGCGTGGCGAATGTGCGCGGCGCGCTGGTTGCCTGCCTGTCGCTGGTGGAGTTGCTGGGGCTCGACGACATCGTCAGCGCGGTGTCCGGCACGCGGGTCATGCCACGCATGCTGATCATCGCGGCCCACGGCGGGCCGGTGGTGGTGCCGGTGGACGAAGTCGACGGGATTCACGCCATCGACGAGCGCATCCTCGATGCCGCATCGCGTTCGGGTGCCCAGGCCAGCGCCAAATACACCCGTGGCGTGTTGCAATTCAAAGGTCGCAGCCTGCGTTGGCTGGATGAAGAACAGCTGCTGTCCGCCGTGACCCGGAGCCTTACATGACCCCCGAGCAAATGCGCGACGCCTCTTTGCTGGAGCTGTTCAGCCTGGAGGCCGAAGCCCAGACCCAGGTGTTGAGCGCCGGCCTGCTGGCGCTTGAGCGCGACCCGACATTGGCCGATCAACTCGAATCGTGCATGCGTGCGGCGCACTCGCTCAAAGGCGCGGCGCGGATCGTCGGCGTCGATGCCGGGGTCAGCGTTGCCCATGTGATGGAAGATTGCCTGGTCAGTGCCCAGGAAGGGCGCTTGTTGTTGCGCCCCGAACACATCGATGCGCTGCTGCAAGGTACCGATTTGCTGATGCGCATCGCCACGCCGGGCAACAACCCGGAGGCCGCGGATATCGCGGCCTACGAGGCGTTGATGGCGCGCTTGCTGGACCCGGCGGCCCCGCTGATTGCGCCTGCCGCACCGGTGATGGCCGAACTTCAACTTGAAGCACCTGCGTCCAAGGTCGAGGCACCGGTACCTGTCGTCGAGCCCACATCGACCGCAGTCCCACGCAAGACCAAACGCACCACCGAAAATGGCGAGCGCGTGCTGCGTGTCACCGCCGAGCGCCTGAACAGCTTGCTCGATCTGTCGAGCAAATCCCTGGTGGAAACCCAGCGGCTCAAACCGCACCTGGCGACCATGCAGCGCCTCAAGCGCATGCAGAGCAACAGCCTGCGAGCCCTGGAGAGTCTTAACGTTCACCTCAAGGATCACGCCTTGAGCCTGGAAGCCCAGGAAGTTCTCGAGGATGCGCGGCGCTTGCTGGCGCAATCCCAGCAACTGCTCATGGAAAAGAACGCCGAACTCGATGAGTTCGCCTGGCATGCCAGCCAGCGGGCGCAGGTGTTGTACGACACGGCGCTGGCTTGTCGCATGCGGCCGTTTGCCGATGTGCTGACCGGGCAGGTGCGCATGGTCCGGGATCTGGGGCGCGACCTGGGCAAACAGGTGCGGCTGGAAATCGAAGGCGAGAAGACTCAGGTCGATCGCGACGTCCTGGAAAAGCTCGAAGCGCCGCTGACTCACCTGTTGCGCAACGCAGTCGACCACGGCATCGAAACTCCGGAACAGCGCCTGCTGGCGGGCAAGCCAGCTGAAGGTTTGATTCGCTTGCGCGCCTCTCATCAAGCCGGTTTGCTGGTGCTTGAATTGAGCGATGACGGTAATGGCGTGGATCTGGAAAAGGTCCGTCGCAGTATCGTCGAGCGGAGTTTGTCGCCCGCGCAAACCGCCGCGCAGTTGAGCGAAGAAGAGCTGCTGACGTTCCTGTTCCTGCCTGGCTTCAGTCTGCGCGACACGGTCACCGAGGTGTCCGGTCGCGGTGTCGGCCTGGATGCGGTGCAGCACATGGTCCGGCAGTTGCGCGGCGCAGTGGTGCTGGAACAGACGGCGGGCGAGGGCAGTCGTTTCCACCTCGAAGTGCCGCTGACCCTGTCGGTGGTGCGCAGTCTGGTCGTGGAAGTCGGCGACGAAGCCTATGCCTTCCCGCTGGCGCACATCGAGCGCATGTGTGATCTGGAGCCGGAGGATATCGTGCAGGTCGAAGGCCGCCAGCACTTCTGGCACGAAGGCCGGCATGTCGGCCTGGTCGCGGCCAGCCAACTGCTGCAACGTCCGGCCAGCCAGAACAGCGGGCAAACCCTGAAAGTCGTGGTGATTCGCGAGCGCGATGCGATCTACGGCGTGGCGGTGGAACGGTTTGTCGGTGAGCGGACGCTGGTGGTGCTGCCGCTGGATGAGCGTCTGGGCAAGGTGCAGGACATTTCCGCCGGGGCCCTGCTCGACGACGGCTCGGTGGTGCTGATCGTTGATGTCGAAGACATGCTGCGTTCGGTGGAAAAACTGCTCAACACCGGTCGACTGGAGCGCATTGCCCGTCACAGCAATCAGGTGGTCGAGGCGGCCCGCAAGCGAATTCTGGTGGTGGACGATTCCCTGACCGTGCGAGAGTTGGAGCGCAAGCTGTTGCTCAATCGCGGTTACGACGTGGCGGTTGCGGTAGACGGCATGGACGGCTGGAACGCGCTGCGTTCGGAGGATTTCGATCTGTTGATCACCGACATTGATATGCCGCGCATGGATGGCATCGAACTGGTCACGTTGCTGCGTCGCGACACTCGCCTGCAATCGTTGCCGGTGATGGTGGTGTCTTATAAGGATCGTGAAGAGGACCGGCGTCGTGGACTGGATGCCGGAGCCGACTATTATCTAGCCAAGGCCAGTTTTCATGACGACGCCTTGCTCGATGCAGTGGTCGAGCTCATCGGAGGAGCGCGGGCATGAGGATTGCTATCGTCAACGACATGCCCATGGCGGTGGAGGCCCTGCGCCGCGCCCTGGCATTCGAGCCGACACACGAGGTGGTCTGGGTCGCCGGCAATGGCGCCGAGGCGGTGCGCCAGTGCGCGCAAGACACGCCGGACCTGATTCTGATGGACCTGATCATGCCGGTGATGGATGGCGTCGAGGCCACGCGACGGATCATGGCCGAGACCCCGTGCGCCATTGTCATCGTCACCGTGGATCGCCAGCAGAACGTGCACCGGGTGTTCGAGGCCATGGGCCATGGTGCGCTGGACGTGGTCGACACCCCGGCCCTCGGCGCCGGCAATGCCCAGGAAGCGGCTGCGCCGTTGTTGCGCAAGATCATGAACATCGGTTGGCTGATCGGCGACAAGGGCAACCGTCCGCGCCCGGCGCCGGCACCGTTGCGCAATTCGGGCTCACGCCAGAGCCTGATCGCCATTGGCTCATCCGCCGGTGGGCCGGCGGCGCTGGAAGTCTTGCTCAAGGGGTTGCCGCGTGATTTCTCGCCAGCCATCGTACTGGTGCAACATGTTGACCAGGTGTTTGCCGCCGGCATGGCTGAATGGCTCGGCAGTGCCAGCGGCCTCGACGTGCGGCTGGCCCAGCAAGGCGAGCCGCCGCAAAGCGGCAAGGTATTGCTGGCCGGCACCAATCACCATATTCGCTTGCTGAAAAACGGCACGCTGGCCTACACCGCCGAACCGGTCAACGAGATCTACCGGCCCTCCATCGATGTGTTCTTCGAGAGTGTGGCCAGCTACTGGAATGGTGACGCCGTGGGGGTTTTGCTCACCGGCATGGGGCGTGATGGCGCCCAGGGGCTTAAACTCATGCGCCAACAGGGCTACCTGACCATCGCACAAGACCAGGGCAGCAGTGCGGTGTATGGCATGCCAAAGGCGGCCGCGGCCATCGACGCTGCCGTGGAGATTCGCCCGCTGGACAAGATAGCGCCACGATTGCTGGAGATTTTTGCCAAATGAGCAGCTTTTCCCGCATTCCTGGCCCAGGCAGTACTCAGGTGACCGCACATGAATGAATTACAGCTCGACGACTTCAAGACCGACGAAAACGCCGCCATGGTATTGCTGGTAGACGATCAGGCCATGATCGGCGAAGCCGTGCGCCGCGGCCTGGCGAATGAAGATAATATCGATTTCCACTTCTGCGCCGACCCGCACCAGGCCATCGCCCATGCGGTGCGCATCAAGCCAACGGTGATCCTGCAGGATCTGGTCATGCCCGGCCTCGACGGCCTGAGCCTGGTGCGCGAATACCGCAATCACCCGGCGACCAAGGACATTCCGATCATCGTCCTGTCGACCAAGGAAGATCCGCTGATCAAGAGCGCGGCCTTCGCGGCCGGGGCGAACGATTACCTGGTCAAGCTGCCGGACAACATCGAACTGGTCGCGCGCATCCGCTATCACTCGCGCTCCTACATGACCCTGCTGCAACGGGACGCGGCCTACCGCGCGTTGCGGGTCAGCCAGCAGCAACTGCTCGACACCAACCTGGTGCTGCAACGCCTGATGAACTCCGATGGCTTGACGGGTTTGTCTAACCGTCGGCACTTCGACGAATACATGGAACTGGAGTGGCGCCGTTCACTGCGTGAGCAGAGCCAGTTGTCGTTGCTGATGATCGACGTCGACTACTTCAAGGCCTACAACGACAGTTTCGGCCACCTGGAAGGCGATGAAGCCCTGCGCAAGGTCGCCTCGGCGATCCGCGACGCCAGCGCCCGGCCTTCGGACCTGCCGGCCCGCTACGGCGGCGAAGAGTTCGCCCTGGTGCTGCCCAACACCTCGCCAGGTGGTGCGCGGCTGGTGGCCGAGAAGCTGCGCCAGACCGTGGCAGCCCTGAAGATCCCGCACAACTCGCCGAATGAAGGGTCGAGCCTGACCATCAGCATCGGCCTCTCGACCATCACCCCGACAGCCGGCAGCAATTGCCGGGAGCTGATCTCGGCGGCGGACAAGGGGCTGTATTCGGCGAAGAACAATGGGCGTAATCAGGTGGGGGTTGAGTAGGGGCGTGCGCACCGATGGTTGATTAGAAATAGCTGACAAGCTTATTTTTGATGGAGTAAAAATAAACCTGTCAGCTATTCGTATGTTTTACGGAGTCTGCGCCTGCGTTCGCCGCCCAATGACGTTCTTCAATCGCAGCTGTCTCGCAGCGGGATGGTAAGTACAAGAGCGAAGTCGTGCAGGACGACGACTTCGTTGCGGATCTCCTCGCGTGCATGTCCCGAGTAACTTCCGTTTCATAAAGACGTCACTGGTCCTCTTTGTTGGTCCCCCAATAGTCGTTGAGCTATTCCTGCCGCACCAACCACGCGGTTTGTCTTTGCGACGCAATTCGCACTCAAGTTCCTGAACGCTATTTTTAGCTTTGCGGGACTGCTCCCGATTTTCATTTTGCCGGATTTTTTTCGAACACTGCACTTCATTCAGAACCAAGCCGCTTGCTCCACTTTGACAAAGAATTTCGCTGATCTCTTCCGCCGGGAAGTCATGGCCTTCGACCGGTTACGCGTAGAAGCAAAATCCTGAGCAATGCGGCTTTACGTTTAGGTGAAAAGCGCGGCACGAATAAACGCAATCGGTACACAATATGAATTTTAGGAAAGTTCGATGAATCGACAAATTGTCCTGAGTCCAGGAGCTATAGAAATACGTTTGGGGTAAGCGTTTTGTTTGTAGCTTGTTGATAGCAATCTCTACAGTTTAAGAATCGTCTCTCTTGCATATAGTCCCGGTCCTACACGGAAAAATATTGATCAATTGTGTCGTGGGGGTTACAACTAATCCCGTCATTGCAAGTTGATGGCATGTGTTCAGATAGCTGGTGCTAGCAGTTTCAGCTCCTATGTCAAATAAGGAGTGGCAAGAGTGATTTAACTCTTGGGTGAAGTGCAGGGCTAGGGCACCCTAGTCTTGAATAATAAGGAGATAGTATGCGAGAGCTTAACTTTAATGTAGGTCATGTCGCAGTCGTAGATTTTTCAGAATCCAATTCACAGTCTGTTGCGGAATATTTTTCTAGAAATCAGAAGCATCTAGAAGCTTCTATGCCGAAACGTCCTTCTGAATTTTATACACAAGCGTTCTGGCAGGAACAATTGTCACGCTACCAATTATCACGCGCCGCTGGTAACGAGTTGCGGTTCGCTCTTGTCGATAGCGGAAAGGTAGTAGGTATAATAAGTTATGATCAAATAGTAAAAGGTCCTTTTCGAGCTTGCTATTTAGGTTATAGCATCGATAGAGAGTACCAAGGAAAAGGGTTAATGAGAGAGGCACTGTCACAAACAATTAGCTATGTGTTGGATGAGTTAAATATGAATAGGGTGATGGCAAACTATGAACCGTCAAATCAACGAAGTGCCAAATTGTTGAAGTCACTAGGGTTTGAGCGTGAAGGGTACGCCAGGAAGTATTTGAAGTTGAATGGCATGTGGCGGGATCATATTTTAACAAGCTTAATTTCAGATTAGGAATCGTTGAAAGGATGAGAGTATGGAACCGATACATCCGACTGCATCGGTCTGTCGACCATCCCCCCGAAAGCGGGCAGCAATTGCCGCGACCTGATCCTGGCGGCGGACAAGGGGCTGTATTCGGCGAAGAAAAATGGGCGCAATCAGGTGGGGGTTGGGTAACGCTCGACTTGATGGTGATGAACCTGTGGCGAGGGGGCTTGTCGGATCGCCGCACCGCCCCGTTGGGTCGCGAAGCGGCCCCGAAACTGCCGCCTATGTCTGCCAGACATACCGCATTGACTGGTTTTACGACTGCTTCGCAGTCGAACGGGGGCAAGCCCCCTCGCCACAGGTGGGTGGTGACTGCTTGATTTGCAGTTGGCAGGTGGCCGCTGACTGAAACCATTCGCCGGTAAACCCGCCATGCGGGCTGCCGGGATCGCTTGATTACGGTATACTCGCCGGCTTTCAAAAGTTCGCCAACGAGTGCTGCCCGTCATGGAAATCAACCCGATCCTGAACACCATCAAGGACCTGTCCGAGCGCTCCGAAACTATTCGGGGGTATCTTTGACTACGATCAAAAGCATGAGCGTCTGACCGAAGTCAATCGCGAGCTTGAAGATCCGAGTGTCTGGAACAAACCTGAATACGCCCAGGAGCTGGGCCGCGAGCGCGCTGCGCTGGCGCAGATCGTCGATACCCTCGACGAACTGAACACCGGTCTGGCCGATTGCCGTGACCTGTTGGACATGGCCGTTGAAGAGAACGACGAAGGCGCAGTGGGCGATGTCGTCGCCGAGCTGGCCCGTCTCGAGGAAAACCTCGCCAAGCTTGAATTCCGCCGCATGTTCAGCCACGAAATGGACCCGAACAACGCCTACCTGGACATCCAGGCCGGTTCCGGCGGCACCGAAGCCCAGGACTGGGCCAACATCTTGCTGCGCATGTACCTGCGCTGGGCCGACAAACGCGGCTTCGACGCGACCATCATGGAACTGTCCGCCGGTGAAGTCGCCGGGATCAAGGGCGCGACCGTGCACATCAAGGGCGAATACGCCTTTGGCTGGTTGCGCACCGAGATCGGCGTGCACCGCCTGGTGCGCAAGAGCCCGTTCGACTCCGGCAACCGTCGCCACACCTCTTTCTCCGCGGTGTTCGTTTCCCCCGAGATCGATGACAAGGTGGAGATCGAGATCAACCCGGCAGACCTGCGGATCGACACCTATCGTTCTTCCGGTGCCGGTGGTCAGCACGTAAACACCACCGACTCGGCCGTACGTATCACCCACGTACCGACCAACACCGTGGTCAGCTGCCAGAACGAACGTTCCCAGCACGCCAACAAGGACACCGCCATGAAAATGCTGCGGGCCAAGTTGTACGAGCAGGAAATGCAGAAGCGCAACGCGGCGTCCCAGGCGCTGGAAGACACCAAGTCCGATATCGGCTGGGGTCACCAGATCCGTTCGTACGTGCTCGATGCCTCGCGGATCAAGGATCTGCGCACCAACATCGAACGCAGCGACTGTGACAAGGTGCTCGATGGCGACATCGACGAATACCTGGAAGCGAGCCTGAAATCGGGGCTGTAATACACTGACACACCGCGCCCCCCTGTAGGAGCCGGCTTGCCGGCGATCCCCGGCCGAAGGCCGGGGACAACGAACCAGATGGAATATTTAAAGACATGAGCGACCAAGAACTCGACCCGCAAGCCCTGCAACAGGAAGAAAACTCCCTGATCGCCCTGCGCAAGGAAAAGCTTGCTGCCGAGCGCGCCAAGGGCAATGCCTTCCCGAATGACTTCCGCCGCGAAAACTACTGCGAGCAACTGCAGAAACGGTACGCGGACAAGACCAAGGAAGAGCTCGCAGAAGCTGCAATCCCGGTCAAGGTTGCCGGTCGCATCATGCTCAACCGTGGCTCGTTCATGGTGATCCAGGACATGACCGGGCGCATTCAGGTCTACGTCAACCGCAAGACCCTGTCCGAAGAAACCCTGGCCGCGGTGAAAACCTGGGACATGGGCGACATCATTGCCGCCGAAGGCACCCTGGCCCGTTCCGGCAAGGGCGACCTGTACGTTGAAATGACCAACGTGCGCCTGCTGACCAAATCCCTGCGCCCGCTGCCGGACAAGCACCACGGCCTGACCGACACCGAGCAGCGCTATCGCCAGCGCTACGTTGACCTGATCGTCAACGAAGACGTGCGCCAGACTTTCCGCGTGCGTTCGCAAGTCATCGCGCACATCCGCAGCTTCCTGATGCAGCGTGACTTCCTGGAAGTGGAAACGCCGATGCTGCAGACCATTCCTGGCGGCGCGGCAGCCAAGCCGTTCGAGACTCACCACAACGCCCTGGACATGGGCATGTTCTTGCGCATTGCGCCGGAGTTGTACCTCAAGCGGCTTGTTGTCGGCGGCTTCGAGAAAGTGTTCGAGATCAACCGCAACTTCCGTAACGAGGGCGTTTCGACTCGTCACAACCCTGAATTCACCATGTTGGAGTTCTACCAAGCCTACGCCGACTACGAAGACAACATGGACCTGACCGAAGAGCTGTTCCGCGAACTGGCTCAGCTGGTTCTGGGCAGCACCGACGTGCCATACGGCGACAAGGTGTTCCACTTCGGCGAGCCGTTCGTGCGTCTGTCGGTGTTCGACTCGATCCTCAAGTACAACCCCGAGCTGACCGCTGACGACCTGAACGACATCGACAAGGCCCGCGCCATCGCGAAGAAGGCCGGGGCCAAGGTGCTGGGCTTCGAAGGCCTGGGCAAACTGCAGGTGATGATTTTCGAAGAGCTGGTCGAGCACAAGCTGGAGCAGCCGCACTTCATTACCCAGTACCCGTTCGAAGTGTCGCCGCTGGCCCGTCGCAACGACGACAACCCGAACGTCACCGACCGCTTCGAGCTGTTCATCGGTGGTCGTGAAATCGCCAACGCCTACTCCGAGTTGAACGACGCGGAAGACCAGGCCGAGCGCTTCATGGCCCAGGTGGCCGACAAGGACGCTGGCGACGACGAAGCCATGCACTACGACGCCGACTTCGTGCGTGCGCTGGAGTACGGCATGCCGCCAACGGCGGGTGAAGGCATCGGCATCGACCGTCTGGTGATGCTGCTGACCAACTCCCCGTCGATCCGCGACGTGATCCTGTTCCCGCACATGCGGCCGCAAGCGTAAGTGTTTCAAATAAAAAGCCGCCTTTGAGGCGGCTTTTTATTGCCTGTCTGGTACAAACGTATCAACTTGTTACTTTCATCTGAGAGGAAATACCTGTCGTGATTCGTGCAATAGCTCAAGAAGGTGCAGCGGGTATCGCCACTGCGGTCGCTGAAAGTGTTCAGTACCAGGGCCGCAAGGCCAGCCGACAGGGCAGTGAGCAGCGTCGACAGGACATTCTCGACGCCGCCATGCGTATTGTCGTGCGCGATGGCGTGCGCGCCGTACGACATCGCGCGGTGGCCGCCGAGGCGCAAGTGCCGTTGTCGGCGACCACTTACTATTTCAAGGATATCGATGACCTGCTCACCGATACCTTCGCCCAATACGTGGAGCGCAGTGCCGCGTACATGGGCAAGTTGTGGGTAAACAACGAAGGCCTGCTGCGCGACATGATCGCCAGTGGCGATGGCAGCCCGCAGGCGCGCTCGACACTGGCGGACGACATTGCCCGGCTGATGACCGATTACGTTCACCGGCAACTGGTCAATCGCCGCGAGCATTTGATGGCCGAGCAGGCGTTCCGCCAGGAGGCTTTGCTCAACCCGCGCCTGGCCGAACTGGTGCGCTCGCATCAGCAAATCCTGCTGCAGGGCTCTTGCCAGCTGTTCCAGGTGCTGGGCTCGCGCGAGCCGCATCAGGATGCCAAGGTGTTGACGGCGATTATCGGGCGGATGGAATATCAGGGGCTGCTCAACGTAGACGAACCGGCCGCCGAAGAGGAAATGCTCGGCATCCTCAAGCGCTACATGCACCTGGTGCTGGCGTCGGTGTAGCCCGGTTGGTGCATGACCTGTGGGAACTGGCCTGTGGCGAGGGGGTTTGCCCCCGTTGGGTGGCGAAGCCGCCCCAAAACCAGTGACCTCGGTGAGACAGTCAGTCCGGATGCGCTGGTTTTACGACTGCTTCGCAGCCGAACGGGGGCAAGCCCCCTCGCCACAGAAGGCGCTGTGCATCTGAGGGCGAAGCGTGTTCATAGGGAGTGTTGAATGAAAGCCTGGCGTGTCGTTGTGATCGCCTTGTCGTTCCTGCTGCTCAGTGGCTGTCTGGTAACCTTCAAGGAGCCGCTGCCCACAAGCGAACCCGCGCCTAAAGGATTGCTCGGCAAATGGACCAGCACCAATGCCTGGGGCGAGGCGCTCAACCTCGAACTGAGGCACATCGGTGACAACCGCTATCAGGCCGTCAGCTATTACCGGGCCAGGCCCTGGGAGCGGGAGGCCTATCCTTTCACAGTGTCACGCCATGGCAACCGCTGGTATCTGTCGGCGAAGGTGCCGGCGCAGTTCGGTGGGCATTTCACCCTGGGCGGTTTTGAGCTGACCGACAAACATGAGTTGGTGGTCTACAACCTCGATCTCGATCAGATCAACCAGGCCATCAAGCAGAAAGCCCTGAGCGGTGAAAGCTTCCAGACCGGCGACGGCGATGGCGTAATGATCGACAGCAACATGGACCAAGTCGCCGCCTACCTCGACGACCCGGCCAATTCCGATGTGTTCGTCGAAGCGGTGCGCTATCAGCGTCAGGCCAAGGCCAAATAACCGGCATCAACAGGTTTCTACAGGAGTTTCGCGTGGACGATTACCAACAGTCGATACGCATTTTGTCCGATCGCATCGTGCTGGCGCAGACGCCGATCCGCGTACTCGATGCGGTCAAATGGGACGACAATATTCGCAAGGGTTTCCTCAAGGCCAAGGGCAAGGAAATGCCGGCGGTGGACCGCGACTACTACCTCAACCGGCCGCTGGCGTTCGATTCCAGCAAGGTGAAGCTGGAGTTCCAGAACATCGAGCGCGACATCACCCGCCAGCTCGGCCAGTTCAACCCGGTCGGCCAGATCATGCGGCGCATGTGCAAGGAATACCGCATGGTGATCCGCATGCTCGAAGCCCGTGGCACCGAGGATTTCGGCCTGATTTCCCAGGAGCTGTACGGCGCCGCCTCCGATGCGTTCCACGCTGGCGACCCGACCCTTTCCGACCTGGGCATGATGCTGTCCGAATACCTGAACAACATCGATGGCCGTGGCGACCTCAAGGACGAACCGAAGACACTGACGGCCAAGGATGCGGTCGACATGTTGCAGCATCGCTTGAACAAGGTGTTTGGCGAAGCCGAGGAAACCATTCGGGTGTTCGAGTCCGATGGCATCGTCGCCGACGCGGCGGCCGGCGCCGACTACATCAAGATCCGCTCCGACGCGATGTTCAACAACCGCGATGTGCGCGCCCTGGAAGTCCATGAAGGGCTGGTACACGTCGGCACCACCCTCAACGGTCTGAACCAGCCGATCTGCACCTTCCTGGCCAAAGGGCCGCCCTCGTCGACGGTGACCCAGGAAGGCCTGGCGATCCTGATGGAAATCATCACCTTCGCCTCGTACCCGAGCCGCCTGCGCAAACTCACCAACCGCACCCGCGCCATTCACATGGTGGAGGAGGGCGCGGACTTCCTGCAGGTGTTCGAGTTCTTCCGCGAGCAAGGTTTCGAGATGCCCGAGAGCTACAGCAACGCCAGTCGCGTTTTCCGCGGCTCGGTGCCGACAGGTCTGCCATTTACCAAAGACTTGTCCTACCTCAAGGGCTTCATCATGATTTACAACTACATTCAACTGGCCGTGCGCAAAGGCAAGCTGGAGCAGATACCGCTGTTGTTCTGCGGCAAGACCACCTTGGAAGACATGCGTACCTTGCGCCAGTTGGTGGACGAAGGCCTGGTGGTGCCGCCCAAGTACCTGCCGGAACAGTTCCGCGACATGAACGCGTTGTCGGCGTGGATGTGCTTCTCCAACTTCCTCAACCACCTGAGCCTGGACCGGATCGAGGCGGATTACTCGAATATCCTGTAAGGGCTGGTGAGATCCAAATGTGGGAGCGGGCTTGCTCGCGAAAGCGGTGTGTCAGCCAACTGAGATGTTGAATGTCAGACCGCATTCGCGAGCAAGCCCGCTCCCACAGGGGGTATGTATTCCAATCGTCAAAGCGAGGTTTCAACGGATGAGAATCCTCGGCATCGTCTGCCTTCTCCTGGCCTTGAACGGTTGCAGCTCACTGCTGTTCTACCCCGAACCCGGCCAGCTGTTCACCCCGCAAAAGGCCGGGCTCGAATACCGCACCGTCACCCTGATCACTGCCGATGGCCTCAAGCTCAATGCCTGGTGGCTGCCAGCGAAGCAGGGAGTCGAGGTCAAAGGCACAGTGCTGCACCTGCACGGCAATGGCGGAAACCTGCCCATGCACCTCGGCGGCAGCTTTTGGTTGCCGGAAAATGGTTACCAGGTGTTGCTTGTTGATTATCGCGGTTATGGCCTGTCCGAAGGCGAACCAAGCCTGCCAGCGATCTATCAGGACATCGATGCGGCGTTCGCCTGGCTGGACCGGGCGCCAGAGGTTCAAGGCAAGCCGCTGATCCTGCTCGGCCAGAGCCTCGGTGGCTCGATGGCCGTGCATTACCTGGTCCAGCACCCGCAACGGCAGAAGCAACTCAAGGCCATCGTGCTCGATGGCGTACCCGCCAGCTACCGCAGCGTCGGTCAGTATGCGTTGAGCCATTCATGGGTGTTCTGGACGTTCCAGGTGCCGTTGTCATGGCTGGTGCCGGATGGCGACAGCGCGATCAACGCCATGGCGCAGCTTAAAGATGTGCCGAAACTGCTCTACCACAGCATCGACGATCCGATCGTGCCTCTTTCCAACGGCATCCGACTGTATCAAGCTGCGCCGCCGCCGCGGGTGCTGCAACTGACCCGTGGCGGTCATGTGCAGACGTTCGCCGACCCGGTCTGGCGCACAGTCATGCTGCGTTACCTCGATGACCCGCAGCATTTCAACGGCCTGCGCCGCCTGGGTGAAATCCCCAATTACCCGGCACCGCCGAATTCTGAAGATGAACCACCAGAGAGTCCGCAATGAGTGAAGAACGTAACGCCATCCCGCTGATCATCACCGGTATCTGCAGCATCCTCGGCACCGTGGGGGCCCTGTGGTGGTACGGCTACCTGCACTTCGCCAAGCCTGAAGATGCGTTGCTGCTCAACGAATTCACCATGCTCAAGACCGTTCCGGGCGAAGACTACAAAGTCTCCCTGGAACCGGCCGCGCAAGTGGCGCAGTGCATTGATGGCGTGCTGGTGCTGTTCGACATGGAACAGAAGGGCCTGACCGGTGTGCTGGTCGACAGCAAGAAGAAAGCCGTGCGCTGCATGGGGCAGGAAACGCCGCAGAAGCTGGAGCAATAAACCGGTCCTGACCAACAACACAAATCCAATGTGGGAGCGGGCTTGCTCGCGAAAGCGGAGTGTCAGTCAACATTGATGCTGAATGTTCCACCGCATTCGCGAGCAAGCCCGCTCCCACAGGGGGAGTGATGCGGCCGATTATTGCGTGTTGGCGCTAATCGCCGAACGCGGCACTACCGGCTGATTGTCATTGGAAATCGTCACCTCCACCCGACGATTCATCGCCCGGCCCGAGGTGCTGGCGTTATCCGCCACCGGATACTCCTTGCCGTACCCCTGCGCCACGATCCGCGCTGGATCGACGCCCATCTTCACCAGCGCAGCCCGCACGGAGTCCGCGCGACGTTCCGACAGCGACTGGTTGTGCGACGCCGTGCCGGTGCTGTCGGTATAACCTTCGACAATCACTTTGCGGTCGGGGTTTTCCTGGAGGTACTGCGCCAGTTTGTTGATGTTCATCAGGCCGTTGGATTTCAGCTCGGCCTTGTCCGTGGCGAACAGCACATCGCCAAAGGTCACCAGTGTCCCGCGATCGGTCTGCCTGGCGTTGAGACTGTCCTTGAGTTGTTTGATCTGCTGATCCCGGCCTTCCAGGCGGGCCTCGGCCCGTTGTGCCGAGGTGTTTTTCAGATTGGCTTCGGCGGTGCGCAGGGCAATGGTCTGCTTGGCCACTTCAACCCGCTGGTTGGTCAGATAGGCAAGCTGGTCGACCTTGGCCGCGTCCTCCTTGTCCCGATAGGCCTGATCGGCCTTGTCCAGATAATCGCTGGCTTCCTTGGTTTCCAGGGCGGCGACCTTGGCCGCTTGCGGGTCGGCCTGCAGCCCCGTGTAGTTGGTGCGGGCCTGTTCGAGGTTGGCGTTGGGTGGTGTGGAACAGGCCGCCAGGGCTACGGTGACAGCCAGCAGGGCAGGGATCATCAGTTGATTGGGTTTCATGATTTCGTCCTTTTAGTCGAGTGGGAATGCGTGGCGCCGCGCCGATTACTGAAGGGTGCGCTGGCTTTCCTGACGCAATTCCTGAACGCCTTTCTGCGCGTCCTTCACGGATTGTTCGGTCTTCATCGCCTGGGCCTTGCGCTCGGCCACGCGAGCGTCCCACTCGGCCTGTTCGGCGAGCGTCCGGGCCTGGTCATATTGTTTGTCGTGCATGGCGATTTCGGCTTGCTTGAGCTTGTCCTGGGCCGACTTCATTTCCACGGCGGCGAATTCGGTGCCGCCGGCACTCACGGCGTCGTTGACGGCCGATTGGGTCACCGCGTATTGCTCGGTTGGCGGGTTGCCGGCACAACCGGACAGGATCAGGCTGGTACCGAGGGCCAGCGCCGCCAGTTGGAGGCCGCGCGCATGAGTGAACGAGGATGTGCCGGTTCGGGTTTTCATGGTCTTCAACTCCATTGGGCTAACTCCTGAAAGCGTTGAATCCATCCTGGGCTGGGCGCTGAAGCCATCAATTGCGGGGCATTTTGAAACGCTCGTCCCAGGCGTGGTTACTTGGGTTGACCCGAGGCTTTTTTTGAAAGTTCAGAGAAATTAGCCGGCTATCGAAAAAAACGGGTTCGAATGGGCAGGCCTCTAAGGCGGGGTTTTGCGTCACGCAAAGCACTATGCCGGACCTCTTGCAGGCCCGGAGAAACGCAATTTTTCAAACTGAAATACGGGCCAATGTGGGAGCGGGCTTGCTCGCGAAAGCGGTGTATCAGTCAACGTAGATGTCGAATGCCAGACCGCTTTCGTCGGATCGCCGCCCGGAGCAAGCCCGCTCCCACAGGGTTCAATGCAAATTCAGTGTTTCTGTTTGTCCTCAGGCATCGACAAATCGTGCAGATGCCGACGGGACAGCGCCAGGAAACGCGGGGTCGGCCCGATGTCTTCGTACAGCGGATCACCTTCTTCGTCAGTGGCAACCACGGTCGAGCCCTTGACGTACGGGAAGCTTCTTTCCAGCTCTTCCAGCGCGGCGCCGATCAGATCGCCGAGCAGTTCTTCGGGATGTCGTTTGGGGTACATCTCGACGATCGCGGCCAGCCGTGCGGCGGACTCCATATCCAAATGAATCGAGTAGCCGGTATCGGTCAGGCGACCCTTGGCGTTTTCTTCCCAGTGGTGGGCAAGCTCGCGGATTTTCATATTGACCTCATTGCGCTCCCGCTCGTGGCAGGCAGGGTGAGTGTGACGACAGCCATTGTGCGGCTTCTCTTCAGACTAGCTTCTACAGGCAAGGTTTACAGGCCCTTCGTCGTCTTGCTTGTAAGAACCGGTCTGGGGCGGCACTCTCTAGGTTCGTAGCCGCCCGGATTTTTTGCTGGAGACCTGCTGATGACTGATATTGATGCACGCTTGCGCGAGGACGTTCACCTGCTGGGTGAGCTGTTGGGCAATACCATTCGTGAACAATATGGCGACGATTTCCTCGACAAGATCGAGCAGATCCGCAAGGGCGCCAAGGCTGACCGGCGCGGTTCCATGGACGCCGAACTCAGCGCCAGCCTCAATCAGTTGTCCGAAGACGAATTGCTGCCGGTGGCGCGGGCGTTCAACCAGTTTCTCAACCTGGCCAACATCGCCGAGCAATACCAGTTGATTCACCGTCGCGAGGAATCCCAGGAGGCGCCGTTCGAGGCCAGGGTGCTGCCGGAGTTGCTCGCGCGCCTGCGCGCCGAGGGGCATGGCGCCGAGGCGCTGGCCCGGCAACTGGGCCGGCTGGAGATCGAGTTGGTATTGACCGCGCACCCGACCGAAGTGGCACGCCGCACACTGATCCAGAAGTACGACGCCATCGCCGCGCAACTGGCGGCCCTGGATCACCGCGACCTGACCAGCGCCGAGCGCGAGCAGATCAAGACCACCTTGCAGCGCCTGATCGCTGAGGCCTGGCACACCGAAGAAATCCGCCGCACGCGTCCGACACCGGTGGATGAAGCCAAGTGGGGTTTCGCGGTGATCGAGCATTCGCTGTGGCAGGCCATTCCCAATTACCTGCGCAAGGCCGACCAGGCCCTGCACGACGCCACCGGCCTGCGCCTGCCACTGGAGGCGGCGCCGATTCGCTTTGCCTCGTGGATGGGCGGTGACCGCGACGGCAACCCGAACGTGACGGCGGCGGTTACCCGTGAAGTGCTGCTGTTGGCGCGCTGGATGGCGGCTGATTTGTACCTGCGCGATGTCGATCACCTGGCGGCTGAGCTGTCGATGCAGCAAGCCAGCGATGAACTGAAGGCCAAGGCTGGCGACAGTGCCGAGCCTTACCGGGCCGTGCTCAAACAGCTGCGCGAACGCCTGCGGGCGACACGCAACTGGGCACACGCCGCCTTGTCGACGTCGATCCCGGCACCGAGCGATGTACTGCAAAACAATCGCGAACTGCTCGATCCGCTGGAGCTTTGCTACCACTCGTTGCACGAGTGCGGCATGGGTGTGATTGCCGACGGGCCGTTGCTCGATTGCCTGCGCCGTGCGGTGACCTTCGGCCTGTTCCTGGTGCGTCTGGATGTGCGCCAGGATTCGTCGCGGCACACCGCGGCGATGACCGAAATCACCGACTACCTTGGCCTCGGTCGCTACGAGGACTGGAGTGAAGAAGAGCGCATCGCCTTCCTGATGCGTGAATTGAGCAATCGTCGTCCCTTGTTGCCGGCGTACTTCAAGCCATCCGCCGACACCGCCGAAGTGCTGGCGACCTGTCGGGAAATCGCCGCTGCACCGGGGGCATCCCTCGGTTCCTACGTGATTTCCATGGCCGGCGCGGCTTCCGATGTACTCGCCGTGCAATTGCTGCTCAAAGAGTCCGGTGTATTGCGACCGATGCGCGTGGTGCCGCTGTTCGAAACCCTGGCCGACCTCGACAACGCGGGTCCGGTGATCGAGAAACTGTTGCTGTTGCCGGGTTATCGCGCGCGCCTGCAAGGGCCGCAGGAAGTGATGATCGGCTACTCCGACTCGGCCAAGGACGCCGGCACCACTGCGGCGGCCTGGGCGCAGTACCGGGCGCAGGAGCGACTGGTGGACATCTGCCGTGAACAACAAGTGGAGCTGCTGTTGTTCCACGGTCGCGGTGGCACCGTGGGACGTGGCGGCGGTCCGGCCCACGCGGCGATCCTGTCGCAGCCACCGGGTTCGGTGGCGGGGCGTTTCCGTACCACCGAACAGGGCGAAATGATTCGCTTCAAATTCGGCCTGCCGGACATTGCCGAGCAAAACCTCAACCTGTACCTGGCCGCCGTGCTTGAGGCGACCTTGCTGCCGCCACCACCACCCACGCCTGAGTGGCGCCATTTGATGGACGAACTGGCCGCGGACGGTGTCAGCGCCTACCGCGCCGTGGTGCGGGAGAACCCCCAATTCGTGGAGTATTTCCGTCAGTCGACGCCGGAGCAGGAGCTCGGGCGCTTGCCGCTGGGCAGTCGTCCGGCCAAGCGTCGGGCCGGAGGAATCGAAAGCCTGCGGGCGATTCCGTGGATCTTCGGCTGGACCCAAACGCGCCTGATGTTGCCCGCCTGGCTGGGTTGGGAGGCGGCCTTGAGCAAGGCGCTGGAGCGTGGCGAAGGGGAGCTGCTGGGGCAGATGCGTGAGCAGTGGCCATTCTTCCGCACCCGCATCGACATGCTGGAAATGGTCCTGGCCAAGGCCGATGCCGACATTGCGCGGTCCTACGATGAGCGTCTGGTAGAGCCGAATCTGCTGCCATTGGGTGCGCACTTACGCGACCTATTGTCGCAGGCGTGCACCATCGTTCTCGGCCTGACCGGGCAGTCGCAGCTGCTGGCACATAGCCCAGCGACCCTTGAGTTCATCCGCTTGCGCAACACTTACCTCGACCCTCTTCATCTATTGCAGGCCGAGTTGCTGGCCCGTTCAAGAGTACAGGACGTGGCGCAGGGCAGCCCGGTAGAACAGGCCTTGCTGGTGTCTGTGGCGGGGATTGCCGCCGGTTTGCGTAACACCGGCTAAGGTTTTTACCGTGGCATTGGGCGTCCGGCTCTACGGCCGGATGCCAGCCGATGGCGAGCATAAAAGTGCAGCCAGGCGACAGTTAATGATGGGGTTGCGACTTGGGAAACTGTGCGCAAAGGTCGCAAGAGGCAGCGGTTTCTCCGACTTTCGGCGTCTTGTGTGGGCGCAGCCTGCTGTGTATCTTGATCAGCCTTTGGCCGTTTGGGCGGTCACGACCCTATTTTTGAGATTGGCCCCACGAGGCGAATCTGACGTTATCTATATAAAAAATTGAGGAGCACATCGATGCGCGTCATTCTGCTGGGAGCTCCCGGGGCCGGTAAAGGTACTCAGGCTAAGTTCATCACCGAAAAATTCGGCATTCCGCAAATCTCCACCGGTGACATGCTGCGTGCAGCGGTCAAGGCCGGCACCGAGCTGGGCATCAAGGCCAAGAGCATCATGGATGCCGGCGGCCTGGTGTCCGATGACCTGATCATCGCACTGGTCAAGGACCGTATCGCCCAGTCCGACTGCGCCAACGGTTTCCTGTTCGACGGCTTCCCGCGCACCATTCCCCAGGCTGAAGCCCTGGTGACTGCCGGCGTCGAGCTCGATGCAGTGGTTGAAATCGCCGTCGAAGACGAAGAAATCGTCCAGCGTATCGCCGGTCGCCGTGTTCACGAGGCCAGCGGCCGCGTGTACCACATCGTCTACAACCCGCCGAAAGTTGCTGGCGTAGACGATGTCACCGGTGAAGATCTGGTACAGCGCAAGGACGACACCGAAGAAACCGTGCGTCATCGCCTGTCGGTCTACCATTCCCAGACCAAGCCGCTGGTGGATTTCTACCAGAAGCTGTCGGCTGCCAACGGCAAGCCGAAGTACAGCCATATCGAAGGCGTCGGTTCGGTTGAAGCGATCACCGCCAAGGTGCTTGCAGCCCTGAGCTGAAAAACCTGATTCGCTGCATCATCCACGGCCCGCTTGCGGGCCGTTGTTGTTTATACTGACGCACTTTTTCTGACCTCTTTTACGGAAACATCAATGAGCACCTTGCTGGCCCTGGACACCGCGACTGAAGCTTGCTCCGTTGCCTTGCTGCATGACGGCAAGGTCACGAGTCATTACGAGGTGATCCCGCGCCTGCACGCGCAGAAGCTGTTGCCGATGATCAAGCAACTGCTGGCCGATGCTGGCACCACACTGCAAGCGGTCGATGCCATTGCGTTCGGCCGTGGCCCGGGGGCCTTCACCGGCGTGCGCATTGCCATCGGCGTGGTGCAAGGCCTGGCGTTTGCCCTGGAGCGCCCGGTGCTGCCGGTATCGAACCTGGCCGTGCTGGCGCAACGTGCGCTGCGCGAACACGGTGCCACTCAGGTCGCCGCGGCCATCGACGCGCGGATGGACGAAGTGTATTGGGGGTGCTACCGCGAAACGGCTGGGGAGATGCGTCTGGTGGGTGCGGAAGCGGTATTGCCGCCGGAGTCGGCTGCATTGCCGGCCGATGCCAGTGGTGAATGGTTTGGCGCGGGCACCGGGTGGGGTTATGGCGAGCGCATCGCCGTCAGCCTGAGCGGGCAGGACGCGGGCATGTTGCCCCACGCAGAAGACCTGCTGACCCTGGCGCGATTTGCCTGGGAACGCGGCGAGGCGATCGTGGCCGACGAGGCGCAGCCGGTTTATCTGCGCGATAAAGTGGCGACGCCTAAAGCGCGTTGATTCACGCAGTACCTGTGGGATAGTGTTCTGCTCTAATTCTGCCAATCATCAGTTTCTAACCCCAGCTTTTAAACCTTTTGCCTTTTATGTGTTCTAGTTATCACTCGGCGGTTTGCGAAGTGGGTATTGCGCCACTAAACTGCCATCACTGATTCCGAGCATGCACCTATGCGTATAGACGGCGTTTCCTCTCAGTCCTACTCCATCAAGCGCAAGCCAAGCAAAGGCCGAGTGGTGGAAGACGACGCCATTGATATCGAAGGCGAGCTGGAATTCCCGACTGAAGAGCAGCTGGCTGCCCGCGCCGCCAAAGCCTCTGCGCAAAAACTGAGCAACCTTCCCGCCCGCCAACAAGACATGCTTTACCACCGTGCCATGAGCAAAAGTGTGGCGATGGCCCTGGCCAGCTACCTGAGCACCGCCGGTTTCGTCGACTGGGAAGCGGATGTGCTGGGTCTCGACCTGTACATCTGATGTTGCTGCCGTATTACCTTGGTTGTCCTTCGTGGAGCGAAAACGCCTGGCGTGATTACCTGTATCCGCCGGACGCCAGGACTGCCGATTTTCTTGCTCTCTATTCCCAGGTTTTCAATGCCGTGGAAGGCAACACGACCTTCTACGCGAGCCCGGCTGCCAGCACTGTGCAGCGTTGGGCCGAGACCATGCCCGAACACTTTCGCTTCACTGCCAAGTTTCCCGGTGAGATCAGCCACGGTGGCGATCTGCGCGAGCAACTGACCGCCGCCGAAACCTTCCTGCAATTGCTCAGCCCGCTCGGCGAGCGAGTGTCGCCGTTGTGGTTGCAGCTGTCGAAAAGCTTCACGCCGCAACGCTTGCCCGAACTGGCCGGATTCATCGATGCCCTGCAGCGGCCGCTGGCCGTGGAAGTGCGGCATGACGAGTTTTTCGCCAAGGGTGACAGCGAGCGAATGCTCAATCGTTTGCTGCTCGATCGCGGAGTCGAACGCATCTGTCTCGATTCCCGGGCGTTGTTCAGTTGCACCTCGACCGAGCCCTCGGTGCTCCACGCCCAAGCAAAGAAACCCCGTGTGCCACCGCGTCCAACGGCCTTTACGTCTTTTCCGCAGGTGCGTTTTATCGGCCATCCGACGCTTGAGGCCAACGACAGGTTCCTGGAACCCTGGGTCGAAAAAATCGCCCTGTGGATCGAAGAAGGCCGCACGCCGTACATCTTCCTGCACACGGCCGACAACCTGCTGGCGGCAAAACTGGCGCAGCGCTTTCACGCCCGGCTGATGCTGCGTTTGCCTGGCTTGCCGGCGCTGCCTGAGCTATACAGAGAACCCGTCGCCGAGCAACTTGGCCTGCTCTGAGGCGGATTCTTTCCCCTCTTCAGGAGCCTGCCAAATGGATGCGCAAACCCTTCGAGCCCAGGCGTTCAAAGCCCTTCACGAACGCCCGGGGGCTTTTGTGATTCCCAATCCGTGGGATGCCGGCTCGGCGAAAATGCTCGCCAGCCTTGGCTTCGAGGCGCTGGCGACCACCAGTGCCGGTTATGCCTTTTCCCTGGGCCGCGCCGATGGCGGATTGACCCTCGACGACACCCTGTTGAACGTCAAGGCGATTGTCGCCGCCACCGACTTGCCGGTTGCAGTCGACCTGGAAAACGGCTTTGCCGACAACCCGGCTGATTGCGCCAAAAGCATCTTGCGCGCAGCCGAGGCCGGGGCCGTCGGTGGTTCGATTGAAGATGCCACCGGCCGCGAAGAAGGCCCTATCTATTGTTTCGAGCACGCTGTGGCGCGCATTGAAGCCGCTGTGGCTGCCGCTCGCAGTTTGCCGTTCGACTTTACGTTGACTGCCCGTGCGGAAAACTTCCTGCACGGCAATCCCGATCTGGACGACACCATCCGCCGTTTGCAGGCATTCGCCGAAGCCGGTGCCGATGTGCTCTATGCACCGGGTCTGCGTAGCGCCGAGGATGTGCTGGCGGTGGTGCGCGCCGTGGCGCCAAAACCGGTGAATGTGTTGATGTCGGGCGGCTTGAAGCTGACGGTCGCGCAGTTGGGGGAAATGGGGGTCAAACGTATCAGCGTCGGTTCGGCGCTGGCATTGGCGGCCTATGGTGAATTCTTCCGCGCCGCCGAGGAAATCCAGACATCGGGCACGTTTGGTTTCACTTCCCGTTCGATGCCGTACCAGAAGGCCAATCAGTTCTTCAAAGGCTGAGGATCAGGCGGCGATACGCAGGTTTTGCAGGATGATCGGGCGTGCCCAGCCGTTATCGAAATCGAGCTGTTTCTGCTGCGCCACCAGCTCTTGCGGCGAGAACGGCGGGAACGGCTTGTCGAGCAGGTCGAGTTCGAACTCGGCGATGGGCAGGTGCAGCGAACGCGGTTGCGGGGCAGGGCCAGCTTCTGGCACCGGCTGACCGGCGTTCAATACGATCGGGCGAACCCAGCCGCTTTCGAAGTCCTGCTGCTTTTGCTGGGCGACGATTTCGTCCGCCGGGAACGGTGGGAACGGCTTGTCGGCCAGGTCCATTTCGAATTCGGCAATCGGCAGGAACAGCGGCTCGGGTGGGCGGACTTCGTTGTCCTTCACGTCGCATTCGCGCTGGGACACGATGTGGGCCAGCAGGTCGCTGCCGACAGTGGGTTCAACCGGGCTTTCGAGGTCGACCGGTGGAAAATTCAGAGATTCAGGTAGCACTTCACCCGACTGTTCGGCCAGCGCTCGGGCAAAGAAATCCTGCCAGATGTGGCTGACGCCGCTCAGTGCCTGGGTGTTTCGCAGGTTGTAGTCGCCGTAGGGCGAGATAAAACCTGTGATTGTGGGTTGAATGTCTGACATTTCTCTCGGTCGACGCTCAGCTCTGGCAAAATGCTCGATAGTTTTGTTATCGGCAGTTTTTGCCGATCATTAATTTTTTGAGCGTGTTTTCCGATGATTGATCAACCTGCGGCCTGCCGTATCCATGTCCAGGCCCTGGACGCGGCTTTCGAACCACAAGCCGAGCAATGGGCCGAGCGCCTGGGCTTGCCGATGCAAGTGGCGGACGGCGAGTTTGCCCTGCAGGTGGGCGACCAGGGCTTGCAGTTGCAGCAGCTGGGGCCGGATGCACCGGGGCCGGTGCGGGTAGACTTCGTCGAGGGCGGTGCGGCCCATCGCCGGTTGTACGGCGGTGGCAGCGGGCAGATGATCGCCAAGGCTGTTGGCGTCGCCCAAGGCGTGCGCCCGCGAGTACTGGATGCCACGGCAGGGCTGGGCAAGGATGCGTTCGTGCTGGCCAGTCTCGGTTGCGAGATGAGCCTGATCGAGCGTCAACCGCTGATCGGCGCCTTGCTGGAGGATGGCCTGGCCCGTGGCGCGGAAGATTTCGACGTGGCGCCGATCGTGGCGCGCATGCGCTTGCTCAAGGGCAACTCGATCGAGGTCATGCGCAATTGGGAGGGCGAGCCGCCGCAGGTGATCTACCTTGACCCGATGTTCCCGCATCGCGAGAAAACCGCGCTGGTGAAGAAAGAGATGCGCCTGTTCCGACCGCTGGTGGGCGATGACCCGGATGCGCCGGCACTGCTCGAAGCCGCCTTGGCCCTGGCCAGCCACCGGGTGGTGGTCAAGCGTCCGCGCAAGGCGCCTTGCATCGAAGGGCCGAAGCCGAGTCATGCGCTGGATGGCAAGTCCAGTCGGTATGACATTTATCCGAAGAAGGCGCTCAAGCCTTAAGACCGGGTCGCCTGCTTCGCGAGCAAGCCCGCTCCCACATTTGACCGCGTTCTGCCTGACGGAACCGGGTCACCTGTGGGAGCGGGCTTGCTCGCGAATACGCCCGCCCAATCGCCACAAACTCATCTGCCTCATTCCGGCCGATAAGCCCGCATGAACAACCCCACCACTTCCCGCACATGGCTCTCCGCCGCCTCGCCCACCGGCGGCTCGCCGCAGCCATACAGCAAGCGAAAATTCCCTGCGCCCTTGAGCAGGCAAAAGAAGTGCTCGGCCGCGTTGTGCGGTTTGTCGATGTGCAGCACGCCGCTTTCATCGATCTTGCTCAGCAGGCGTTCCATGCCATGCAGCATGCGCTCCGGCCCGGCTTCGAAGAATATCTGCGACAGCTTAGGGTCCTGGCTGCCCAGGGTCATCATCAAGCGGTGCAAGTTCACTGATTCATCACTGTTGATCAGGTGATGAAAACCGCGCGCGATGTTCAGCAGCACGGTTTCCACCGCCACGCCTTCCGGCAATTCGAAGAACAGCGGCGGCAACTGCTCCTCGCACTTGGCCATCACGGCCGCGGAGAACAGCGTCTCCTTGTCGTTGAAGTGGCTGTAGACCGTCAACTTCGACACACCGGCCTCGGCCGCGACGGCATCCATGCTGGTATTGGCATAACCCTTACTCAGAAACAGCGTTTTCGCCGCATCGAGGATCGCCTGGCGCTTGACCAGATCCTTGGGTCTGCCTGGGCCATTAGGTGCTGAAGGATAGTTTGGCATATTCGTTTTTATTACTGGACTGGTGAGTTTGGTATTAATAACATACTGCTCAGTATAATTATTCAAAGCACCATTAGCGAAAGGTCCTTCACCATGTTCCGCTATGCCTTGCCCCTCGCGTTGCCAGTCACCCTGGCTTTTTTATTGTCTGCGTGTGGTCACGAAGAGGTGCCGCAAGCCAGCGTGCGCCCGGCCATGGTGGTTCAGCCAGAGCCTTCGGCGCAGTCCATGGAAAGCTATCCCGGTGAAGTTCGTGCACGTTATGAGCCGGACCTGGCGTTCCGCATCGGCGGTAAAGTCAGCCGACGACTGGTGGATGAGGGGCAGCGGGTCAAGGCCGATCAACCCTTGGCGGAGCTCGATCCGCAGGACGTGCGCCTGCAACTGGAGGCCACTCGCGCCCAGGTCGCCGCCGCTGAAGCCAATTTGAGCATGGTGCGTGCCGAGCGTGATCGCTATAAAACCCTCATGGAACGTCAGCTGGTCAGCCGTTCGCAATACGACAACCACGAAAACCTTTACCGTTCCGGTGAAGCGCGCCTCAAGCAAATAAAAGCCGAGTTCAACGTCTCCAATAACCAGGCCAGCTATGCCGTGTTGCGTGCGCCGCAGGACGGCGTCGTGGCCAAGCGTCTGGTGGAGGTCGGGCAGGTCGTGGCCGCCGGGCAAACGGTGTTCACCCTGGCGACCGATGGCGCGCGTGAAGTGTTGATCAGTCTGCCGGAGCAGAATTTCGGTCGTTTCAAGGTCGGTGGGCCGGTGGCGGTGGAGCTCTGGACCCAGCCCAACCAGCGTTTCGAAGGGCGCATCCGTGAACTGTCGCCGTCAGCCGACCCCAAGTCGCGTACCTTCGCGGCGCGTATCGCCTTCAACGCCGGCACAGTGCCTGTCGAACTGGGCCAGAGTGCCCGGGTGTTCGTGCAGGCCGCCGATATGGTGCCTCTGTCCGTTCCGCTCTCAGCGCTAACGGCGGAAAACGGCGTGACCTATGTCTGGGTCGTCAGCGCCAACAACACCTTGAAAAAGACCCCGGTACGCGTCGGTGCTTTCGGCGAGAAAACCGTACCGGTGCTTGAGGGACTCAACGCCAGCGACTGGGTAGTGGCCGCCGGCGTTCATGTGCTACTCGAAGGGCAGCAGGTGCGCCCGGTGGATCGCTCCAATCGCGTGGTCAATCTGGCGGACAAGGAGTAAGCCCCGATGCGCTTCAACGTTTCCGAATGGGCGCTGCGTAATCGCCAGATCGTCCTGTTCCTGATGCTGTTACTGGCCATCGTCGGCGCAATTTCCTACACCAAGCTCGGCCAGAGCGAAGACCCGCCGTTCACCTTCAAGGCCATGGTGATTCGCACCAACTGGCCGGGTGCGACCGCCGAGGAAGTCTCGCGCCAGGTCACCGAACGCATCGAAAAAAAGCTGATGGAAACCGGCGAGTACGAACGCATTATGTCGTTCTCGCGACCCGGGGAATCCCAGGTCACCTTCATTGCGCGTGATTCCATGCACTCGGCAGAGATCCCGGAGCTCTGGTATCAGGTGCGCAAGAAGATCAGCGACATCCGCCATACCCTGCCGCCGGGGATCCAGGGGCCGTTCTTCAACGATGAATTCGGCACCACCTTCGGCAACATCTATGCCCTGACCGGCTCTGGTTTCGACTACGCCGTGCTCAAGGATTACGCCGACCGCATCCAGATCCAGCTGCAACGGGTCAAGGATGTGGGCAAGGTCGAGCTGCTGGGGTTGCAGGACGAGAAAATCTGGATCGAACTCTCCAACGTCAAGCTCGCCACCCTCGGCTTGCCGCTGGCGGCTGTCCAGCAAGCCCTTGAAGAACAGAACGCGGTGTCCACGGCAGGCTTCTTCGAAACCAGCAGCGAGCGATTGCAGCTACGGGTGACGGGGAATTTTCAGACGGTCGACGAGATCAAGAACTTCCCGATTCGTGTCGGTGATCGCACTTTCCGCATCTCCGATGTGGCCGATGTGCGCCGTGGTTTCAATGACCCACCGGCGCCGCGCATGCGCTTCATGGCGCAGGACGCCATCGGCCTGGCGGTGGCGATGAAGGACGGCGGTGACATTCTGGTGCTGGGCAAGGCGCTGGAAGTCGAATTCGCCCGCATCCAGAAAAACCTCCCGGCCGGTATGGAGCTGCGCAAAGTCTCCGACCAGCCGGCTGCGGTGAAAACAGGCGTTGGCGAGTTCGTGCAAGTGCTGGTCGAGGCGCTGGCCATCGTGTTGCTGGTGAGCTTCTTCTCCCTCGGCGTGCGCACCGGCATGGTGGTGGCGCTGGCGATCCCGCTGGTGCTGGCGATGACGTTTGCCAGCATGTATTACCTGGGCATCGGCCTGCACAAGATTTCACTCGGCGCTTTGGTTCTGGCGCTGGGCTTGCTGGTGGACGACGCGATCATCGCCGTGGAAATGATGGCGATCAAAATGGAGCAGGGTTTCGACCGGGTCAAAGCCGCGAGTTATGCCTGGACCAGCACCGCGTTCCCGATGCTCACCGGTACGCTGATCACCGCGGCCGGCTTCCTGCCGATTGCCACGGCGCAATCGGGCACCGGCGAATACACCCGTTCGATCTTCGAGGTGGTCACCATCGCGCTACTGGCATCGTGGGTGGCCGCGGTGGTTTTCGTACCGTATCTCGGGGAAAAACTCCTGCCGGACCTGGCGAAAATTCACGCGGCCAAGCACGGTGCCGGCCAGCCCGATCCGTATGGCACGCCGTTTTACCAGCGCGTCCGGCGCCTGGTGGAGTGGTGCGTGCGCTGGCGCAAAACCGTGATCGCGGCAACCGTGGTGTTGTTCATCGCCTCTATCGTGCTGTTCAAGTTTGTCCCGCAGCAGTTCTTCCCGGCATCGGGTCGCCTGGAGTTGATGGTCGACCTGAAACTGGCCGAAGGCGCTTCGCTGAGCAACACCGCCGATGAGGTCAAACGCCTCGAAGCGCTGCTCAAGGACAAGGCCGGGATCGACAATTACGTGGCTTACGTCGGTACCGGTTCGCCGCGCTTCTACTTGCCACTGGATCAGCAACTGCCGGCGGCGAGCTTCGCCCAGTTTGTCGTCCTGGCGAAAACCATCGAGGAGCGCGAAGCCCTGCGCACCTGGTTGATCGCCACCCTCAACGAGCAGTTCCCGGCGCTGCGCTCGCGGGTCACGCGTCTGGAAAACGGTCCGCCGGTTGGCTACCCGGTGCAGTTTCGCGTGACGGGTGAGCACATCGAGGAGGTCCGGGCGCTGGCGCGCAAGGTCGCGGCCAAGGTTCGCGAGAACCCGCACGTGGTCAACGTCCACCTGGATTGGGAAGAACCGAGCAAGGTGGTGTACCTGAACATCGATCAGGACCGCGCGCGGGCCTTGGGCGTGAGCACGGCGAACCTGTCGAAGTTCCTGCAAAGCTCCCTGACCGGTTCCAGCGTCAGCCAATACCGTGAAGACAACGAGTTGATCGAGATCCTGCTGCGCGGCACCTTGCATGAGCGCACCGAGCTGTCGTTGTTGCCGAGCCTGGCGGTGCCGACCGATAACGGTCGCAGCGTCGCGCTGTCGCAGATCGCGACCCTGGAGTACGGCTTTGAAGAGGGCATCATCTGGCACCGCAATCGCCTGCCCAACGTGACGGTGCGTGCCGACATCTATGACAAGCAGCAACCGGCGACGCTGGTGCAGCAGATCATGCCGACCCTCGATCCGATCCGCGCTGAATTGCCGGATGGCTACTTGTTGGATGTCGGCGGCACGGTGGAAGACTCGGCGCGCGGGCAGAACTCGGTGAAGGCCGGGGTGCCGTTGTTCATCGTGGTGGTGTTGACCTTGCTGATGCTGCAGCTGCGAAGTTTTTCGCGTACGGCGATGGTGTTTCTGACGGCGCCGCTTGGGCTGATTGGGGTGACGTTGTTTTTGTTGGTGTTCCGTCAGCCGTTCGGGTTTGTCGCGATGCTGGGGACTATCGCGTTGTCCGGGATGATCATGCGTAACTCGGTGATTCTGGTGGATCAGATCGAGCAGGATATCGCGGCCGGGTTGAAGCCTTGGCAGGCGATCATCGAGGCTACGGTGCGGCGGTTTCGGCCGATTGTGTTGACGGCACTTGCCGCCGTTTTGGCGATGATTCCGTTGTCGCGCAGTGTGTTTTTTGGGCCGATGGCGGTGGCGATCATGGGGGGGTTGATTGTGGCCACTGCGTTGACGCTGCTGTTTTTGCCTGCGCTGTATGCGGCTTGGTTTCGGGTCAGGAAGGAGGCTGTTTGACCGGGTGTATATCCATTTCTTCGGTAACGGCGGCTTATGGTTTCGCCCTTACGGCGAGTCCCTTTTGGCAAACGCCCCAAAAGGAACCAAAAGGTCTCGCCCCTTGCGTACGGCCCCTCGCTGAGGCTCGGGGTTCCTTCGCTCCGGTATCCATCCGGGGACACTGCCCTCCGGTCGGCTTCGCTTCGACCTACATGCAGCGTGTTCGACTGCGTCGAACGGCGCTGCGCGCCCATCCCCGGATGAACACCTCCACTCAGCCTCCCGAGGGGGCGGGTGGATCAAGATCAAGAGCTGCAGGCGAGCTAACGCTCGGCCTGATGAGTGGTGAAGAGCATGGGGGTACGCCGATCAACTGTAGGAGCTGGCTTGCCAGCGAAGGCGGCCTGCCAGCCGACCAATCTCTTGCAGGCATACCCGGATCAACTGTAGGAGCGGGCTTGCCCGCGATGGCGGCCTCACAGCCAACCAATCTCTTGCAGGCATACCCGGATCAACTGTAGGAGCTGGCTTGCTAGCGATGGCGGCCTGCCAGCCAACCAATTCCTCACAGATGTATCCAATCCCCTGTAATTGGATGGACTCGCCCAAGCCGAGGCGTCAATGCGCCACGGTGGCAGTCTAAACAGCCAACGACAGCGAGGGCGAGTCCATGAAAAATCATAGTTCGTTTGATCAATCCGTGTCTTCTTCCGATTTGTCGGCCTGCACAACCTTGGCGGTCGACTTGGCCAAACAGGTCTTTCAGGTCGCCGGTGAAGATATCCTCGGCCAGGTGCTCTACGAGCAGCGGATCAAGTCGCGCGAGGCGTTTTATGATTTTCTCCGACAGTTGCCGGCGCATGTCGTGGTTTTGATGGAGACCGGTCCGGGTGCCCAGGCCTGGGCCCGGCAGCTGCAAGAGCAAGGTAATCCGGTGCGGATTCTTCCAGCCGGTTTTGGTGGCCACACATCGCAGCGGGCCTAAAAATGATCGCAACGATGCGCTGGCGATTCTGCGGGCCAATCGCGATGAAAAAATCTGCGCAGTACCGGTCAAAAGCGTTGCGGCGCTGGCAATGCAGGCGTTGCATCGCGCCCGCCAGGGCTATGTGCGTCGACGCACGGCCCTCAGTAATCAGATGCGCGGCCTGCTGCTTGAGCACGGCGTAGCCTTGGCACAGGGCGATGTTGCGATCAGCCAGAAAATCCCGCGGGTGCTGGAAGATGCCACCCAGCCGGTGCCGGGCCTGCTGCGTGAGCTGATCGACGAACTGTTGGCCGAGTGGCGCCATTTGGGCGAGCGCATCAGCGTACTGACGGGACGCCTGGAAGTGGCCGCCAACGCTGACATGACGGCGAAGCGGCTAATGACTGTACGCGGCATCGGCCCGGTCACTGCCACGGCACTGGTGGCCAAGGAAACCAAGCCTGAGCGCTTTCCCAATGCCCGCAAGTTTGCCGCGTACTTTGGCATGGTGCCTGACCAGCACAGCAGCGGGGAGACGGTCCGGTTGGGGGGCATGACCAAGCGCGGTGATGCTTATTTACGCAGCCTGATGATCCAGGGGGCCCATGCGGTGCTGCAACAACTACGACCTGATTCCCAGCAACCCGATGACCGCCGCTTGTTGCACTGGATGAGCCGGTTGGGCCGTAAGGAGGCTGCGATCAGGCTAGCCAACCGCAACCTGCGAATCGTCTGGGTGCTTCTACAGAATGACCAGACTTATCGTCGCCACGCGGGTGATGGCCAGCCAGCGACGATGGGCCACTGAGCGACAGAGTTCTGCCACCGAGGTACTAACCGTCTGACCCTCTGCTGAAAAAAATTGACCCCAGGTAAGACCGGCGTGGATTGATGCCTAAGCTCCTACTGGCCTTCGAGGCCTGACTGTAATCGGCATACCACGAGCTTTTCCAATTTTGGCCAGAAGCCGAAGACGGCTTCCACGAATAGGCCTAATACATAGATGCAACGGGGCAGCGGTTTTTCAAAAGCGGGTAGACAGTGGGGGCGAGTCCATACATAGGAGCTGGCTTGCCAGCGATGGCGGCCTCACAGCCAACCAATCTCTTGCAGGCATACCCGGATCAACTGTAGGAGCTGGCTTGCTAGCGATGGCGGCCTGCCAGCCAACCAATTCCTCACAGATGTACCCAATCCCCTGTAGGAGCTGGCTTGCCAGCAATAGCGGCCTCACAGCCAACCAATCTCTTGCAGGCATACCCGGATCAACTGTAGGAGCTGGCTTGCCAGCGATGGCGGCCTGCCAGCCAACCAATCTCTTGCAGGCATACCCGGATCAACTGTAGGAGCCGGCTTGCCAGCGATGGCGGCCTGCCAGCCAACCAACTCCTCACAGATGTACCCAATCCCCTGTGGGAGCGGGCTTGCCCGCGAAGGCTGCCCAACAGTCAAAAATGTTTATCGCCAATGCTAACCATTCAGACCATTCCCACAACACTTTCAGCTTGCCCGTCGGAAGCACGATCTCTAGCCTTTGCCCGTCGCTGCCAATGCAGCGACCGGGACTGCAAGCCCGCGAATAGTCGTTAGGCGCCTACTTTGGGAGCTTCGCAATGATCAATGACAGTCCTGATGACTCTACTTCCGAATCCGGAAAGCAAACGAGAACTTCATACCGCCCCTGCCCAATTTTCACCATCCGCCCAGGCATCAATTCCGAAACCCTCCTTGTGCATGCCTACGAAACCCTTGCCTCTGCGAATGTAATGGCAACCGAACTGTCATCCATCCTGACCGGCCCAACCTGCAATCTGGCGCTCGGCATTCAGCAGATGATCGTCCTGGCACAGCTATCGGTGAATCGCGTCCTCGATCAGCTGGATCCGCAGCAATAGTAAAAGGAAAAAGCCCGCTGAACCTGTACCAACCAGCGGGCCTCCATTGTTCCTACATCTATCTCGGACCTGTCTGATATTGAGGCTGAAAAGCTCAGGTGTTGTACTCAGCGCCCGGTTTCACGCTTGTTGGGACAGCGCCATGAAAAATCCACCCACATTGAGGGGCCGGTCCGATCCGGTGTTTGATCGGCTGTTGCGATCGCCCCATAAGGAGTGCCTTTCGCAATACCTCGCGTTGCTCAAGCCCCTGGACGATCAGGGGCGTTACCTGCCGTTCGATTCATTGCGTTATCGATGGGCGCCGGGACTGGATTCGAATCTGTGCTGGGCCTTGGTCAAGAAAGCGCGGACTGCACAGTACTCGAACCTTTTGCCATTGGGTGAACCGGCGTGCTGGCTGAAATTCATGCTGACGCCACAGGCACAAAAAGCGATTTCAGTTGTGGATCGTCAGGCGACAACCGCAGTGCTGGAGTACATGACCGGCCAGATTGGCGAGCGCGCTCATTTCAGCTATTTGCTCAATGATCTGATCGAAGACGAGGCCATCAGCAGCAGCCAGCTTGAAGGTGCGGCCACCACGACGCGGGTGGCCAAGGACATGCTCAAGCGCCATCGCTTGCCGCGCACGCCGGATGAACGAATGGTCATCGGTAACTACAAGATGATGAACTTCGCCTGGGAGCAGCGTTACGAGCCACTGAGCGTTGAGCTGATTGCAGCCATGCATCGGGTTGGCGTCGAAGGGATCGACGATTCGCGGTACTCGCCTGGAGCATTCAGGACCAACGATGACGTCGTCGTCCAGGATGGCGAGGGCAACACTGTGCATTCGCCACCGCCTGCAGCAGGGCTTGTGTCACGTTTGCAGGTGCTGACCCAGTGGATCAACCAAACCCACAACAACCTTCATCAAGCGGACTACCTTCACCCATTGATCAAAGCCATCGCGCTGCATTTTGTCCTGGGTTACGAGCATCCTTTTCGTGACGGCAACGGTCGGGTGGCACGCGCGTTGTTTTACTGGTTCATGTTCAAAAATGATTACTCAGCATTTCGCTATATCGCCATCAGTGTCTTGTTGCGCAATGCGCCGTTGAAGTACGGGCGGTCGTATTTGAATACCGAGGCGGATGACCTGGATCTGACGTACTTCATCGATTTCCAGTGTTCGGTGGTGTTGCGCGCTGTGGGCAGTTTTACCGAGGCGTATCGGAAAAGTCTGAGCGATGCGCAGCTATTTGATTGCTGGTTGCGTGAAAGTGGTTTTCTGAACCGGCTCACCGAGAAACAGCGGGCGTTGTTTCAAGTGGCCAGGAGCGGAATGGCCAAGGAGTTCACGGCGGTCAATGTGAAGGAGAATCTGGGTTGTTCTTACAACACAGCATCAGCCACGCTCAATGGACTGGTAGCGTTGGAGCTGTTCGAGAAACGCAAGATGGGGCGGGAGTGGGTGTTTTTTCTACGACCGGTCTCGGCAACCTGATTCCTTGTAGGAGCGAGCTTGCTCGCGATTGCGCAATAACAGCCAGCATCGATGCCGACTGACACGACCTCATCGCGAGCAAGCTCGCTCCTACAAGGATTGCACGTGGCCTAGAGCGTGCCAAACACCTTCTTCGCCAAACTGGTCGCCGCAGCCGCCGGGTTCTGGCGGATGGTTTCTTCCTGTTTGCCGATCATTTCGAACAAGCCATTCAACGCCTGTTCGGTGACGTAGTTTTCGACGTTGGCATTCTTCGCATCCACGACACCCATGGTCGCCGCTTGGCCGGCGAAGGAGTTGTACTGTTGGGCCAGGCCAACCTTGTCAGTGGCTTGCTTGACGATTGGCAGGAACTTGGCGCGGATCTGTTCGCGGCTGGTCTTGTTCAGGTATTGGGTGGCCGAGTCGTTGCCGCCGCTGAGAATGCCTTTGGCGTCTTCCACGGTCATTTTCTTCACGGCGTCGACAAGGATTGGCTGGGCCTGGGTCACGGCGGTTTCCGCCGCTTTGTTCATGCTGGCTTCCAGCTCATCGACCTGGTCACCCATGCCGAACTGTTTCATTTTGCTGGCGACCTTGCCCAGTTTGCCCGGCAGTTCGATTTTCACGTCGGGGTTGTTGCTGAAACCGCCCGGGGTGCCGAGTTGTTTGACTGCCAATTGTGCACCTTGGGTCAGTGCGTCCTTGAGCCCGCCGGTGGCGTCTTTCTGCGACAGGTCGCTGAGGGACAGCGCCAGGGCGCTGGCAGAAATCATCAAACCTGCACACAGGCCGGCGAAACGAAGGGTAGGGCGAAACATGGCAACTTCCTTTTTCGAAAAAGACACTTAGTAGCGGGCCGGGTCGACACGGACCTTCAGCGGCTGTGGATCGGTGCCGTCCAGGCGCACGGCATGATTCTCGGTGGTGATGAACATCAGTTTGCCGTCGACTTCAATGCGCGCGCTCACCGAGTAACGGTGGTTGGGCTCTACCTTCAGCGGGTCGTAGCTGAGATGGAAGGCCAGCGGCACCTGGCCTTTGACCGGGCCGCGCTGTTCGTCGATGACCTTTGCCGGGGCGTCGGCGAGTGAGATGTCCTGCAGGCTGACGCTGAGGATCGCCGTCGGAGGCAGGGCGATGCGTTGCAAGTAGAAGACTTCGCCGTCGAGGCTGGTTTTGGCGGTGGGTTGTATGGACTGGCAGGCTCCGAGCAAAACAGTAAGCCCAAGGAGAGAGAGTTTTTTCATGAGTTGAATCCCTGTCGTTGGCGCCCGAAGAAGACTGGCGCCACCGACAATTTAGCGGATTTTGCTGGCAATATCCCCCGGCAACTTGTCGCGCTTATGGGCGATCCGGGTTACGGGTGCCGCAGGGGCGTCCGTCGTAGGCGCGGACCAGCACTTTCTGATTAGCCAGGTCGGTGCCGTCCAGTGTTACCGGGTGATGTGGGATGGTTTTAAAAATCAGCTTATCGTCGCTTTTGATATGGGCACTGATTGCATACTGGTGTCCAGGCATGACGTCTTCTTCACGATACGCCAATAAAAAGCTCAGCCCCCTTTCTGCATCACGGACAACTTCCTGGAAGAGTAATTTTCCGGGGACATCTGGTACAGAGACATCTTGTAAGCTGACGTAAAGTGTCGAGTTCGGCGCAAGTTCAATCTCTTCGAGGTAATGCACTTCGCCGCTGATGGTCCAGACGGATTCACTGCTCATTTTGATTTCCTTATCAAAAAAATCTTCGGAATTGACGAGCTTTCAGAATGGGGGCAATGCCACGATTTCTATGTAGGTGAATTCCCATGATCCGGAGCGAAGCTGGAGTGGTATGAGTCAGAAGCATCCTTGCTTCAGCCACAAACTTAGCGCGCAGTGATCTAGATGGATCAGGCCGGCGCTACCAACTCCGCGGCATCCTCACTGCGATGCAACGCCACCTGCCGAATCGACAAACGGATCTCCGCCGGCAACACCCGTTTGGCCGCGCCTTCGGCCAGTTCGCCGAGCAGTTCGTGATAGCTCAGCTTGCCCGCTTCGTCGCGCTTGAGCACTTCGAGGTCGAGCATCGTCTGGATGAAATGGCGGAACAGGCTCTTGTCGAAGAACTCCGGGGCGTTCAGGCCGTGCAGGATCGACAGGCGCTGGGCCATGACCGTGCACAGGTCTTCCAGTTCTTCGGCACTGATGCTGTTCTGGCCGCTGTTGAGCAGCAGCGACACGGTCATGTAGAAGCGCTGCAAAGTCTGGGCGATGCTTTTCGACAGCAGGGTCAGCAACACGAAATGCCGTGAGCTTGGCGCCGGACGCAGGTACACGTTGTTCTCGAAACGCAGCAGGCCTTGCTCGACGAAGGCCTCCAGCCACTGGTCGATCACCGCATCGAGCTCGTCCAGCGACCAGCGAATGAACAGCTCCGCTTGCAGGTACGGATACAGCGCGCGGGCGTAGCGCAGGATCTGTTCGCGGCTCATGCGCGAGGCGCTCTGGAAGAAGCTCGCGAGCAGTGCCGGCAGGGCGAAGATGTGCAATACGTTGTTGCGGTAGTAGGTCATCAGGACGGCGTTCTGCTCGTCCAGATACAAGATCTTGCCCAGGGCATCGCTCTGCTCGGACAGCAGGTCCATGTCCTTCACGTGCTCGATCAACGCGCGGCCGTCACCTTCCGGCAGGGTGGTGTGCGGTGAGTACGGCACTTTGCGCAGCAGCGCCAGGTACAGATCCAGCACCCGCGCCATCGCTCGGTCGTCCAGGGCCAGGCGACTGGTAGACAGCAGGGCCAGTGCAACGAGGTTGACCGGGTTGATCGCCGCCGCTTCGTTCAGGTGCTGCGCAACTTTTTCGCCGAGGCGATTGGTAGTTTCGTTGAGCCAGGCCGGCCTGAATTGCGGGCCGAGCTCCTGTTTGCGCCAGTCGGGCTGTTCGCTGTCGAGGAATTCCGCCAGTTTGATCGGCTCGCCGAAGTTCACCGCCACCTGGCCGAAGCGCTGTTTGAGCGCGCCGATGACTTTGAAAATATCGAAGATCGACTCTTTCTTCTTGGCCGCGCCGCGCAATTCGCCAAGGTAGGTCCGGCCTTCCAGTACGCGCTCGTAGCCGATGTACACAGGGACGAAGACGATCGGCATGCGCGACGAACGCAGGAAGCTGCGCAGGGTGATCGCCAGCATCCCGGTCTTCGGTTGCAGCATGCGTCCGGTGCGCGAACGGCCGCCTTCGACGAAGTACTCCACCGGGAAGCCCTTGGTGAACAGGGTGTGCAGGTATTCGTTGAACACCGAGGTGTACAGCGGGGTGCCCTTGAACGTACGGCGCATGAAAAACGCGCCGCCGCGACGCAGCAGGCCGCCGATCACCGGCATGTTCAGGTTGATGCCAGCGGCAATGTGCGGCGGGGTCAGGCCGTTGCGGAACAGCAGATAGGACAGCAGCAGATAGTCGATGTGGCTGCGGTGGCACGGCACGTAGATCACTTCGTGACCCTGGGCGACCTTCTGCACGCCTTCGATGTGGTTGACCTTGATGCCGTCGTAGATCTTGTTCCAGAACCAGCTCAGCACCACTTCCATGAAACGGATTGCGGTGTAGGTGTAGTCCGAGGCGATTTCGTTGCCATAGCGCAGGGCCTGGGCCTTGGCTTTTTCCGGGGAGATGTTCTCGCGCTCGGCTTCGTCGAGGATCGCTTGCTTGACCATCGGCTGGTTCAGCAGGCCTTTGACCAGGTTGCGCCGGTGGGAAATGTCCGGGCCGATGACCGCAGCCTTCAGGTTGCGGAAGTGCACCCGCAGGATGCGTTGGGCCATGCGCACGGTGCGCTCGTGGCCCTTGTTGTGATCGATCAGTTCGCGCAGGTGGATCGGCGCGGAGAACTGCACGCGGGTCTTGCGCCCCAGCACGATGATGCTGAGCAGGCGACGCAGACGTCCGGTCACCGCCCAACTGTCGGCGAACAGGAGTTTCCACGGGCTGTTTTCGCTGTCCGGCGACTGGCCCCAGAACACGCTGACCGGGATGATCTGTGCATCTTCGGCGGCGTTCTGGCTCAGGGCGCTGACCAGGCGGGTCAAGGTCGGCGGCGCGCCGCGCTTGTCCTGGCGGCCGAGCCAGTCCGGGTCCGGTGTCAGGTAGAAGAACGCGGCAGGTTCGAGCAGGTTGCCCACCGATACCGGCAGCACCGGGCGTGGCAGGCCAGCTTTGCTGCATTCGGTGTCGACCACGGCGAGGTCGGTCAGCGAAGGGTTTTGCAGGACGTAGAACACCGGACGACTGCGGTCGAGGTCAAGGGTGAACGACGACTGGTTGATCGTCTCCGAGCGAACCCAGAGGTACAGCAGTCGGCGCAGGGTGCCAAACACAAGACGGCGGAACGGGGAACGGGTCATACGGCTTCTGCGTGAGTGAATAAAACCGAGCGTTTGCTCGGGAGGCCGATAGTGTGCCGTATTCGCTTAAAATCGGCAAAAAAGCGCCGAAGTAATCTCCTGTTGAGAGTTTTAACGTCTGTCATATACTCGGCCGTCTGTCGTCGGTGCCCTTATAGGGACGTCGCGCGCAGATAGACGTTCCCGAGGCTTTCCTGCGAAAAGCCCGATCAATAATAAAAAGGGAGTATGAACAAATGGCAACACGCGAAACCGGCAACGTGAAGTGGTTCAACGACGCCAAGGGCTACGGCTTCATCCAGCGCGAGGACGGGGTGGACGTGTTCGTGCACTACCGCGCGATTCGCGGTGAAGGCCACCGTTCGCTGACCGAAGGCCAGCAGGTTGAATACGCGGTGGTGGAAGGGCAGAAGGGCTTGCAGGCTGAGGATGTGGTGGGGTTGTAAACCACTCTTCAGGTCACGCAAACCATTGTGGGAGCGGGCCTGCTCGCGAAAGCGGTGTGTCAGTCAAAGCTGATGTCGACTGATGTACCGCTTTCGCGAGCAAGCCCGCTCCCACATTTGGTCGGTGTCGCTTGGTGTTATGCAGTTTTCCAGGTGATCTCTTCTTCACCATCGGCGCTGATGCGAATCCAGCGGTCTGCGGTTTCCTCACCTTCTTCCTCGACCCAGGTGCCCGGTGCGCAACGTACTTCCACGTTCAGCGCGGCAAACGCGGCGCGGGCGCAGGCGATGTCGTCGTCCCATGGGGTCTGGTCGCTTTCCAGGTACAGGCTGTTCCACTTGCCGACGGCTTTTGGCAGCCAGGTCACTGGCACGTTGCCGGCCTTGCACTTGTAGGTCTGACCCTTCTGCACCCAATCCGTGCACGGGCCCAATGCCACACCGAGCCAGGCGGAAACGGCCTTGTGGTCGACGTCGGCGTCTTTCAGGTAAATCTCGATATCCGGTTGGCGCATGGATGTCCTCACTGCGGGTCTGAAAAATCCATTCGCGGATTTAGCCGGTTTCGGGCACTCGCCCGGAACCAAAAGTTATTGAAGAACGAAATAATCGTAGCGCATTGAAACGGTGGTCTCGAACGGCTCGGCCTGTTCGATCACCGCCGCACGACGCTCGGCACTGGCACGCCAGCCGTGGGGTGTCATCGCCAGCAGGTTGGCGCGGTCCTGCGGCTTGTCCAGCGTCAGCTTGAACGTCAAAGTCTCGCTGTGCGCCAGTGCCATGCCTTCCGGCACCAGGTCCAGATGCTTGTCGTCAATGTACTCGCGGACTTCGTCATACAGCCGCTCACGCAATTCCATCAGGTGGCCGCTGGTCGGCCCGACTTTCATCAGGCCGCCGCCGATGCTCAACAGGCGTTTGGCTTCGTCCCAGTCCAGCGGGCTGAAGACGCTGGCCAGAAACTGACAGCTGCCGGAAGCCAACGGCACCCGCGCCATGCTGGCGATCAACCAGGTCAACTGCGGGTCGCGTTTGCACGCGCGTTTGACCGCTTCTTTGGAAATATCCAGCGCGTAGCCTTCGGCATTCGGCAGGGCCTCGGCGATTTGCGCGGTGTAGTAACCCTCGCCACAGCCGATGTCGAGCCAGCGCTGCGGCGCATAGCTGGCCGCCAGTTCCGCCAGCCGCTTGGCCACCGGCGCGTAATGACCGGCGTTCAAGAAGTCGCGGCGAGCCTCGACCATGGCCTGGTTATCCCCAGGATCGCGACTGTTCTTGTGCTGCACCGGCAACAGGTTCAAGTAACCCTGGCGCGCACGGTCGAACCGATGCCCGGCGGGGCAGACCACGCCGTTGTCCACCGCATTCAGCGGCTCACTGCAGATCGGGCACGCGAGCATCAGGCGAGCAACTTGATCAGGGTCTGGTAGTAGATCTCGGTCAGTACGTCGAGGTCCGCTGCCAGCACGCGCTCGTTGACCTGGTGGATGGTCGCGTTGACCGGGCCCAGTTCAACCACTTGCGTGCCCATGGTCGCGATGAAGCGCCCGTCGGAGGTGCCGCCGCTGGTGGACGCCTTGGTGTCGCGGCCGGTGATGTCCTTGATGCTCGCCGATACCGCGTCGAGCAGCGCACCCGGTTCGGTAAGGAACGGCAGGCCAGACAGCGCCCAGTCGACGTGCCAGTCCAGGCCGTGCTTGTCGAGGATGTCGGCGACGCGCTTTTGCAAGCCTTCGACAGTGGACTCGGTGGAGAAACGGAAGTTGAACACCGCCACCAGGTCACCCGGGATCACGTTGGTCGCGCCGGTGCCGGAGTTGACGTTGGAGATCTGGAAACTGGTCGGCGGGAAGAAATCGTTGCCATGGTCCCAGTGCTCGGCAGCCAATTCGGCGAGGGCCGGGGCGGCGAGGTGGATCGGGTTCTTCGCCAGGTGCGGATAAGCCACGTGGCCCTGTACGCCGCGCACGGTCAGCTTGGCGCCGAGGGATCCACGACGGCCGTTCTTGACCACGTCACCCACCAGAGTGGTGCTCGACGGTTCGCCGACGATGCACCAGTCCAGACGCTCCTTGCGCGCGGCCAGGCGCTCGACCACGGCCTTGGTGCCGTGGTGCGCCGGGCCTTCTTCGTCGCTGGTGATCAGGAAGGCGACCTTGCCCTTGTGGTTCGGGTAGTCGGCTACGAAACGCTCGGAGGCGACAGTCATGGCGGCGAGGCTGCCTTTCATGTCGGCCGCGCCACGGCCGCAGAGCATGCCGTGTTCGTCGATCAGGGCGTTGAACGGTTCGATCTGCCAGGCCGCCACCGGACCGGTCGGGACCACATCGGTGTGGCCGGCGAAGCACAGCACCGGACCGTCGTCCTGACCGTGGGTGGCCCAGAAGTTATCCACATCTTCGATGCGCATCGGTTCCAGGGTGAAACCGGCATCGCCCAGGCGCTGCATCATCTGCTTCTGGCAATCGGCGTCGATCGGCGTCACGGACGGACGGCGGATCAGGTCGATGGCGAGTTGGAGGGTCGGCGAAAGGTCGGCGTGGGCCGTCATGGAAAACTCCGGAATCGTAAGATATGGGCTTGGGCTTCAATGTGGGAGCGGGCTTGCTCGCGAATGCGGTGTGTCAGTCAACATATACGTTGATTGTTACACCGCATTCGCGAGCAAGCCCGCTCCCACAGGAATTGGGTTCGATCGGTAAACCGCGACATGCCCAAGCCCCGCAAAATGGCGGTTATCTTAAAGCAAAACGGCGACCATTGGCCGCCGTTTAGTGCATCCGCAGAGATTTAGACCGCTGGTGCCGTTTCAGTCTCGACCGACGGTTTCGGCAGCGACGAGAGGAACGCCATGATCAGCGCCGCCAGGTACGGCAGCGACTGCACCAGCAGCATGGTCACCCAGAAGCGCATGTCATTGCTCGGCATGCCGTTCACCAGGAAGATCCCCAAGGCCGCGCTCCACAACAGCAGCATGATGAACATCTCTTCCCGGGCTTCCGAAATCGCCACCCAGAAGCCGTGGTTGTCGGCGTTTTTCGGTGTGCGGAAGAACGGAATGCTGCTGGTGAAGAAGCCGTACAGCACCGCTTTGGCGATGGTGTGGGACAACGCCAGGCCGGCCAGCGCCGCGCAGAAGGCATCTTTCAAGTTCACTCCAACCGCACGGCGGTAGAGGAAAATGATCTTGGCGACCTTGAACACGAACAGAGCCAGTGGCGGGATTGCGAAGATCAGCAGCGGCGGATCGACCCGTTGCGGCACGATGATCATCGCCGCCGACCACAACAGTGCGCCGACGGTGAAGAAGATGTTCATGCCGTCCGCGACCCACGGCAACCAGCCCGCGAGGAAGTGGTAACGCTGGCCCCGGGTCAGTTCGGTGTCCTTGCCGCGCAGCAGGCTGGCGGTATGGCGCTTGATGATCTGAATCGCTCCGTAGGCCCAGCGGAAACGCTGCTTCTTGAAGTCGATAAAGGTATCGGGCATCAGGCCCTTGCCATAGCTGGTGTGGTAATACGCCGCCGACAGGCCTTTCTCGAACACGCGCAGGCCCAGTTCGGCGTCTTCACAGATGCACCAGTCGGCCCAGCCCAGTTCCTCGAGCACCGAGCGACGGGTCATGGTCATGGTGCCGTGCTGGATGATCGCGTCACGGTCGTTGCGGGTGACCATGCCGATGTGGAAGAAACCTTTGTATTCCGCGTAGCAGAGCTTCTTGAAGGTGCTTTCGTTCTGGTCGCGGTAATCCTGCGGCGACTGCACCACGGCGATTTTCGGGTCGGCGAAGTGCGGCACCATGTGCTTGAGCCAGTTGCGGTCGACGCAGTAGTCCGAGTCGATCACGGCAATGACTTCGGCATCCTTGGCGGTGTGCGGGATCAAGTAGTTCAGCGCGCCACCCTTGAAGCCGGCCAGCGGTGCCACGTGGAAGAATTTGAAGCGCGGACCGAGGGTTGCGCAGTAGTCGCGCACCGGTTCCCAGACCGCCGGGTCCTTGGTGTTGTTGTCGATGATCAGGACTTCGAAGTCCGGATAGTCGAGGTTGGCCAGGGCGTTGAGGGTCTGTTTGACCATCTCCGGCGGCTCGTTGTAGCAGGGCACGTGAATCGACACTTTCGGGCGGTAGCTGGAATCGCCCTCCACCGGCAGGAATTCGCGGCGGCGCTTGTGCACCCACACCGCTTCGGCCAGTTCATGGGCTTCGGTCAGCAATACGATAAACACCCCGAGCGCGCCGAGGGCGAGCAAGAAGCCCACCGTCAGGCTGAACCAGGTGCTGTATTGCTGGCTGTAGTCGTAACCGATCCACACCAGCACCGAACCACACAGGAACGCAATGAAGGTCAGGAAGGTGCGGCCACGCTGGCGCAGGGCCGAGCCGTCGATCATCAGCAGGGTCAGCGACAACAGCGCCAGCACCACCGAACCGATGGCCAATACGCGCCACTGCGGAATCGCCACCACCGGGCCTTCGAAGTTGAACTTCTGCTGGCGCGCGGCGTTGAACACGCCCCAGTAGGCGCCGACGGAACCTTCGTCACTGGCCTTCCACGGCTGGTCAAACGCTTCGATCACGAAGTAGTTGAAGCCCTGGCGGTTGAGCTTGTTGACCAGGGTTCGCAGGTAGATCGCCTGGTCTGCCGGTGAGGCATCGGCGCCACCGCGCATGCGGCCGTTGCTCGGCCAGCCCACCTCGGACAGCAGCAGCGGCTTTTTCGGGAACATTTTTTTCAAGTCGCGGGCGCGGTCCAGAACGAACTGCTGGGCCTTGTCCACCGGGATAAATTCCCAGTACGGAAGGACGTGCGCGGCGATCAGGTCGACGTGCTTGGCCAATTCCGGGTGTTCTTCCCAGACGTGCCACTGTTCGGACGTGGTGACCGGTACTTTCACGGCAGCACGGACACGGTCGAGCATCACGCTCAGTTCGGCGGCGGTAATTTCCTTGCGGAAGATCGCTTCGTTGCCGACCACCACACGCACGACGCTGCGCGAGGAATTGGCGATTTCAATGGCGCGGGTGATTTCCCGCTCGTTGCGTTCCTGGTCAGGGCTGATCCAGATGCCCAGGGTCACCCGTAAGCCGAACTCTTCGGCGAGTTTCGGGATGTCTTGCAGGGTGCCATCGACCGAGTAGATGCGGATGTTGTCCGTCAGCTTGCTCATGATCTCCAGGTCGCGACGCATTTGATCGTCGGTCGGGTACTGGTCTTTCTGCGGGAACTGGCCCTGCTGGAATGGCGAGTACGAGAAGCCGGAGATCTGTTCAGGCCAGTTGGGGGCGGTGACCGGGCGGTTGATCAGCGCCCAGAAGCCGGTAAACAAGGCAGCGATGGCGAGCACCACGACCAGGTTGAGTCCAAATTTACGCGATGACATGGCTATTTCGGGTTCCAAAGACTGTGGAACGAAGGAACGGTTGGCTGTCGCCAAGGGGCGCGCATCCTACACCGGGCATTCTCTGCTCGTACAGCGGACAGGGAATTGCACGACATTGGGCAGTTAACTTTCACATAAGTTCTTACACTTGCAGCTTGAAGCTTAAAACTTGTCGCTGCGTAGCCCTATAATGCGCGCCGGTTTTTGAGGTGTTGGTCATGAGTACAGAAGATCCGCGGTTTGCCGGCATCGCCCGTTTGTATGGCATCGAAGGCCTTGAGCGCCTGAAGGCGGCCCATGTGGCGATCGTCGGCGTCGGTGGCGTCGGTTCCTGGGCGGCGGAAGCCATGGCCCGCTGTGGCGTGGGCGAAATTTCGCTGTTCGACCTGGACGACGTCTGCGTGAGCAACGCCAACCGCCAGTTGCACGCGCTGGACAGCACGGTGGGCAAGCCCAAGGTCGAGGTGATGGCCGAGCGTCTGCGTGGGATCAACCCGGACTGCACAGTGCACGCGGTGCCGGACTTCGTTACTCGCGACACCATGGCCGAGTACATCACGCCGAATATCGACTGCGTGATCGACTGCATCGACAGCGTCAACGCCAAGGCGGCGCTGATCGCCTGGTGCAAGCGTCGCAAGATCCAGATCATCACCACCGGCGGCGCGGGCGGGCAGATTGACCCGACGCTGATCCAGGTCTGCGACCTGAATCGCACGTTCAACGATCCGCTGGCTTCGAAAGTGCGCTCCACTTTGCGCCGCGACTACGGCTTCTCACGCACCGTGACCCGCCATTACAGCGTGCCGTGCGTGTTTTCCACCGAGCAGTTGCGCTACCCGAAACCAGACGGCAGCATTTGCCTGCAGAAGAGTTTTGTCGGCGATGGGGTGAAGCTTGACTGCGCCGGCGGGTTTGGCGCGGTGATGATGGTGACGGCGACCTTCGGCATGGTCGCGGCAACCAAGGCTGTGGACAAGATTGTCGCGGGCGTGCGGCGGCCGGCGGAGCGGGTCAAGCCTCAAGTTTGAGGTGGCTGCTGATGGCCTCTTCGCGAGCAAGCCCGCTCCCACATTTGATCTTCAGTGAATACAGTTTTTGTGTAGGACCGAAATCCAATGTGGGAGCGGGCTTGCTCGCGAAGGCGATTAACCAGCCAACTCATTCATCCGCTGAAGCACCGCATTCAAGCCATTGCTGCGCGACTCGGACAACTGCCGCCCCAGCCCAAGCTGATTGAACCAGTCCGGCAAATCCATCTGCTTCAACTCAATCGCCGACAAGCCGTTGACCCGCGCCAGCAGCAACGCCACCAACCCGCGAATCAACCGCGCATCGCTGTTGGCGCTGAACTGCCAATGGCCATCGCGCAACTCGCCCACCAGCCACACCTGGCTTTCACAGCCGTGCACCCGGTTGGCATCACACATCTGCGCATCGCTCAACGCGGGCAGGCGCTCGCCCCATTGCATCAGCAGGCGGGCGCGTTGTTCCCAGCCGGCGGCTTTCTGAAAGGTCTCGAGCGCCGTCACGGCATCGGCAGGCAAGCTCATCGCAATAGCTCCAGTGCCTGATCCAGGGCTTGAAAGAACCGCTCCAGGTCTTCGGAGTCGTTGTACAGCGCCAACGACACCCGAATCGCTCCGGCCAGTTCAAAGCGTTTAAGCAGCGGCATGGCGCAGTGATGGCCGGCACGCACTGCGATCCCTTGTTCGGTCAGCAAATGCGCCAGGTCGGAGTTATGCACACCTTCGACGGTGAAGCTGGCCAGTGCCACCTGCGGCTTGCCCAGCAGGCGAATGCCGTTGCGCGCTTCAAGACCCTTGAGCAGGCAGGCATGCAGTGCCGCTTCATGGGCGGACAAGGCGTCCTGATCGAGCCCGGCGAGGTAATCCAGGGTCGCTCCCAGGCCGATCACACTGGACACTGGCGGCGTCCCGGCCTCGAAACCCAGCGGGGCCGGGCGAAAGCGTGCGTCGTGATAATTGGCATCCAGCACCATCTCACCGCCGAACTGCCAGGGACGCAGCTGTTGCAGCGCGGTATTGCGCCCGAACAGCACGCCCAGGCCATCGGGACCGTAGAGCTTGTGGCTCGAGAACACATAGAAATCGCAGCCCAATGCTTGCACGTCGTGGCGGCCGTGGACCACGCCCTGGGCGCCGTCGATTACGGTCAGGGCGTTGTGCTCCTTGGCCAGTGCCAGCAATTCGGGCAGCGGCTGCCAGGCGCCAATCACGTTGGACAACTGGCTGACGGCCAACAGGCGTGTGCGTGGGCCGATCAAATCGGCGGCCGCTGCAAGGTCGATCACGCCGTCGGCATCCAGCGGCAGGATCACCAGTTTAAGGTCGCGACGGTGCGCCAGTTGCTGCCACGGCAGCAGGTTGGCGTGATGCTCCAGGGCGCTGATGACAATCTCGTCGCCCGGATTGAAAAGATGTTCCAGGCCGTAGGCCAGGAGATTCAGCGCGGACGTCGCGCCGTGGGTAAAAATGATCTGGCCACAATCGCCAGCATTGAGCCATTGCGCGACTTTGCGGCGACTGTCCTCGAAGGCCTGGGTGGCGTGGGCGCCGGGCAAATGCTGCGCCCGATGCACGTTGGCCGCGCCGTTGGCGTAGTAATGCGCCAAGGCATCCAGCAGGGCTTGAGGTTTTTGCGTGGTGGCGGCGTTGTCCAGATAGGTCTGGCCTTGCCGTTGCAGGGCGGCGATGGCCGGGAAATCGGCGCGCCAGGGGGAGAGCATCATCATGGTGTTCGCCTGTACGCCTGCCCCCTGTAGGAGCGAGCTTGCTCGCGATGGACGCGTGGACGACACGGGCTGTCTGATGCCGCGCGTTATCGTTGACGTCCATCGCGAGCAAGCTCGCTCCTACAGAGGTGCGGGTGGTCGTGTGGCTTAGTTGTGAGCGTGCAGCGCTTCGTTCAGTTCGATCGCCGATTTGTGGGTTTTGCATTCCACGGCACCGGTTTCCGAATTGCGACGGAACAGCAGGTCCGGCTGGCCAGCCAGTTCACGGGCCTTGACCACTTTGACCAGCTGATTGTTTTCGTCCAGCAGCGCGACTTTGGTGCCGGCGGTCACGTACAGGCCCGACTCGACGGTGTTGCGGTCGCCCAACGGAATGCCGATACCGGCATTGGCGCCGATCAGGCAGCCTTCGCCGACCTTGATCACGATGTTGCCGCCGCCCGACAGGGTGCCCATGGTCGAGCAGCCGCCGCCCAGGTCCGAACCCTTGCCGACGAATACGCCAGCGGATACGCGGCCTTCGATCATGCCCGGGCCTTCGGTGCCGGCGTTGAAGTTGATGAAGCCTTCGTGCATCACGGTGGTGCCTTCGCCCACGTAAGCGCCCAGGCGCAGACGCGCGGCGTCAGCGATACGCACGCCGGCCGGAACCACGTAGTCGGTCATTTTCGGGAACTTGTCCACCGAGAACACTTCCAGCAGTTCGCCGCGCAGACGGGCTTCGAGTTGCAGCTCGGCCAGTTCGCTCAGGTCGACAGCGCCCTGGCTGGTCCAGGCCACGTTCGGCAGCAGCGGGAAGATCCCGGCCAGGTTCAGGCCGTGGGGCTTGACCAGGCGATGGCTCAGCAGGTGCAGCTTGAGGTAGGCCTCGGGAGTGGACGACAGCTGGGCATCTTCGGCCAGCAGTGTGGCGACCAGTGGCTTGTGGCTTTCGGCCAGGCGGGTCAGCAGGGCAGCCTGGGCAGCGTCGACGCCTTTGAGCGCTTCGGCCAGTTGCGAGGCTTGGGCAGTGCTGAACGCGATGGCCTGATTGCCTTCGGTGTAGCCCAGGATCGGGGCGATAGCGGCGACGACCTCAGCCGAAGGCTTGAGAACCGGGGCGGCGTAGAACACTTCCAGCCATGCGCCTTGACGGTTTTGAGTGCCGACGCCGAAGGCCAGGCTGAACAGGGTAGTAGACATGTTGATACCTCTAACAAAATGGAACGGGCTGCTTACTTGAGCGCGGCCGCGTAGATATCTGGCTTGAAGCCAATCAGGGTTCGGTCACCGAGATCGAGCACCGGGCGCTTGATCATCGAGGGTTGTGCGAGCATCAGTTCGATGGCTTTCGACTGGTCGAGATCGGCTTTACGTTCGTCTTCGAGCTTGCGAAAGGTCGTGCCTGCACGGTTCAACACCACTTCCCAGCCGTGCTCGTTGCACCATTGGGTCAGGTGTTCACGGTCGATACCGACCGCTTTGTAATCATGAAAGTCATAGCTGACAGCGTGTTCATCGAGCCAGGTGCGCGCCTTTTTCATGGTGTCGCAGGCTTTGATGCCGAAAAGGTGCAACGTTTTGCTTGAAACGGTCAAGGAATTGCCCCCTTTGCAGGTGCCGTAAATAAAAGGTGACGGATTATGCCATGGCCACTCGGGTAAAGCGCAAACCTGTGGGAGCGGGCTTGCTCGCGAAGACGGCGTGTCAGGCGATGCAGGTGTCGACGGGTACACCGTCTTCGCGAGCAGGCCCGCCCCCACAGGATGAAAACAGTGTTTCAGGGTGCGACATAGGTGCAAGGGTCACCGGCAGTCTAAGCGGCTAATATGGCACTTCAATGCGTCCGGGAATCCTGCTCAATGCAAACCGCTTACACCGTCCTGATCCTGTTGATGCTGGTCGGCGTTTCGCGCCTGATCGGACGGGTGATTCCGTTGCCGTTGCCGCTGGTGCAAATCGCCGCAGGGGCCTTGCTCGCCTGGCCGACGCTGGGTTTGCATGTGGCCCTGGATCCCGAGTTGTTCCTGTTTCTGTTCCTGCCGCCGCTGTTGTTCTCCGACGGCTGGCGCATGCCCAAGCGCGAATTCTGGCACCTGCGCGGCCCGATCCTGACCCTGGCGGTGGGCCTGGTGCTGTTTACCGTGGTCGGCGCCGGGTATTTCATTCATTGGCTACTGCCCGGCGTGCCGTTGCCGGTAGCGTTTGCCCTGGCGGCCGTGCTGTCGCCGACGGATGCGGTGGCGGTGTCGGCCATCTCCCGCAATAGGCTGCCCACACCTTTGATGCACATCTTGCAGGGCGAGGCGCTGATGAACGATGCCTCGGGCCTGGTGACGTTCAAGTTTGCGCTGGTGGCGGCGGTGACCGGTGTGTTCTCGCTGGCCAATGCCAGCCTGACGTTTGTGCTGGTGGCGGTGGGCGGCCTGGCCGTGGGGGTGGCCTTGAGCTGGCTGGTTGGCCGTCTGCGCGCATGGATGATTGCCCGTGGTTGGGATGATCCGGCGACGCACGTGGTGTTCATGTTGCTGCTGCCGTTTGCCGCCTACGTGCTGGCCGAACGCATGGAAGTGTCGGGCATCCTCTCGGCGGTGGCGGCGGGGATGATGCAGAGCTGGCTCGATCTGTTGCCGCGCCAGACCAATACGCGTTTGCTCAACCGAAGTGTCTGGTCACTGCTGGAGTTCGCCTTCAACGGCTTGATCTTCCTGCTGTTGGGCCTGCAGTTGCCGGACATCATCAAGGCCGTGGCCAGTCACGAAACCTCGCTATGGCCAACGTTGCTGTATCGCGGGCTGGACGTGGTGGCGATTTTCCTGGTGCTGCTGGCCTTGCGCTTCGTCTGGGTGCAGAGCATCTGGCGTTTGTCGGTGCTGCTGCGGCGTTTGCGCGGCAAGGGCGAAGTGACCCAGGTGCCGACAGCGCGATCCTGTTGGTTGCTGACCGTGGGCGGCGTGCGCGGGGCCGTGACGCTGGCGGGTGTGATGTCGGTGCCGTTGTTGATGGGCGGGGAAGTGTTTCCTGAGCGCGACCTGCTGATCTTCATCGCTGCCGGGGTGATTCTTTTGTCGCTGATCGCTGCGTGCATCGCGTTGCCGATGTTGCTGCGGGGCATCGAAGCAAGCCCCGATGACAAGCGGCGTAATGAGGTGCGCGACGCCTGGCGCAAAACCGCCGAAGCGGCCATTCATGCCCTTGAGGCAGAAGAGGTCAACCCGCAGGACGCCGCTCAGTCCGCGCTGGCCGCTGAGCTAAAGGCACGGATAATGTCTGAATATCGGCACCAGTTGGAGGTGTTCAACGATTCCGCTGAAGCCCAGGCCCTGGCCTTTCAGATGGACTTGCTGGAGCGCCGTCTGCGTTTGAAGGCGTTGCGGGCGCAACGCCTGGAGTTGTACAGCCTCAGCCGTCATCACCAGATCGGCGATGACGTGTTGCGTGAGGTGTTGGGGGAACTGGATCTGAGTGAGGCGAAACTTGGCCAGGTGAAATAACTGCTGCTCTTGCAGGAGCCCGGCTTGCCGGCGATGGCGTCCTGCAAATGGCCATTGCCGGCAAGCCGGACTCCTACAGGTCTGCGGTTATTTGCGACGTTGAATGAAGTCGCGAATGCGCTCTGCAGCTTCGACACACTCGGCAAGCGGCGCAACCAGCGCCATGCGCACGCGCCCGGCACCCGGGTTGACGCCATCCACATCCCGCGACAGGTAAGAACCCGGCACCACGGTCACGTGTTCCTGTTCGAACAGGTCGCGGCAGAATGCAGCATCGTCCCCCGCCACATTCGGCCACAGGTAGAAACTGCCATCCGGCCGCTGTACGTCCATGACCGGGCTGAGGATTTCCAGCACCGCATCGAACTTCTCGCGATACAGCGCACGGTTGGCGCGCACGTGCACTTCGTCATTCCAGGCGGCAACGCTGGCCAGTTGCGTTTGAACCGGCATGGCGCAGCCGTGGTAGGTGCGGTAGAGCAGGAAACCCTTGAGGATGTCGGCGTCACCGGCGACAAAGCCCGAACGCAGGCCTGGCAGGTTCGAACGCTTGGACAGGCTGTGGAACACCACGCAGCGCTTGAAGTCCTTGCGGCCCAGTTCCGCGCAAGCGCTGAGCAGGCCTGGTGGCGGGGTTTGTTCGTCGAAGTACAGCTCGCTGTAGCACTCGTCCGCGGCGATCACGAAGTCGTGTTCATCGGCCAGGGCGATCAGCTTTTTCAGGGTTTCCACCGGAATCAATGCACCGGTCGGATTGCCTGGCGAGCACAGGAACAGGATCTGGCAGCGTTTCCAGATGTCCGGCGAGACGGCGTCGAAATCCGGATTGAAACCGTTTTCGTCCAGGCACGGCAGGTAATGCGGCTTGGCCCCGGCGAGGAACGCCGCGCCTTCGTAGATCTGGTAGAACGGGTTCGGGCTGACCACCAGCGCGTCGTCGCCACGGTTGACCACGGTCTGGGTGAAGGCGAACAGCGCTTCGCGGGTGCCGTTGACCGGCAGCACGTTGCGCGCCGGATCGATCCAGCCGTTCGGCACGCCGAAACGACGCTCGCACCAGGCGGCAATGGCTTCACGCAGCTCCGGGATACCGAGGGTGGTCGGGTACACCGCCATTTTTTCCAGATTGCTGGCCAGGGCCTCGGCGACAAAGCTTGGCGAACGGTGTTTCGGCTCGCCGATGGACAGCGCGATCGGACGCTTATCCGGGTTGGGCGTGACGCTGCCGAGCAGGGCGCGGAGCTTTTCGAAGGGGTAAGGCTGGAGCTGGGACAGAGCGTTGTTCATCGGGGGCCTCTTTCAATGTGGGAGCAGTCTTGTGTGGCGAGGGGGCTTGCCCCCGTTCGGCTGCGTAGCAGTCGTAAAACCATGGTGTGCGGTGTACCTGATACACCGCGTGTGCAGGTTTTGGGGCCGCTTCGCGACCCAACGGGGGCAAGCCCCCTCGCCACAGGAAGTCCATTGCCACAGGGGGGAATGTGTTGGTTCAGATGCTGATGCGCGACAGTTTGATATCAGGTTCCTGGTTGACGCTCAGTTGTTCGACGATCGCATCCTGCAGGCGGCTGCACAGCAGGGGATCGGACAGCGGCTGATTGTTGGCGTCGGTAATGAAGAACACGTCCTCCACGCGCTCGCCGAGGGTGGCGATCTTGGCGTTTTGCAGCGACAGGTCGAACTCCAGGAAAATCGTGCCAATCCGCGCCAGCAAGCCCGGGCGGTCGGGGGCCGTGAGCTCCAGCACCGTCACCGGACGCTGGGCGTCGTTGTGGATCGTCACCTGCGGCGCAAAGGCGAAATGCTTGAGCTGGCGCGGCACCCGGCGCTGGATGATGGTCGGGTAGTCGTCCGGGTTGCGCAGGGCTTCGGTCAGGCCGTCGCGGATCTGTTTGACCCGCGCCGGGTTATCGCCAATCGAGTCGCCGTCGGTGTCGAGCACGATGTAGGTGTCGAGGGTGAACTGGCTGCTGGAGGTGATGACCCGGGCGTCATGGATGTTCAGGTTGAGCTGGTCCATCGCCGCCACGGTCACGGCAAAGAAATCGTGCTGGTCGGGGGCATAGATGAAGATCTGCGTGCCGCCCTCAAACTCGCGCTGGGTGGTTTCCTTGATCAGTACCAGCGGTCCGCCGTCGGCCGGTTGCTGGAGGATCGCATCGCTGTGCCAGGCCACGTCGCCGGCGGTGTGACGCAGGAAATAGTCATCACCCAGCTGCGCCCAGAGTTGCTCGACATCGTCCGGGTCGGTGCCGCCGCGCACCAGGATATCCAGGGCAGCGCTCTGGGTCTGGCGGATCTGCTCTTCGCGGTCCACCGGATTCTCCAGGCCTCGACGCAGGGCGCGCTTGGTCTCGGTGTAGAGCTGGCGCAACAGGCTGGCGCGCCAGGAGTTCCACAGCGTCGGGTTGGTGGCGTTGATGTCGGCGACGGTCAGTACATATAGATAGTCGAGGCGGGTTTCGTCGCCGACGATCTGGGCGAAATCGTGGATCACCTGCGGGTCGGACAAGTCCTTGCGCTGGGCGGTGGTCGACATCACCAGGTGGTTTTGCACCAGCCACACGATCAGGCGGCTGTCCCACACTGGCAGCTGATGGCGCTGGCAAAACGCCTCGGCGTCGACCGCGCCGATGTCCGAGTGGTCGCCATGCCGGCCTTTGCCGATGTCGTGGTACAGGCCGGCCATGTAGATCAGCTCGGGTTTGGGCAGCTTGCCCATGAGCTTGCTGGCCAGCGGGAATTTTTCCGACACCTGGGTGTACTGCAACTTACGCAGGTGTTTGATCAGGTTCAGGGTGTGCGCGTCGACGGTATAGATGTGGAACAGGTCATGCTGCATCTGCCCGACGATAAAGCCGAACTCGGGCAGATAACGCCCCAGGATGCCGTAACGGTTCATCCGCCGCAGGTTGCGGTGGATACCGATCTTGCATTTGAACAGTTCGATAAACAGGCTGGTGTTGCGAATATCGTTGCGGAAGTCGTCGTCGATCAGGTGGCGGTTTTCCCGCAGCAGACGAATGGTGTCGGCGCGCACGCCCTTGATTTCCGGCTGTTGGGCCATCAATACGAAGATTTCCAGCATGGCGAACGGCGTGCGGCGGAACACGTTATCGTTGCGTGCTTCGATGTAGCCGTCATGCAACTGGAAGCGCGAGTTGATCGGCTGCGCGGGCGCTTCGTCCTCCGGTGCGAGGATGACCTCTTCAAAGTGCTGGATGATCAGGTCGCTGAGCTGGGCGATGCTCATCACTACCCGATAATACTGTTGCATGAAGTTTTCGATGGCTTGCTTGGCGTCGTCGCCTTTGAAGCCCAGCAGCCCGGCAATGGTGCGCTGGTGATCGAACAGCAGGCGGTCTTCGGAGCGGCCGGCAAGCATGTGCAGGGCATAACGCACCTTCCACAGGAACTCCTGGGAAGAGGCGAGCAGGGCGTTTTCGCTCTCGACCAGGAATCCTTCGCCAGCCAGTGCCCGCAGGTTCAGGGTGCCGTACTGGCGACGGGCTACCCACAGGATCGTCTGGATATCCCGCAGGCCGCCGGGCGAGCCCTTGACGTTGGGTTCCAGGTTGTATTCGGTGTCGTTGTATTTGTGGTGGCGGGCCTTTTGTTCGGCACGCTTGGCCAGGAAGAAGTCCTTGCTCGGCCACATGTGTGCGGTGCTGGTGACATCCAGCATGCGCTGGCGCAAATGTTCGGGGCCAGCGATGGTGCGGCTTTCCATCAGGTTGGTGACAACCGTCAGGTCGGCGCGAGCCTCGACGGCGCACTCGTCGACCGAGCGAACGCTCTGACCGACCTCCAGGCCAATGTCCCACAACAGCGTCAGGAAACGCTCGATGGAATCGCGGAAAACTTCGTGGTCGGCGCTGTCCAGCAGGATCAGCAGATCGATATCGGAGTAAGGATGCAATTCACCACGGCCGTAGCCGCCGACCGCGACCAGGGCGATGTCGGCGTCCTCGCTCCAGTCGAACTGGTTCCAGGCCTTTTGCAGGATGTTGTCGACGAACCAGGCGCGATCCTCAATCAGCCGGCGAATGTCGCGGCCGCCGCGAAAGCGCGTGTCGAGCACTTCGCGGGCCTGGCGGATCGCCTTCTTGAAGGCCGCGATCGGGCTTGCCTTCAGGGCCAGTTCAGCCTGGAACTGGCCGCGGTCGAAGAGTTCGGGATCCACCTGCGGCATCGATTGGCTTTCCTTTCTATAGGCGATGTACTGTAACGGGATCAGGCCGAAACGCGAGGGATGGTGTCATCGGCGCGCAGGGTGAAGATCTCGTAGCCGGTTTCGGTCACCAGCAGGGTGTGTTCCCACTGGGCCGAGAGCTTGCGGTCCTTGGTGATCGCGGTCCAGCCGTCGCCCAGTACCTTGGTGTCGGCACGGCCCTGGTTGATCATCGGCTCGATGGTGAAGGTCATGCCAGCCTTGAGTTCCATGCCGGTGCCAGCGCGGCCGTAGTGCAGGATCTGCGGCTCTTCGTGGAACACCTTGCCGATGCCGTGGCCGCAGAATTCGCGAACCACCGAGAAGCCGTTCTTTTCAGCGTGCTTCTGGATGATTTCGCCGATGTCGCCCAGGCGGCAGCCGGGCTTGACGATTTCGATCGCCTTGTACATGCATTCCTGGGTCACCTGGGACAGGCGCTCGGCCCAGACCGGCACGCTGCCGACGTGGAACATGCGGCTGGTGTCACCGTGGTAACCGTCCTTGATGACGGTGACGTCGATGTTCAGGGTGTCGCCATCCTTGAGCGGCTTGTCGTTCGGGATGCCGTGGCAGACCACATGGTTGATCGACGTGCAGATCGACTTCGGATAGCCCTTGTAGTTGAGCGGGGCAGGGATGGCTTTCTGCTCATTGACGATGTAGTCGTGGCAGATCTGGTTCAGTTGATCGGTGGTAACGCCCGGCTTGACATGTTCGGCAATCATTTCCAGCACATCGGCGGCCAGTTTGCCGGCGATACGCATCTTGGCGATATCCTCGGGAGTTTTGAGGGTGACGGTCATACAGGCTCTCTCTGCGCCAGGCGGCGCTTTCTAAACGGAAAGGGCATTGCGCGATCGATCTTCGCGGCCCTGAAAAAAGCGATTCTACCAGACGATCAGCGCAAATCTGCGCCTGAGTGCATCGCTTCTCTCTATAGAATGGTGCATTCTTGGCGGATTCCAAGGGGTGGAGCAAAGCACTCGCCAGGATTTCAGAATCCGGGTTCCGTTTTGCCCTGCCTTATGGTATAAAATGCGCCGCTTTCCGGGGATGTCCCGAAAAGCCTAAATCCACACACGTGTCGACACGATGACCTGGGTGCCGGAAGCTTGATGCTGCTGGTTGGTCATTGGGATACGTGGAGGCCAAACCCGACTTATTAAGGAACTATCATGTCCCAAGTCAACATGCGCGATATGCTGAAGGCCGGTGTGCACTTCGGTCACCAGACCCGTTACTGGAACCCGAAAATGGGTAAGTACATTTTCGGCGCGCGTAACAAGATCCACATCATCAACCTTGAAAAAACCCTGCCAATGTTCAACGAAGCTCTGACTTTCGTAGAGCGTCTGGCCCAGGGCAAAAACAAGATTCTGTTCGTCGGCACCAAGCGTTCCGCTGGCAAGATCGTTGCTGAAGAAGCAGCACGTTGCGGTTCGCCGTACGTCGATCACCGCTGGTTGGGCGGCATGCTGACCAACTTCAAAACCATCCGTGCTTCCATCAAGCGTCTGCGTGACCTTGAAGTGCAAGCCGAAGACGGTACTTTCGCCAAGCTGACCAAGAAAGAAGCGCTGATGCGCTCCCGTGACCTGGAAAAGCTGGATCGTTCCCTGGGTGGTATCAAGGACATGGGCGGTCTGCCAGACGCTCTGTTCGTTATCGACGTTGATCACGAGCGCATCGCGATCACCGAAGCCAACAAGCTGGGCATCCCGGTTATCGGCGTGGTCGATACCAACAGCAGCCCGGAAGGCGTTGACTACATCATCCCAGGCAACGATGACGCAATCCGCGCTATCCAGCTGTACATGGGTTCGATGGCTGACGCTGTAATCCGTGGTCGCAACAATGTTGCCGGCGGCACCGTTGAATTCGTAGCTGAAGAAACTCAGGCTGCAGCTGAGTAATTGACGCCCTGGCGTTGACTCAGTAAGCAAAAAGGGGGCTTGGCCCCCTTTTTGCCACCTCGAAAACCATTTGTCGGCGCCCACTGCTCTATCTGTAACGTGCGGCAGCTAACAAGGGTGGTTCGGGAAGAATTGATCGCCCGTTCGATCGGGTGGAATGGTTGAAAACCTATCCAAGAGGAATTTTAAAATGGCAGCAATTACTGCAGCGTTGGTCAAAGAACTGCGCGAGCGTACCGGCGAAGGCATGATGGATTGCAAGAAAGCCCTGGAAAAGGCTGGCGGCGACATCGAAAAAGCCATTGATGACATGCGCGCTTCGGGCGCCATCAAGGCTGCCAAGAAAGCCGGCAACGTTGCCGCTGAAGGCGCTATCGCCATCAAGGCAGACGACAAGGTAGCCGTGCTGCTGGAAGTTAACTCGCAGACCGACTTCCTGGCCCTGCAAGACGACTTCAAGAACTTCGTTGCTGCCAGCGTAGAAAAAGCCTTCGACGAAAAACTGACCGACGCAGCTCCGCTGATCGCCGCTCAGGAATCGGCTCGTGAAGCCCTGGTGGCCAAAGTTGGCGAAAACGTCAACATCCGTCGCCTGGTACGCGTAGAGGGTGACGTTGTCGGCACCTACCTGCACGGTAACAAGATCGGTGTTGCTGTTGTTCTCAAGGGCGGCGATGTTCAGCTGGCCAAAGAGATCGCCATGCACGTGGCGGCAAGCAACCCTGAGTTCCTGCTGCCATCGCAGGTTTCGCCAGAAGCCATCGAGCGCGAGAAGGGCGTCTTCCTGACCCTGAACGAAGACAAGATGAAAGGCAAGCCAGCTGAAATCGTCGAGAAGATGATCGCTGGTCGTATCACCAAGTTCCTGGCTGAAGCCAGCCTGGTAGAGCAAGCTTTCGTCATGAACCCGGAAATCACCGTGGGTGCCCTGGCCAAGAAAGCCGGCGCTGAAATCGTTTCCTTCACTTACTTCAAAGTAGGCGAAGGCATCGAGAAGCCAGTGGACAACTTCGCCGAAGAAGTTGCTGCCCAGCTGGCTGCCGCCAAGCAATAAGACGGTTTTTAACTGTCGCCCAGAAGAGGCTGCCCGCTCACGCGCGCAGCCTCTTTTCAGATGGGGCATCAATTTTTAATTGGTTTCCCTTTGGAACTGGCTTACAAAGCCATGTTCCGATGGCGCTGAAGCAGCGCCACGCTAGAGTGAACGCCAGCTGTAAACAGCTCGCAAAGAATTTTTAAAATACGCCGCAGGAGAGATTCGCAATGGCTCAGCAGGGCAGTGGTTATCAGGCTCGCTATAAACGCATTCTACTCAAGCTTAGCGGCGAGGCCCTGATGGGCTCGGAAGAGTTCGGGATCGACCCGAAAGTTCTGGATCGCATGGCATTGGAAGTTGGCCAACTGGTCGGCATCGGTGTTCAGGTTGGTCTGGTTATCGGTGGTGGCAACCTGTTCCGCGGTGAAGCGCTGAGCAAGGCTGGCATGGACCGGGTCACCGGCGACCACATGGGCATGCTGGCCACTGTGATGAACGCCCTGGCCATGCGCGACGCCCTTGAGCGCGCCAACATCTCGGCCATCGTGATGTCCGCTATTTCCATGGTTGGCGTGACCGATCACTACGATCGTCGCAAGGCCATGCGCCACTTGAACTCCAAGGACGTGGTGATTTTCGCGGCCGGTACCGGCAACCCGTTCTTTACGACGGATTCGGCAGCCTGCCTGCGTGCAATCGAAATCGATGCCGATGTCGTGCTCAAGGCGACCAAGGTCGATGGCGTCTATACCGCTGACCCGTTCAAAGACCCGCATGCCGAGAAGTTCGATCATCTGACCTACGATGAAGTGCTGGATCGCAAGCTGGGTGTGATGGATCTGACGGCCATTTGCCTGTGCCGCGACCACAAGATGCCGCTACGCGTATTTAACATGAACAAGCCCGGCGCCCTGCTGAACATCGTACATGGCGGCGCTGAAGGAACCCTGATCGAGGAAGGCCAACAATGATCAACGAAATCAAGAAAGACGCTCAAGAGCGCATGCAGAAGTCGGTGGAATCGCTGGCGCACAACTTCGGCCGCATCCGTACCGGCCAGGCGCACCCAAGCATCCTGGAAGGCGTGATGGTTCCTTATTACGGTTCCGACACCCCGATCAAGCAAGTGGCCAATATCACCGTTAAAGACGCCCGTACCCTGCAAGTTGTCGCGTTCGAGCGCAACATGCTGGGTGCCGTCGACAAGGCGATCGGCAGTGCAGGTCTGAACCTGAACCCGACCAACCTCGGTGAGCTGCTGTTGATCTCCATGCCTGCCCTGACCGAAGAAACCCGTAAGGGCTTCACCAAGCAGGCGCGTGACGTGGCTGAAGACGCCCGTGTTGCCGTGCGCAACATCCGTCGTGATGCCAACAGCTCGCTGAAGGATCTGGTCAAGGAAAAAGAAATCAGCGAAGACGAAGAGCGTCGCGCCACGGGTGAAATCGACGATCTGACCAAGAAGTTCGTGGCTCAAATCGACGCGAATCTGGCGCAGAAAGAAAAAGACCTGATGGCCGTATAAGGGTCGAGCTTTAAATGGAAAAGACCAAGCAGACTGCACCGTCCGCGGTGCCGCGCCATGTCGCGATCATCATGGATGGTAACAATCGCTGGGCGAAAAAACGCTTTATGCCAGGTGTCGCCGGGCATAAAGCGGGCGTGGATGCGGTACGTGCGGTCATTGAAGTCTGTGCCGAGGCCAAGGTCGAGGTGCTGACCCTGTTCGCCTTTTCCAGCGAGAACTGGCAACGCCCGGCCGATGAGGTCAGCGCCTTGATGGATCTGTTCTTCAAGGCGCTGCGTCGTGAGGCCAAGCGCCTCAACGACAACAACATCTGCCTGCGCATCATTGGTGACCGCTCGCGGTTTCATCCCGAGCTGCAGGCCGCCATGCGCGAAGCCGAGACCATGACCGCTGGCGCCAATCGTTTTGTCCTGCAGATCGCCGCCAATTACGGTGGTCAGTGGGATATCGCGCAAGCTGCGCAACGACTGGCGCGAGAGGTTCAGGCCGGGCATTTGCGACCGGAAGACATCACGCCTGATCTGCTACAGACCTGCCTGGCCACGGGCGATCTGCCGTTGCCGGACCTGTGTATCCGTACCGGTGGCGAGCACCGCATCAGCAACTTCCTGCTCTGGCAACTGGCCTATGCCGAGTTGTACTTCTCCGACCTGTTCTGGCCGGACTTCAAACACGATGCCATGCGCAATGCGCTGGCAGATTTCGCTTCCCGCCAGCGCCGCTTCGGTAAAACGAGCGAGCAGGTCGAGGCTGGAGCCCGGGTTTAATGCTTAAACAACGAATCATCACCGCGTTGATCCTGCTGCCGATTGCCCTGTGCGGGTTTTTCCTGCTCGAGGGCTCCGGTTTTGCGCTGTTCATCGGGCTGGTCGTAACCCTGGGTGCCTGGGAATGGGCGCGCCTGGCGGGTTTCGCTGCCCAGTCCATGCGGGTTGCCTATGCCGCGGTCGTCGCGTTGATGCTGTTTGTCATGCACATACTTCCGGGCCTGGCGCCTTGGGTCCTGGGCGCGTCGGTGCTCTGGTGGGGTGTTGCGACCTATCTGGTGTTGACGTACCCGCGTTCGAGCGAGCATTGGTCCAATGCGGCGACCAAGTTGGTGATCGGCTTGCTGATTCTCCTGCCGGCCTGGCAAGGTCTGGTGCAGATCAAGCAATACCCGCTGGGTAACTTGCTGATCCTGGCTGTGATGGTGCTGGTCTGGGGTGCCGATATTGGTGCCTACTTCTCCGGCCGGGCCTTCGGCAAGCGCAAGCTTGCACCGCAGGTCAGTCCGGGTAAAAGCTGGGAAGGCGTGTACGGTGGCCTGGCGCTGAGTCTGGTCATTACCACGCTCGTTGCCCTGGTGCGCGACTGGACAGTGGCCGAGCTGTTCAAGGGGCTGATCTGTGCCGCTCTGATCGTGTTTATCTCGGTGGTGGGCGACCTCACTGAAAGCATGTTCAAGCGCCAGTCCGGCATCAAGGACAGCAGCAATCTGCTTCCGGGACACGGTGGCGTGCTGGATCGTATCGACAGCCTGACGGCAGCGATTCCGGTGTTTGCCGTGCTGTTGTGGATGACGGCCCCATGAGCCGCCCGCAACAGATTACCGTCCTGGGGGCGACCGGCTCTATTGGCCTGAGTACGCTCGACGTCATCGCCCGCCATCCGGATCGTTATCAGGTCTTTGCCCTGAGTGGCTTCACTCGCTTGAGTGAATTGCTGGCGCTCTGCGTGCGCCATGTTCCGCGATTTGCCGTGGTGCCTGAGCTCGCTGCTGCCCGCACCTTGCAGGATGATCTGCGCGCGGCGGGTCTTGCGACCCGTGTCCTGGTGGGCGAGGAAGGTTTGTGTCAGGTCGCTTCCGATCCGGAAGTCGATACGGTCATGGCGGCCATCGTCGGTGCAGCGGGATTGCGCCCGACACTGGCGGCGGTCGAAGCTGGCAAGAAGATCCTCCTGGCCAACAAGGAAGCGCTGGTGATGTCCGGCGCGCTGTTCATGCAGGCGGTGCGCAAGAGCGGTTCGGTGTTGCTGCCGATCGATAGCGAGCACAACGCGATTTTTCAGTGCATGCCGCACGATTATGCCCGTGGCCTTGAGGCTGTTGGCGTACGGCGGATTTTGCTGACGGCTTCCGGCGGTCCGTTCCGCCAGACGCCAATGGCTGAACTGGCGAGTGTTTCGCCGGACCAGGCCTGTGCGCATCCGAACTGGTCCATGGGGCGAAAAATCTCCGTTGATTCGGCCAGCATGATGAACAAGGGGCTTGAGTTGATCGAGGCCTGCTGGCTGTTCGATGCCAAGCCGTCCCAGGTCGAAGTGGTGATTCACCCGCAAAGTGTGATCCATTCGCTGGTCGACTACGTCGATGGTTCTGTCCTGGCGCAGCTGGGTAATCCAGACATGCGCACACCCATCGCCAATGCCCTGGCCTGGCCCGAGCGGATTGACTCGGGTGTGGCGCCGCTGGATCTGTTTGCCATTGCCCGCCTGGATTTCCAGGCGCCCGATGAAGAGCGTTTCCCTTGTCTGCGTCTGGCTCGTCAGGCGGCCGAGGCGGGTAACAGCGCGCCGGCGATGCTCAATGCGGCGAACGAAGTGGCGGTGGCGGCATTTCTCGACGAACGGGTTCGTTACCTGGAAATCGCGAGTATCATCGAGGAAGTACTGAGTCTGGAGCCCGTTGTGGCCGTGGATGATCTCGAGGCAGTGTTCACGGCAGACGCGAAGGCGCGATTGCTGGCCGAACAATGGTTGAGCCGCCACGGGCGGTAAATGCTGCGGATAGTTGACCCAGGCAGCAGCAGATAGGAATGCGGAGAAAGTAGATGAGCGCGCTCTATATGATTGTCGGCACCCTGGTCGCTCTGGGTGTGCTGGTTACCTTCCACGAGTTCGGCCATTTTTGGGTCGCGCGTCGCTGTGGGGTCAAAGTGCTGCGCTTCTCCGTAGGCTTCGGCATGCCTTTGCTGCGCTGGCACGACAAACAAGGTACCGAATTTGTCGTTGCCGCCATCCCGTTGGGCGGCTACGTGAAAATGCTCGACGAGCGCGAAGGTGAAGTACCGCTCGATCAGGTTGATCAATCCTTCAATCGCAAATCCGTTCGTCAGCGCATTGCCATCGTGGCAGCGGGGCCGATCGCCAATTTCCTGCTGGCAATGGTGTTCTTCTGGGCATTGGCGATGCTCGGCAGCGAGCAGGTGCGCCCGGTCATCGGCGCTGTCGAGTCCGGCAGTCTGGCGGCCAAGGCGGGTTTGAGCCCAGGCCAGGAAATCGTGGCCATCGATGGCGAGGCGACTTCCGGCTGGGCGGCAGTGAATTTGCAACTGGTTCGTCGCCTGGGCGAAAGCGGTGCGTTGCAGATAATGGTTCGCGAGCAAGGCTCCACCGCTGATTCTCCCCGTGAACTTGCGCTGGACAAATGGCTCAAAGGGGCTGATGAGCCCGACCCGATTCATTCGTTGGGGATTCGTCCGTGGCGTCCGGCATTGCCGCCGGTCCTGGCTGAACTCGATCCAAAGGGGCCGGCCCAGGCTGCTGGCCTGAAGACCGGTGACCGGTTGCTGGCGCTCGATGGGCGTGCGCTGGATGACTGGCAGCAGGTTGTCGATACCGTGCGTATGCATCCCGATACCAAAATCATGCTGCGGGTTGAGCGTGACGGTGCTCAGATCGATGTTCCGGTTACGCTTGCCGCTCGCGGCGAGAGCAAGTCACCCAGCGGCTATTTGGGGGCAGGGGTGAAGGCTGTCGATTGGCCACCGGAGATGATCCGCGAGGTCAGTTACGGGCCATTGGCAGCGATTGGCGAGGGGGCTCGACGCACCTGGACCATGAGCGTGCTGACCCTCGATTCACTGAAGAAAATGTTGTTCGGCGAGCTCTCGGTAAAAAACTTGAGTGGACCGATAACCATTGCTAAAGTGGCGGGCGCTTCGGCCCAGTCGGGTGTTGCTGATTTCCTGAATTTCCTTGCTTATCTGAGTATTAGCCTGGGGGTTCTGAATTTGCTGCCCATTCCTGTGCTGGATGGGGGGCATTTGTTGTTTTATCTGATTGAGTGGGCGCGTGGTCGCCCCTTGTCGGATCGGGTGCAAGGTTGGGGGATACAGATTGGTATCAGTTTGGTGATCGGAGTGATGTTGCTTGCTCTGGTCAATGATCTGGGTCGTCTGTAACGTCGCTGAATTGCGAATCTGCCGCATTTTGCGGCAGTTTGTTTATTGCCAGTTGGAATAAGAAAGGACTTCATGAAACGTCTGCTGCTAACTGCGGTTCTCACCGTATTGATGATCGCCGAAGTTCACGCCGAGTCCTTCACTATCTCTGATATTCGCGTCAATGGCCTCCAGCGGGTCTCCGCGGGTAGCGTCTTTGGTGCTTTGCCGTTGAACGTCGGTGAACAGGCGGATGATCGTCGCCTGGTGGAATCCACTCGTGCGTTGTTCAAAACCGGTTTCTTTCAAGATATCCAGCTGGGCCGCGATGGCAACGTCCTGGTCATCACGGTAGTCGAGCGCCCGTCTGTTGCCAGTATCGAGATCGAAGGTAACAAGGCGATCTCTACCGAAGACCTGATGAAAGGCCTCAAGCAATCCGGTCTGGCCGAAGGCGAGATCTTCCAGCGTGCCACCCTTGAAGGTGTGCGTAACGAACTGCAGCGCCAGTACGTCGCCCAGGGTCGCTACTCGGCTACCGTCGACACCGAAGTGGTGCCGCAGCCGCGTAACCGCGTTGGCCTGAAGGTCAACATCAACGAAGGTACCGTTGCCGCTATCCAGCACATCAACGTGGTGGGCAACACGGTCTTCCCCGATGAAGACCTGATCGACCTTTTCGAACTCAAGACCACCAACTGGTTGTCGTTCTTCAAGAACGATGACAAGTACGCCCGTGAAAAACTGTCCGGTGACCTGGAGCGCCTGCGTTCCTACTACCTGGATCGTGGCTATATCAACATGGATATCGCTTCGACCCAGGTTTCCATTACCCCGGACAAGAAGCACGTCTACATCACCGTCAACGTCAACGAAGGCGAGAAATACACCGTTCGTGACGTCAAGCTCAGCGGCGACCTGAAAGTCCCTGAAGACCAGGTCAAGTCCCTGCTGCTGGTGCAAAAAGGCCAGGTGTTCTCGCGCAAGCTGATGACCACCACCTCCGAACTGATCACCCGTCGCCTGGGTAACGAAGGTTATACCTTCGCCAACGTCAACGGCGTGCCTCAACCGCACGATGAAGATCACACCGTAGACATCCTGTTTGCGGTCGATCCGGGCAAACGTGCCTACGTGAACCGCATCAACTTCCGTGGCAACACCAAGTCCGAAGACGAAGTGCTGCGTCGTGAAATGCGTCAGATGGAAGGCGGCTGGGCTTCGACCTACCTGATCGACCAATCCAAGACCCGTCTGGAACGCCTGGGCTTCTTCAAGGAAGTCAACGTCGAGACTCCGGCCGTGCCGGGTGTCGATGACCAGGTGGACGTCAACTACAGCGTTGAAGAGCAAGCCTCCGGTTCGATTACCGCCAGCGTCGGTTTCGCCCAGAGTGCCGGTCTGATCCTCGGTGGTTCGATCACCCAGAACAACTTCCTGGGTACCGGTAACAAGGTCAGCGTCGGTTTGACCAAAAGTGAATACCAGAGTCGTTACAACTTCGGTTATGTCGACCCCTACTGGACTGCTGATGGCGTGAGCCTGGGTTATAACGCCTTCTATCGCACTACCGACTACAAAGACCTCGACGTCGATGTAGCGAGCTATGCCGTGGACAGCCTGGGTGCAGGCGTGAGCGTCGGCTACCCGATCAGCGAGACTTCGCGACTGACCTTCGGCCTGACTGCACAGCAGGACAAGATCAAGACCGGCGTTTACACCGTTGACGAGATTTTCGACTTCGTTAACAAGGAAGGCGACCAGTACCTGAACTTCAAGGCTTCGGCCGGCTGGTCCGAGTCCACCCTGAACAAGGGCGTGCTCGCCACCCGTGGTCATTCCCAGAGCCTGGTGCTGGAATCCACGATTCCAGGCAGCGACCTGTCGTTCTTCAAGCTCGATTACCGTGGCCAGTTGTTCCAGCCGTTGTCCGAGAACTACACCATGCGCCTGCACACCGAGCTGGGTTATGGCGATGGTTACGGTTCGACCGACGGTTTGCCTTTCTATGAAAACTACTATGCTGGTGGTTTCAACTCGGTCCGTGGTTTCAAGGACAGCACCCTGGGTCCTCGCAGTACGCCAAGTACCGGCAAGAACCCTGGTACAGCGACAGACCCGGACCAGGACCCGCTGCCGTTCGGTGGTAACGTCCTGATCCAGGGCGGTGTGGAGGTTCTCTTCCCTCTGCCGTTCGTCAAGGATCAACGCTCCCTGCGTACCTCGGTATTCTGGGATGTGGGTAACGTGTTCGATTCCTCGTGCTCGGATACCACAAACGCTGATGGCACGAAGTCCAACACCAAGTGCAACGACATTAGCCTGAGCAACATGGCCAGTTCTGTTGGTGTGGGTGTGACCTGGGTCACCGCACTGGGTCCTTTGAGTTTCGCATTGGCCATGCCGGTCAAGAAACCGGATAACGCCGAGACTCAAGTGTTCCAATTTTCCCTCGGCCAGACGTTCTAAGCGTCTGACCCAAGATAACGACAATGAATTTTGTAGGAGTGCATCGTGCGTAAGTTGACTCAATTGGTTCTCCTGGCCAGCGTACTGGTCGCTGGTCCGGCATTTGCCGACATGAAAATTGCAGTTCTGAACTATCAGATGGCTTTGCTGGAGTCCGACGCGGCCAAGAAATACGCCGTGGATGCCGAGAAGAAATTCGGTCCTCAGCTGACCAAGCTCAAGACGCTGGAAAGCAGCGCCAAGGGTATTCAGGACCGTCTGATGGCTGGTGGCGACAAAATGCAGCAAGGCGAGCGCGAGCGTCTGGAGCTTGAATTCAAGCAAAAGGCCCGTGACTTCCAGTTCCAGTCCAAGGAGCTGAATGAAGCCAAAGCCGTTGCCGACCGTGAAATGCTGAAGCAGCTCAAGCCGAAACTGGACAGCGCTGTGGAAGAAGTCATCAAGAAAGGTGCTTTTGACCTGGTCTTCGAGCGTGGCGCAGTGATTGATGTCAAGCCTCAGTACGACATCACTCGCCAGGTTATCGAGCGCATGAATCAGCTGAAGTAATCCATGACAGTGACCATTAAGCTCGGCCAGCTGGCCGAGTTCCTCGGCGCCACGCTACGTGGCGACCCCGAGAAAGCAATTACTGGGCTAGCCACCTTGCAGGAGGCTGGCCCAGCTCAGTTGAGCTTTCTCGCAAATCCCCAATACCGCAAGTACCTGGCAGGCAGTCAGGCTGCAGCCCTGTTGCTCAAGGCCGCTGATGCCGAAGGTCATAACGGGGATGTGCTGGTGGTGCCGGATCCGTACGCGGCCTACGCGCGCGTTTCTCACCTGTTCGATCCCAAGCCCAAGGCCGCGGCCGGCATACATCCGACGGCGGTCATCGCGGCGGATGCGGTAGTCGATCCAACGGCAAGTATCGGTGCTTTTGTGGTGATCGAAAGCGCAGCGCAGGTTGGCGCCGGTACGACTGTCGGCGCGCATTGCTTCATCGGCGCTCGCAGCGTGGTGGGTGAGGGTGGCTGGCTCGCGCCGCGCGTGACCTTGTATCACGATGTCCGCGTCGGCAAACGGGTTGTCATTCAGTCCGGCGCGGTGCTCGGCGGCGAAGGTTTTGGCTTTGCCAATGAAAAGGGTATCTGGCAGAAAATCGCCCAGGTCGGTGGTGTGCTGATCGGCGATGATGTGGAAATTGGCGTGAATACCGCTATTGACCGCGGTGCTTTGGCCGATACCATCATCGGCAACGGTGTGAAGCTCGATAACCAGATCCAGATTGCCCATAACGTTCAGGTGGGTGATCACACCGCCATGGCGGCCTGTGTCGGGATCTCCGGCAGCACCAAGATCGGCAAGCATTGCATGCTCGCCGGTGGCGTAGGCCTGGTGGGGCATATCGAAATTTGCGACAACGTTTTCCTCACCGGGATGACCATGGTGACCCACTCGATTACCGAGCCAGGTGCCTATTCTTCCGGTACGGCTATGCAGCCGGCAGCCGAGTGGCGCAAAAGCGCGGCACGCATTCGTCAGCTCGATGACATCGCGCGGCGTCTGCGCCAGCTGGAAAAGCAAGTAGGGGAAGTGACCCCTGACGGTAATGCTTCATCAGATGGCTGATACCATTTCCATATCAAGTGTGCACAGCCGCTAGACTGCCTCCTTGATTTGCTAGCGGAACGTGCGTCAGTCGCGCGCTCCCAATCTTTACATAGGCTTCCCCCCGAAATGATGGACATCAACGAGATTCGCGAATACCTGCCTCACCGTTACCCGTTCCTGCTGGTGGACCGGGTAGTGGAGCTGGATGTTGAAGGCAAGCGCATTCGCGCCTACAAGAATGTCAGCATCAACGAGCCGTTCTTCAATGGTCACTTCCCTGCGCATCCAATCATGCCGGGCGTATTGATCATCGAAGCAATGGCTCAGGCTGCCGGGATCCTTGGTTTCAAAATGCTCGACGTGAAACCGGCCGACGGCACGCTTTATTACTTCGTCGGTTCCGACAAGCTGCGCTTCCGCCAGCCCGTTCTGCCAGGCGATCAGTTGATCCTTGAAGCCAAGTTCATCAGCTGCAAGCGTCAGATCTGGAAATTCGAATGCCAGGCTTCGGTCGATGGCAAACCGGTCTGCTCCGCTGAAATCATCTGTGCGGAACGCAAGCTATGAGTTTGATTGACCCTCGTGCAATCATCGATCCGACAGCCGTTCTGGCTGACGGCGTCGAGGTCGGCCCGTGGTCGATCGTCGGCGCAGGTGTGGAAATCGGCGAGGGGACAGTCATCGGGCCGCACGTGATCCTCAAGGGCCCGACCCGAATTGGTAAGCACAATCGCATCTACCAGTTTTCCTCGGTGGGTGAAGACACGCCTGACCTGAAGTACAAGGGCGAGGAAACCCGCCTTGTGATCGGTGATCACAACGTCATCCGTGAAGGCGTGACGATTCACCGTGGCACCATCCAGGACCGTTCGGAAACGACCCTGGGCGATCACAACCTGATCATGGCGTATGCCCATATTGGCCATGACAGCGTTATCGGCAACCACTGCATCCTGGTGAACAACACCGCCTTGGCGGGCCATGTGCACGTGGAAGACTGGGCAATCCTCTCCGGCTTTACCCTGGTTCACCAGTATTGCCACATCGGTGCCCACAGCTTTTCAGGCATGGGTACGGCAATCGGCAAGGATGTTCCTGCGTATGTCACGGTGTTCGGCAACCCGGCTGAAGCCCGGAGCATGAACTTCGAGGGCATGCGCCGTCGCGGTTTCAGCGAAGAGGCGATCCACGCGCTGCGTCGTGCCTACAAGGTGGTTTACCGCCAGGGCCTGACCGTGGAGCAGGCACTCGCCGAGCTGGCCGAGTCGTCGGCCCAGTATCCGGAAGTGGCGGTGTTCCGTGACTCCATCCAGTCTTCGACTCGCGGCATCACTCGCTAACCATGGCCAATCTGCGTATTGCGCTGGTAGCGGGTGAGGCTTCCGGTGACATTCTGGGTGCGGGTCTCATGCGCGCGCTCAAGGCACGTCATCCGGCCGTCGAGTTCATTGGTGTTGGCGGTCCGCTGATGCAGGCCGAGGGCATGATCCCGTACTTCCCGATGGAGCGTCTGTCGGTGATGGGGCTGGTGGAAGTCCTGGGCCGCCTGCGTGAGTTGCTGGCACGGCGCAAGAAACTGGTCGCCGACCTGATCGCCGCGAAGCCCGATGTGTTCATCGGTATCGATGCGCCGGACTTCAACCTCAATATCGAACTCAAACTGCGCCAGGCCGGGATCAAGACCGTGCATTACGTCAGCCCGTCGGTCTGGGCCTGGCGGCAGAAACGCGTGCTGAAGATTCGCGAAGGCTGCGACCTGATGCTCACGCTGTTCCCGTTCGAAGCCAAGTTCTATGAAGAGAAAGGCGTGCCGGTGCGGTTCGTCGGCCATACGCTGGCCGATGCCATTCCACTGCAAGCCGATCGCGCTGCTGCACGAGCCGAACTCGGTTTACCCGACGGGCCGCTGGTGGCGTTGATGCCTGGCAGCCGTGGCGGTGAAGTTGGCCGGCTCGGTGCGTTGTTTCTCGATACCGCGCAACGCTTGCGGGCGTTGCGCCCGGGTGTGCGGTTTGTTGTTCCGTGTGCCAACCCGCAACGTCGCGCGCAGCTTGAAGAGCTGTTGGCCGGTCGCGATCTGCCGCTGACCCTGCTCGACGGCCAGTCCCATCTGGCCTTGGCGGCTTGCGATGCTGTGCTGATCGCCTCCGGCACCGCGACGCTTGAAGCGTTGCTGTACAAGCGGCCGATGGTGGTCGCCTACCGCCTGGCGCCACTGACGTTCTGGATACTCAAGCGCATGGTCAAGAGTCCGTACGTTTCGCTGCCGAACTTGTTGGCCCAGCGTCTGTTGGTGCCCGAGTTGTTGCAGGACGATGCCACGGTCGAAGCGCTGGCCCAGACTTTGTCGCCGCTGATCGAGGGTGGGGAAGAGCAGACTCGTGGTTTTGACGAAATTCACCGAACCCTGCGTCTGGATGCCTCCAACCAGGCTGCGGACGCAGTGCTGAACCTGATCGGCCAAGTTAAATGAGTAAAACAAGCATGCAGATGGGGCTGGATTTCACTTTGGTGGCTGAAGTCGAGGAGTTGGTTGCCGGCGTCGATGAAGTCGGTCGCGGCCCGCTCTGTGGCGCGGTGGTGACGGCGGCGGTGATTCTTGACCCGAACCGCCCGATCCTCGGGCTGAACGACTCGAAGAAACTCACCGAGGCCCGTCGCGAGAAGCTCTACGACGAAATCTGCGAAAAAGCCCTGAGCTGGTGCATCGCTCGCGCCGAAGTCGAAGAAATCGATGAACTGAATATCCTCCACGCCACCATGTTGGCCATGCAGCGTGCGGTCGCGGGGCTGCATGTCCAGCCGAAGCTGGCGATGATCGACGGCAACCGCTGCCCGAAGCTGCCGATGCGCTCCGAGGCCGTGGTCAAGGGCGATAGCAAGGTCCCCGCCATCGCCGCCGCATCGATTCTGGCCAAGGTCAGCCGTGATCGTGAAATGGCCGCGTTCGAATTGATCTACCCGGGTTACGGCATCGGCGGCCATAAAGGTTACCCGACGCCCGTTCATCTGGAAGCACTGGCACGGCTTGGGCCGACCCCGATTCATCGGCGTTCGTTTGCCCCTGTGCGGCTGGCATATGAGGCTCGCGAAGGATTGATCGAGAGTTAGTCGCAAGGCTGATGTTTTACTCAAGGCCCGGTACAATCCGGGCCTTGTTGTTTTCACGTTCACAGACAGGATCACTATGCCGGCTTCATTCGTTCACCTACGCCTGCACACTGAATACTCCCTGGTCGACGGTCTGGTGCGGATCAAGCCGCTGGTCAAGACCCTGGTCGGCATGAACATGCCTGCCGTAGCGGTCACCGACCAGAACAACATGTGTTCTCTGGTCAAATTCTATAAAAACGCCATGGGTGCCGGAATCAAGCCGATCTGCGGCGCCGACCTGTGGCTGTCGAACAAGGATCCGGACAACCCGCTGAGCCGGATCAGCCTGCTGGTGATGAATGCTGAAGGCTATCGCAACCTTACCGAGCTGATTTCCCGCGGCTTTATCGATGGTCAGCGCAATGGCGCGGTCATCATCGAGCGCGAATGGGTGGCTGAAGCCAATGCTGGCTTGATCATGCTGTCGGCGGCAAAAGAGGGCGAGATCGGCCAGGCCATGCTCAGCGGCAACCCCGCCGAGGCCGAAACCCTGGCCCGCGAATGGATGGACGTGTTTCCGGATCGTTTCTACCTGGAAATCCAGCGCACCAGCCGCCCCAACGATGAAGAACAACTGCACGGCGCCGTGGCGCTGGCCGAGAAGCTCGGTGCACCGCTGGTGGCGACCAACGACGTGCGCTTCATCAAGCAGGAAGACTTCGCCGCCCACGAAACCCGCGTCTGCATCGGCGAAGGCCGTGCCCTCGACGATCCGCGGCGTTCGAAGAACTACAGCGACCAGCAGTACCTCAAAAGCGCCGATGAAATGGCCGAGCTGTTCAGCGACATTCCCGAAGCGCTGGAAAACACCGTCGAGATCGCCAAGCGCTGCAACATCGAAGTGAAGCTGGGCACGCACTTCCTGCCCAACTTCCCGATCCCCGATGGCATGACCATCGACGAGTACTTCCGCAAGGTCTCGTTCGACGGTCTGGAGGAACGGCTGGCAGTACTGTGGCCCAAAGACACCACCGAAGACTACGAGGCCAAGCGTCAGGTCTATGTCGACCGGCTGAATTTCGAGCTGGATATCATCATCCAGATGGGCTTCCCCGGTTACTTCCTGATCGTGATGGACTTTATCCAGTGGGCCAAGAACAACGGCGTGCCGGTAGGTCCTGGCCGTGGATCGGGTGCCGGGTCGCTGGTGGCCTATGTGCAGAAGATCACCGACCTCGACCCGCTGGAATATGACCTGCTGTTCGAACGTTTCCTCAACCCGGAACGGGTATCGATGCCCGACTTCGACGTCGACTTCTGCATGGACGGTCGTGACCGGGTGATCGACTACGTGGCCGAGAAGTATGGCCGTAACGCGGTAAGCCAGATCATCACCTTCGGTTCCATGGCGGCGAAGGCTGTGGTCCGCGACGTGGCGCGGGTGCAGGGCAAGTCCTATGGCCTGGCGGACCGTCTGTCGAAGATGATTCCGTTCGAAGTCGGCATGACCCTGGAAAAGGCCTACGAACAGGAAGAGATCCTGCGCGACTTCATCAAGGTCGATGAAGAAGCCGCGGAAATCTGGGAAATGGCGCGCAAGCTCGAAGGCGTTGTGCGTAACGTCGGCAAGCACGCCGGTGGTGTGGTGATCGCGCCGACCAAGCTGACCGACTTCTCGCCGATCTATTGCGACGAGGCCGGCGACGGCCTGGTAACCCAGTTCGACAAGGATGACGTTGAGGCTGCCGGCCTGGTGAAGTTCGACTTCCTCGGCCTGCGAACCCTGACGATCATCGACTGGGCGCTGAAAACCATCAACCGCGACCGCGCCAAGGTCAACGAACCGCCGCTGGATATCGCGTTCATCCCGCTGGACGACAAGCCGACCTATACACTGTTGCAGAAAGCCGAAACCACGGCGGTGTTCCAGCTTGAATCCCGGGGCATGAAGGAGCTGATCAAAAAGCTCAAGCCCGACTGCCTGGAAGACTTGATCGCACTGGTAGCACTGTTCCGTCCGGGCCCGCTGCAATCGGGCATGGTGGACGACTTCATCAACCGTAAGCACGGTCGCGCCGAGCTCGCGTACCCGCACTCGGACTACCAGTACGAAGGCCTCAAGCCAGTACTGGCACCGACTTACGGCATCATCCTGTATCAGGAACAGGTGATGCAGATTGCCCAGGTCATGGCCGGTTACACCCTCGGTGGTGCGGACATGCTGCGTCGAGCCATGGGTAAGAAAAAACCCGAGGAAATGGCCAAGCAGCGCGGTGGCTTCATTGAAGGTTGCGCGACCAACAATATCGACGCCGACCTCGCCGGTAACATTTTCGACCTGGTGGAAAAATTCGCCGGTTACGGCTTCAACAAATCCCACTCTGCCGCCTATGGCCTGGTGTCGTACCAGACCGCGTGGCTGAAGACGCACTACCCGGCGCCGTTCATGGCCGCGGTACTTTCGGCGGATATGCACAACACCGACAAGGTCGTGACCTTGATCGAAGAAGTGCGGACCATGAAGCTGCGTCTCGACGCGCCCGACGTGAACACGTCCGAATTCAAGTTCACGGTGAACGACGAAGGCCGGATCATCTACGGCCTGGGCGCGATCAAGGGCGTGGGCGAGGGGCCGGTCGAGGCCATCACCGAGGCGCGTCTGGCCGGTCCGTTCAAGGATCTGTTCGATTTCTGCGCACGAGTCGATCTCAAGCGCATCAACAAGCGCACCCTCGACGGTTTGATCCGCAGCGGTGCGCTGGATCGCCTCGGGCCGTATTTCCACGATGAGCAGAAGGCCTACCAGGCCAACATCGACCGCAATCGCGCGGTGCTGCTGACGGCCATGGAAGAAGCGATCAAGGCGGCCGAACAGACTGCGCGCACCCAGGACAGCGGTCACTCCGACCTGTTTGGCGGTCTGTTCGTCGAAGCAGACGCCGACGTCTACGCCAACCACCGCAAGGCCAAGGAACTGACCCTCAAGGAACGCCTGAAAGGGGAGAAAGATACCCTCGGCCTGTACCTGACCGGTCACCCGATCGACGAATACGAAGGTGAAATCCGTCGTTTTGCCCGTCAGCGCATCATCGATCTGAAACCGGCGCGCGATACCCAGACTGTCGCCGGGATGATCATCGCCTTGCGGGTGATGAAGAACAAAAAGGGCGACAAGATGGGGTTCATCACCCTTGACGACCGCTCTGGACGGATCGAGGCCTCGCTGTTTTCCGAGTCGTTCCATGCTGCGCAGTCGCTGTTGCAGACCGACGCCATGGTGGTGGTCGAAGGCGAGGTCAGCAATGACGACTTCTCCGGTGGCCTGAAGTTGCGGGTCAAGCGGGTGATGAGCATGGAGGATGCGCGCACCAACCTGGCCGAAAGCCTGCGCCTGAAGTTGCATGCCAAGGACCTCAAGGGCGATCAGCTACGCTGGCTGGGTGAGCTGTTGAAGCGTCACCGCGGTGCGTGCCCGGTCACCATGGACTACACCAGCCCCGATGCGAAGGCCATGTTGCAGTTCGGCGAAGGCTGGCGAATCGATCCGGCGGATGCGTTGATTCAAGCCCTGCGTGACCAGTTCGGGCGAGACAACGTCTTCCTCCAATACCGTTGAGCGGCAGGTGATATCAGAACGCCTGCCCGCAACCTGAATTTTTAATCTCGACCTCAACGCGCCTGTCCCTTAAGGTAGGGCGCGAATAGACAACCGGCCGGCCCAAGAACCCTTGGGACTCGACCCAAGACGGACGCCTATGAACCCGAATTTTCTAGATTTCGAACAGCCGATCGCCGACCTGCAAGCCAAGATCGAAGAGTTGCGCTTGGTCGGTAATGACAATTCGCTGAATATCGGCGATGAGATCTCCCGCCTGCAGGACAAGAGCAAAACGCTGACCGAAGACATCTTCGGCAAGCTGACCAGCTGGCAGATCGCACGTCTGGCGCGTCACCCGAAACGTCCTTATACCCTGGACTACATCGAACACATCTTCACCGAGTTCGACGAATTGCACGGTGATCGTCACTTCTCCGACGACGCGGCTATCGTGGGCGGTATTGCCCGCCTGGACGACCAGCCGGTGATGATCATCGGTCACCAGAAAGGCCGTGAAGTGCGCGAGAAGGTTCGCCGCAACTTCGGCATGCCGCGTCCGGAAGGCTACCGCAAGGCTTGCCGCCTGATGGAAATGGCCGAGCGTTTCAAGATGCCGATCCTGACCTTCATCGACACCCCGGGCGCTTATCCTGGCATCGACGCTGAAGAGCGTAACCAGAGCGAGGCGATTGCCTGGAACCTGCGTGTCATGGCCCGCCTGAAAACCCCAATCATCGCCACCGTGATCGGTGAGGGTGGTTCCGGTGGTGCACTGGCGATTGGTGTCTGCGACCAGTTGAACATGCTGCAATACTCGACCTACGCGGTGATTTCGCCGGAAGGTTGCGCGTCGATTCTGTGGAAAACCGCCGAAAAAGCGCCGGATGCCGCTGAAGCGATGGGCATCACCGCCGAGCGCCTCAAAGGCTTGGGCATCGTCGACAAGGTGATTGGCGAGCCATTGGGTGGCGCGCACCGTGACCCGGCCGCCGCCGCTGCATCGATCCGCGCCGAGCTGAGCTCGCAACTGGCGATGCTGAAGAAGTTCGATAACGATGCGTTGTTGAAGCGCCGTTATGATCGACTGATGAGCTACGGTCTCTAAGTCGAACACGCAGTGCCCATGTGGGAGCGGGCTTGCTCGCGAAAGCGGTATGACAGTCAACTGATGTGTTGAATGTTCGGCCGCCTTCGTGAGCAAGCCCGCTCCCACATTTGATTTGTGCAAAGGGAAAGATATGGATCGGCCCGCGATTGATCTGCCTTCCAGGCTTTTGCTGAATCTGAAACCGTGGCGCAACGCTCCGGCCTGGCGCATTGCCTTCTCCGGCGGCCTCGACTCCACTGTCCTGCTGCACCTGCTTGCACACCTCGCAAAAACCCAATCCCTGCCGGCGCTGAGCGCCATCCACGTGCATCACGGCCTGCAAGCCGTGGCTGATGCGTGGCCGGAACATTGTCGTTCTGTATGCGCTGCGCTGGGCGTGCCGCTGCAAGTGGTTCACGTGCAGGTGCAACCGGGTGCGAGCCTTGAACGTGCAGCTCGGGATGCGCGATATCACGCCTTCACTGAAACCGTTCAGCCCGGTGAAGTGCTGCTGACGGCCCAGCACCGCGACGATCAGGCGGAAACCCTGCTGTTCCGATTGCTGCGTGGGGCCGGTGTGCGCGGACTATCGGGTATGCCGCGTCAACGCCCATTGGGTGTGGGGCATTTGCTGCGGCCATTGCTCGACGTCACGCGGGCTGAGCTGGAGGCCTATGCCATTGAGCAAGGCTTGAGCTGGATCGAAGATCCTTCGAACGAGGATCGGCAGTACTCGCGCAACTACCTGCGGCATCAGGTGTTTCCTGGGTTGACCTCGCGCTGGCCGCAAGCGGTGGCGACCATGGCTCGCAGCGCTGCGCACTTGAGTGAGGCGCAGGCATTGCTCGATGATCTGGCGGACATCGATTTGAGCCTGGCGAGTACGGTCAGTGATTTCGAGTGGCTGGGCTTGCCGTCTCTGGAGCTGGCAGCACTGGAAAAACTCTCGGTCGCACGCCAGCGAAATGCACTCAGTCGCTGGTTGGAACCACGCACGCGACTGCCGGACAGTGACCACTGGTCGGGTTGGGAGGATTTGCGTGATGCCACCGGTGATGCCCGACCGATCTGGCGCTTGGCGCAGGGCGAGTTGCATCGGGCCGGCGGGCGTGTCTGGTGGTTGTCCGGTGCCTGGCTGAATTCGTTGCCCGTTGCAGGAACATGGCTGGACCCCGCTCTGCCGCTGGTGTTGCCAGGCAACGGCGCTCTCACGCTCAGAGGCAAAATCCCCGATGGCCCTGTGCAGATCCGCTATCGTGAAGGCGGTGAGGTAATGGATTTGCCGAACCGCGGGCATCGGGACCTGAAACGTTTGCTCAATGAAAGCGGTGTGCCGTCCTTCGTGCGCGGCAGATTGCCGCTGCTCTACAAAGACGGCCAATTGCTGGCGGTAGCGAACCTCAAGGGGCTCGATGGTGGTGCGCTCGGCGACTGGCATTTGCATTGGCAGCCACTGAACGAAGATCAAGGTTTGAGCTGAAAGGGGCTTTCCGGTAGACTACGCTCCCTTCTTGATACAACTTCTGTGGATTCGCCTGAATTGCAGGAGTTGCCGATTACCAAGCAGTCTTTGCTGGGCGATTCCAAAAAATGTGTAGCGAGCAACGAACCGGTGATTCATTTCCCGGTCTGTCCCAACGCGGCGGTTTTTTTGAAAGGTGCACTGTGATTAATGCAGGTGATCGGGGGCTTCGGCCTTCCTTCGCTTTCCCCGGCGGCTCGGACCGCTTTAACGCAGACTTCTAGGGTTTTTCATGACGCGCTACATATTCGTCACGGGCGGTGTTGTTTCTTCATTGGGGAAAGGCATTGCATCGGCATCATTGGCGGCCATCCTGGAGGCGCGGGGACTTAAGGTCACCATGCTGAAGCTGGACCCGTACATCAACGTCGACCCGGGCACCATGAGCCCGTTCCAGCACGGTGAAGTGTTCGTCACCCACGACGGCGCCGAGACCGACCTGGACCTGGGCCACTACGAGCGGTTCATCCGCACGACCATGACCCAGAACAACAACTTCACCACCGGCCGTGTCTACGAACACGTCCTGCGCAAGGAGCGCCGTGGTGACTACCTGGGTGCAACCATCCAGGTGATCCCGCACATCACCGACGAAATCAAGCGCCGCATCATCAAGGGTGCCGGCGACGCTGACGTGGCAATGGTCGAGATCGGTGGCACCGTGGGTGACATCGAGTCGCAACCGTTCCTCGAAGCCATCCGCCAGTTGCGTTTCGAAGTCGGCGCCAAGCGCGCGATGCTGATGCACCTGACCCTGGTTCCGTACATCGCCACTGCCGGCGAAACCAAGACCAAGCCAACCCAGCACTCGGTCAAGGAACTGCGTTCCATCGGCCTGCAACCAGACGTGCTGGTGTGCCGCTCCGATCACCCGATCGATGTCTCGTCGCGTCGCAAGATCGCGCAATTCACCAACGTTGAAGAACGTGCGGTGATCGCGCTGGAAGACGCCGACACCATCTACAAGATCCCGGGCATCCTGCACTCCCAGGGCCTGGACGATTTCGTCGTCGAGCGCTTCGGCCTGCAATGCGGCGGTGCCGACCTGTCCGAGTGGGAAGCCGTGGTCGACGCCAAGCTCAACCCTGAGCACGAAGTCACCATCGCCATGGTCGGCAAATACATGGAGCTGCTGGACGCGTACAAGTCGCTGATCGAAGCGATGAGCCATGCCGGCATCAGCAACCGTACAAAGGTCAACCTGCGCTACATCGATTCCGAAGACATCGAGAACCAGGGCACCGCGCTGCTCGAAGGCGTCGACGCCATCCTGGTGCCTGGCGGCTTCGGTCTGCGTGGCGTTGAAGGCAAGATCACTGCCGTTCAATACGCTCGCGAAAACAAGGTTCCGTACCTGGGCATCTGCCTGGGCATGCAAGTGGCCGTTATCGAGTTCGCACGTAACGTGATGGGCTGGAAAGACGCCAACTCCACCGAGTTCGATCGTGCCAGTGGCCACCCGGTCGTGGGCCTGATCACCGAGTGGGAAGATGCCACCGGTGCTGTCGAAACCCGTACCGAAACCTCCGACCTGGGCGGCACCATGCGCCTCGGCGCACAGGATTGCCTGCTGGAGCCGGGTTCCCTGGTCCACGGTTGCTACGGCAAGGACGTGATCGTCGAGCGTCACCGTCACCGCTACGAAGTGAACAACAACCTGCTGCCGCAAATCATGGAAGCCGGTTTGAAAATCTCCGGTCGTTCCGGTGACGGCGCGCTGGTTGAAGTGGTTGAAGCACCGGATCATCCATGGTTCGTCGCTTGCCAGTTCCACCCTGAGTTCACCTCGACACCGCGTGACGGTCACCCGCTGTTCAGCGGTTTCGTCAAGGCAGCGTTGACTCAACACCAGAAGAAGGCGTAACCCCCGATGGCACAGAAGATCATCCGCGTCGGCGACATCGAGATTGCCAACGACAAACCCATGGTGCTGTTCGGCGGCATGAACGTGCTGGAAAGCCGTGACATGGCCATGCAGGTTTGCGAAGAGTATGTGAAGGTCACCGAAAAGCTCGGTATCCCTTACGTGTTCAAGGCCAGTTTCGACAAGGCCAACCGGTCTTCTGTGACCTCCTATCGTGGTCCTGGCCTGGAAGAAGGCATGCGCATCTTCCAGGACATCAAGCAAGCCTTCGGCGTGCCGGTCATCACCGACGTCCACGAGCCTGAGCAGGCCGCGGTCGTCGCTGAAATCTGCGACATCATCCAGTTGCCGGCCTTCCTGTCGCGCCAGACCGACCTCGTGGTCGCGATGGCCAAGACGGGCGCAGTGATCAACATCAAGAAAGCCCAGTTCCTCGCGCCACAGGAAATGAAGCACATCCTGAACAAGTGCGTGGAAGCGGGTAACGATCAGTTGATCCTCTGCGAGCGCGGTTCAAGCTTTGGCTACAACAACCTGGTCGTCGACATGCTCGGCTTCGGCATCATGAAGCAGTTCGAATACCCGGTGTTCTTCGACGTGACCCACGCCCTGCAAATGCCGGGTGGTCGCGCCGATTCCGCTGGCGGTCGTCGTGCCCAGGTCCTCGACCTGGCGAAGGCCGGCATGAGCCAGTCGCTGGCAGGCCTGTTCCTGGAAGCCCACCCGGATCCGGACAACGCCAAATGCGACGGTCCTTGCGCCTTGCGCCTGGACAAACTGGAGCCATTCCTGGCCCAGCTCAAGGCTTTGGACGAACTGGTGAAGAGTTTTCCGACGGTAGAAACCGCGTAACATCAGAATCCGGTTGTAGGAGCCGGCTTGCTGGCGATAGCGTCCTCACGGGCGCCATCGCCAGCAAGCCGGCTCGTACAGATGTGACCTACGAGTTATAAATCGAGCAGTAGCGTTTTCGTCAACTTTGGAGTGTTTACAACAATGGCTAAAATCGTCGACATCAAAGGTCGTGAAGTTCTCGACTCCCGTGGCAATCCCACCGTGGAAGCGGACGTGCTTCTCGACAACGGCATCATCGGCAGTGCCTGCGCGCCGTCCGGTGCTTCCACTGGCTCGCGTGAAGCGCTCGAGCTGCGTGATGGCGACAAGAGCCGTTACTTGGGCAAGGGTGTTCTGAAGGCCGTAGCCAACATCAACGGTCCGATCCGCGACCTGTTGAAAGGCATGGACCCAAGCGACCAGAAAGCACTCGATCTGGCAATGATCAAGCTCGACGGTACTGAAAACAAAGGCTCCCTGGGCGCCAACGCGATCCTCGCCGTTTCCCTGGCCGCGGCCAAGGCAGCAGCACAGGACCAGGACCTGCCGCTGTACGCTCACATCGCCAACCTGAACGGCACCCCGGGTGTCTACTCGATGCCGGTTCCGATGATGAACATCATCAACGGCGGCGAGCACGCCGATAACAACGTCGACATCCAGGAATTCATGGTTCAGCCGGTTGGCGCCAAGTCTTTCTCGGAAGGTCTGCGCATGGGCACCGAGATTTTCCACCACCTCAAAGCCGTGCTGAAGGCCCGTGGCCTGAGCACTGCCGTCGGTGACGAAGGTGGTTTCGCGCCGAACCTGGCTTCCAACGAAGACGCTTTGAAAGTGATCTCCGAAGCCGTGGCCAACGCCGGTTACAAGCTGGGCACCGACGTGACCCTGGCCCTGGACTGCGCGGCCAGCGAATTCTACGAAGACGGCAAGTACAACCTGTCCGGCGAAGGCCAGGTGTTCACCGCCGAAGGTTTTGCTGACTACCTCAAAGGCCTGACCGAGCGTTACCCGATCATCTCCATCGAAGATGGCCTGGACGAGTCCGACTGGGCTGGCTGGAAAATCCTCACCGACAAGATCGGCGAGAAAGTCCAACTGGTAGGCGACGACCTGTTCGTGACCAACACCAAGATCCTGAAAGAAGGCATCGACAAAAAGATCGCCAACTCGATCCTGATCAAGTTCAACCAGATCGGCACCCTGACCGAAACCCTGGAAGCCATCCAGATGGCCAAGGCTGCCGGTTACACCGCCGTGATCTCGCACCGCTCCGGCGAAACCGAAGATTCGACCATTGCCGACCTGGCCGTGGGCACTTCGGCTGGCCAGATCAAGACCGGCTCCCTGTGCCGTTCCGACCGCGTTTCCAAGTACAACCAACTGCTGCGTATCGAAGAGCAGTTGAACGGCAAAGCCAAGTACAACGGTCGCGGCGAGTTCCGCGGTTGAGCGATTGCTGGTAAAAAGTCAGCGGATTGTGTCGGAAAAATCGCTACAGCGACGTTTTTGCCACTAATCTGATGCCTTATAAGCACAAGCCTGGTTCTTCCAGGCTTCGTGCTATCAGAAGCTTCACGTTTGGCATGGCTGTCTTTTTTCACTGGATACCTGATATTCGATGCGCAGTCCCAATTGGTTGTTCCTCATCCTGCTTTTGTTGCTGGCTGGCCTGCAGTACCGCCTGTGGGTGGGAAATGGCAGCCTGGCGCAAGTGGCCGAGTTGAATCAGCAGATTGCGGACCAGCAAGCTGAGAACCAGGTGTTGCTTGAGCGCAATCGGGTGATGGACGCCGAAGTCAGTGAGTTGAAAAAAGGCATGGAGACCGTTGAAGAGCGGGCTCGCCATGAGTTGGGCATGGTCAAGGACGGTGAAACCCTTTACCAGTTGGCCCAATGATTAATTCGTTACCGGCCTTCTGGGCCGTGATTCCTGCCGCGGGCGTCGGTGCCCGTATGGCTGCGGACCGTCCCAAGCAATACTTGCAACTGGGCGGGCGCACTATTCTCGAACACAGCCTCGGCTGTTTCCTCGATCATCCAGGCCTGAAAGGTTTGGTAGTCAGTGTTGCTGTTGACGATCCTTATTGGCCGAACCTGGCGTGTGCCAGTGACCCGCGTATTGCCCGGGTCGAGGGCGGTTCCGAGCGTTCCGGGTCGGTGCTCAACGCCTTGCTGCATTTGCATGCGCAGGGCGCCGATGATGAGGATTGGGTACTGGTTCACGATGCCGCACGGCCGAATCTGGCCCGTGATGATCTCGATAAATTGTTGGGCGAACTGGCGGATGATCCGGTCGGTGGTTTGTTGGCGGTTCCGGCGCGGGATACGCTCAAGCGGGTCGACAAGCACGGTCGTGTGGTCGAAACCGTGGATCGCAGCGTGATCTGGCAGGCTTATACGCCGCAGATGTTTCGCCTCGGGGCGTTGCATCGGGCTTTGGCGGACAGTCTGGTGGCGGATGCGGTGGTCACCGATGAAGCCTCGGCCATGGAGTGGGCCGGTTCCGCACCGCGGCTGATCGAAGGGCGATCCGACAACCTCAAGGTGACGCGTCCTGAGGATTTGGAGTGGTTGCGTCAGCGTTGGGCCAATCGTCGCTGATTGCTGTGGCGTCTGTCGTATAGCTTTCGCGAGCAAGCCCGCTCCCACATTTGATCGGTGTTGGCGCAATGTTTGTGGGCAACACTGTACCCCCTGTGGGAGCGGGCTTGCTCGCGAAAGCGGTGTCTAATTCAACCAATCCTGCACTGAATCACACTCGGGTTCTAACCCCGATACTCTGGCCTTTCCGCCAACCCCTCCTTCAAATAATCCACCAGCTTTCTCACCTTCGGCGACAAATGCCGTTGCTGTGGATACAACGCCCAAACCGCGGTGTTCGGCGGCTGATGCGCCTCCAGCAACGAAATCAACGCACCGCTTTTCAAGTGCTCCAGCACGTAATAATCCGGCAACTGACACAACCCCACGCCCTGTAGCGCGGCATCCAGTACCGCTTGCCCACTGTTGCAACGCCAGTTTCCCTGCACCCGTTGCGAAAATTCCCGCCCGTTCTGCTCCAGTTGCCATAAGTCCGAGCTGCCAATGAGGCAGTTGTGGCGGCTGAGCTCCGACAGGCTGTGCGGCCGGCCATAGTGTTCAAGGTAAGAAGGGGATGCGCAGAGAAACATGCGCCGTGGCGCGAGGCGGGCGGCGACCAGCCGTGAATCCTGCAGGCGTCCGAGGCGGATCGCCAGATCAAGGCCGTCATGGACCAGGTCGAGTTGGCGGTTGGTCAATTCAATGTCGACTCGCAGTTGCGGATACAGCCCCATGAAACGCGTCACCAGCGGCACGATGAAGCGTTCACCGTAAGCCACGGCACACGTCATGCGCAGCATGCCTTTGGGTTCGCTGGTCAAGTCACCCACTGCTCGCAGCGCTTCTTCGCGACCGTCCTGCAAGCGTTGGCAATGTTGCAGGAAGGTTTGCCCAGCCTCGGTCAGCGTGACACGGCGGGTACTGCGGTAGAGCAAGCGGGTTTGCAGGCGCTCTTCGAGGCGTACGATTTGTCGACTGATATGGGAGGAAGAAACCCCCAGGCGTTCCGCAGCCGCGGTGAACTGGCTGCACTCGGCAACGGCGACAAACTCGTCGATCCCTTCCCAGCGATATTCGGACATGAATGATTATCCCTGTACGGCAATAATATTTTGCATTTGACTCGATTATTCATCGTTGGGCCGTGTATTACACTCCCAGTCTCGTTTTTATTCACTGGAGAACCACCATGATCAAGTCGCGCGCCGCCGTTGCCTTCGAGGCCAAGAAACCTCTGGAGATCGTTGAAGTCGATGTTGCCATGCCCAAGGCGGGTGAAGTGTTGCTGCGCGTGGTGGCCTCCGGTGTTTGCCATACCGATGCCTATACACTGTCCGGCGCTGATCCGGAGGGCATCTTCCCGTCGATCCTCGGCCATGAAGGTGGCGCGATCGTGGAAGCGATTGGCGAGGGCGTAACGTCCGTCGCGGTCGGCGACCATGTGATCCCGCTGTACACCCCGGAATGCCGCCAGTGCAAATTCTGTCTGTCGGGCAAAACCAACCTCTGCCAGGCGATTCGCGCGACCCAGGGCAAGGGCTTGATGCCGGACGGCACATCGCGTTTTTCCTACAAGGGCGAAACGATTTTCCACTACATGGGGACGTCCACGTTTTCCGAGTACACGGTCCTGCCGGAAATCTCCGTAGCGAAGATCGCTAAAGAAGCGCCACTGGAAAAAGTCTGCCTGCTGGGCTGTGGCGTCACCACCGGCATTGGTGCGGTGCTCAACACCGCCAAGGTGAAACCGGGTGATACCGTGGCCATTTTCGGCCTCGGCGGCATCGGTCTGTCGGCGGTGATTGGCGCGGTGAAAGCCAAGGCTGCGCGCATCATTGCCATCGACATCAACCCGGCGAAATTCGAAATCGCCAAACAGTTGGGTGCAACCGATTGCGTGAACCCGAAAGACTTCGATCGTCCGATCCAGGAAGTCATCGTCGACATGACGGATGGTGGCGTCGATTTTTCCTTTGAGTGCATCGGCAACGTGCAACTGATGCGCGCGGCGCTGGAATGCTGCCACAAGGGCTGGGGCGAGTCGGTCATCATCGGTGTTGCCGGTGCCGGCCAGGAAATTGCTACCCGTCCGTTCCAACTGGTCACCGGCCGCGTCTGGCGCGGTTCGGCGTTCGGTGGCGTACGTGGCCGTACCGAGTTGCCGAGCTATGTGGAAATGGCCGAGACCGGTGAAATTCCGCTGGATACCTTCATCACCCACACCATGGGTCTGGAAGATATCAACAAGGCGTTTGACCTGATGCATGAAGGAAAAAGCATCCGTTCCGTCATCCATTTCTGAGAAGCAGCTGCAAGCTACAAGCTTCAAGCGGCAAGCAGATCGTATCGGCCTGGCGCTTGAGGGTTTGGTTTTCAGTGAGGAGTTTGCAATGAGTTTGGAAAACATCTCCTGCCAGAAAAGTTTTGGCGGCTGGCACAAGCGCTATCGCCATCGCTCGGAAGTGCTTGGTTGCGACATGGTGTTCGCCGTCTACCTGCCGCCGCAGGCGGAGCAGGGCGGCAAGCTGCCGGTGTTGTACTGGTTGTCCGGCCTGACCTGCACCGACGAGAACTTCATGCAAAAGGCTGGAGCCATGCGCATGGCCGCCGAGTTGGGGTTGATCATCGTCGCACCGGACACCAGCCCTCGCGGTCCTGATGTGCCGAGCGATCCGGACGGCGCCTGGGACTTCGGCCTCGGTGCCGGGTTTTATCTGAATGCCACCCAGGAACCTTGGTCGCGTCACTATCGGATGCACGACTATGTCGTGCAGGAATTGCCGACATTGGTCGAAGCCCATTTCCCTGCGTCGGACAAACGCGGCATCAGCGGTCACTCCATGGGCGGCCACGGTGCGCTGGTCTGCGCCTTGCGCAATCCGGGGCGCTATCTGTCGGTGTCGGCGTTCTCGCCCATCAACAATCCGATGGATTGCCCGTGGGGACACAAAGCCTTCTCCCGCTATCTGGGCGAGGACCGTTCGAAGTGGCGCGAATGGGATGCCTGTGTATTGATTGCCGAGGCCGAAGAAAAGCTGCCGTTGTTGGTCGACCAGGGTGATCGCGACGATTTCCTTGCCAACCAACTCAAACCGGACGCCTTGCAGCAGGCGGCCAAACTGGCCGGTCACCCGCTGACGTTGCGCCTGCAACCGGGCTATGACCACAGCTATTTCTTCATCGCCAGTTTCATTGACGACCACTTGCGGCATCACGCGCATGCTCTGGTTGGCTAATGCAGGTAGAATCACGCCCTGACAAAAATCGGGGCGTTTTTTTATGCGTATTGGCCACGGCTATGATGTGCACCGTTTCGCTGAAGGCGATTTCATCACTCTGGGCGGCGTGCGCATTGCACACAGCTTCGGGCTGCTCGCTCACTCTGACGGTGACGTCCTCTTGCACGCCTTGAGCGATGCCTTGCTCGGCGCCGCTGCGCTGGGTGACATCGGCAAGCACTTCCCGGATACCGACCCACAATTCAAGGGCGCCGACAGCCGTGTGCTGTTGCGTCACGTCGTCGCGCTGGTCCAGGCCAAAGGCTGGAAAGTCGGCAACGTCGATAACACCATCGTCGCCCAGGCGCCGAAAATGGCCCCGCATATCGAATCGATGCGCGCGCTGATTGCCGCGGATCTTCAAGTAGAGTTGGATCAAGTGAACGTGAAAGCTACCACCACCGAAAAGCTCGGCTTTGTCGGTCGCGAAGAAGGCATTGCCGTGCACTCCGTTGCCTTGTTGCTGCGCGCATGAACGAACTGCAATTGCTCGGCCCGCGGGCTTATGGTGAAGCCCTGGGTACTGCGGTACTCAAAGCCATCGCGGAAGATTTCCAGGTCGACGAAGTTCTCGACATTCCCCTGAGTGGCGAAGGCGAACACCTGTGGATCTGGGTGGAAAAGCGCGGTCTGAACACAGAGGAAGCGGCGCGGCGGATTGCCAAGGCCGCGGGTGTGCCATTGCGCACCGTCAGTTATGCCGGGCTCAAGGATCGTCAGGCGTTGACTCGCCAGTGGTTCAGCGTGCAGTTGCCGGGCAAGGCCGACCCAGATCTGTCGGCCGCGGAAAACGATACGCTGAAGATCCTCAAGACCGCCCGCCACAAGCGCAAGCTGCAACGCGGTGCGCACTCGGCCAACGGCTTTACCTTGCGCCTGACGCAGTTCGCTGGCGACAAGGCTGCACTTGAAGAGCGTCTGCAACTGATCGCCAAACACGGCATCCCCAATTATTTCGGCGCCCAGCGGTTCGGCCATGACGGCGGCAACGTCGTCGATGCTCGCGCCTGGGCCGCGCGCAAGGCCTTGCCGGAGCAGCGCAACGTGCGCTCGCGCCTGCTTTCCACAGCGCGCAGTTTTCTGTTCAATCAAGTGCTGGCCGCACGTGTCGCCGATGGCACCTGGCAGCGTGCCCAGGTGGGCGATCTGCTGGCGTTTACCGACAGCCGCAGCTTTTTCCCGGCAGGCGAAGCCGAGTGCAGCGACCCGCGCCTGGCGATTCTCGATCTGCACCCGACCGGTCCGCAGTGGGGCGAAGGTGACTCGCCGGCCACGGGCGTTGTCCATGAACTGGAGCAGGCGATTGCTGCACGCGAAGCGGACCTTCGCGATTGGTTGATCAGCGCCGGAATGAGCCACGAACGTCGCATCCTGCGGCTGCCCATTGGTGGGTTGACGTGGCATTATCCTTCGCTGGACATTCTGCAACTGGAATTCGTCCTGCCGGCCGGATGCTTCGCCACCGTATTGGTGCGCGAGCTTGTTGATCTGGTGCCGGTGGGGCAGACGGACAGCCCATGCGTATTCTGATTTCTAACGACGATGGGGTAACCGCACCCGGTCTCGCCGCGCTTTATGCTGCGCTGGCGGATTACACCGAATGCGTGGTTATCGCCCCGGACCAGGACAAAAGCGGCGCCAGCAGCTCGCTGACGCTCGACCGTCCGTTGCACCCGCAAACCCTGGCCAACGGCTTTATCAGCCTCAACGGCACGCCAACCGATTGTGTGCACCTGGGCCTCAACGGCCTGCTGGAGCGCGAAGCGGACATGGTGGTTTCCGGTATCAACCTGGGCGCGAACCTGGGGGACGATGTGCTGTATTCCGGTACGGTGGCGGCGGCCCTCGAGGGGCGTTTCCTGAAACACCCTTCGTTTGCCTTTTCGCTGGTCTCACGCCAGGTAGATAACCTTCCCACAGCTGCCTATTTCGCGCGCAAACTGGTCGAAGCCCATGCTGACCTGGATCTGCCACCGCGTACGGTACTGAACGTGAACATTCCCAATTTGCCGCTGGACCGTATCCGCGGCATCCAGCTGACTCGCCTGGGCCATCGCGCCCGAGCCGCGGCACCGATGAAAGTGGTGGATCCGCGCGGCAAGTCCGGTTACTGGATCGCGGCGGCCGGGGATGCCGAAGACGGTGGCCCGGGTACCGATTTCCACGCAGTGATGCAGGGTTATGTTTCGATCACGCCGCTGCAACTGGATCGCACGTTCAATGACGCCTTCAGAAATCTGGACGGCTGGCTGGAGGGACTGCGCTGATGGGTCGCGAACAAGACGATATGCTGCGTCGCGGCATTGGCATGACCTCCCAGCGAACCCGGGAGCGGCTGATCCAGCGCCTGTACGAGGAAGGCATCTCCAACGCCAGGGTGCTGGAGGTCATTCGCCGGACCCCGCGTCACCTGTTCGTCGACGAAGCGCTGGCGCACCGTGCCTATGAAGACACGGCGCTGCCGATCGGCAATAACCAGACCATCTCCCAGCCTTATATGGTGGCGCGCATGAGCGAGCTGCTGCTGGAAGCCGGTCCCCTCGACAAGGTGCTGGAAATCGGCACCGGGTCGGGCTATCAGACGGCGGTGCTGTCGCAACTGGTCGAGCGTGTGTTCTCGGTCGAACGCATCAAGGTCCTGCAGGATCGGGCAAAGGAACGCCTGGTCGAATTGAACCTGCGCAACGTGGTGTTCCGTTGGGGCGATGGTTGGGAAGGTTGGCCGGCACTGGCGCCGTACAACGGGATTATCGTCACCGCAGTTGCAACCGATGTGCCCCAGGCACTACTGGACCAGTTGGCACCGGGAGGTCGAATGGTGATCCCCGTCGGGGCCGGCGAAGTCCAGCAATTGATGCTGATCATCCGCGAGGAACAGGGTTTTTCCAGGCATGTTCTGGGGGCTGTGCGCTTCGTGCCATTGCTCAATGGGCCACTGGCCTGAGCATTTGTTTCGGCACGCTGAATTCTCTTCGATTGCCTTTGTCTTACAGCGGCATCGTTGTGTTAAACGGGATTCATCGTCAGGCAGCAAACGTGTGCGCGACGCCAATTCGCCACATTAAAGGTAAAGCGTGCACGGCCCGTTATACTTGCGACAGATCATGCCGGACTCCGGCATTTCACATTTTCAGCCACCACAGAGGGAGCGGCGGGTGAGTCTCACAGTCATTGCGCAGCGTATGAGTAAAACGAGCTTTCAGCGCCTGGTGACTGGCCTTGTCTTGAGCACGTTGCTGGTCGGTTGTTCCAGCAACAAATCCAGCGATGTTCGTGTCGTGGATCGCAACAATGCCGCGCCTCAGCGCCCGGCCGTGACCACGGGACAATACGTCGTCCGTCCCAAGGACACCCTGTTCTCCATCGCTTTCCGTTATGGCTGGGACTACAAGGCCCTGGCGGCACGCAACAACATTCCAGCGCCTTACACCATTCACCCGGGACAGACGATTCGCTTTGATGGTCGCACCGATTCAACGTCGACGGCAGTGGTCAGTTCTTCCAGTTCAACACCTTCGTCGTCGAGTAAAACCACGGTCATCCGTCGTTCGGCAAACGGTACGACCACCAGTACAACGACGGTTGTACCGTCCGTCGCGAACAAGCCTGCACCCGCTCCATTGCCCCCTCCCGGGCCAGCCCCAACCGGCTGGGGATGGCCATCTAATGGCATTCTGATTGGAAAATTCTCTTCAAACGGTAGTTTGAATAAAGGAATTGATATCGCCGGGGATTTGGGACAGCCTGTTTTAGCTGCGTCTGATGGGACGGTGGTATACGCCGGGAGTGGCTTAAGGGGCTACGGCGAATTAGTGATCATCAAACACAGTGAAACCTACGTCAGTGCCTACGGACATAACCGCAGGCTGTTGGTTCGGGAGGGGCAGCAGGTCAAAGTCGGACAGACAATTGCCGAAATGGGGTCAACGGGTACAGACCGGGTGAAACTGCATTTTGAGATTCGCCGCCAAGGTAAACCTGTAGATCCGCTGCAATTCCTGCCACGTCGTTGATTGCTTACCAGCCTGTTCCTCGCGTAGAGGGGACAGGCTCCAGCGTTGCCAGGGAGAAAGGCGCCGCTTGAGCTTGAGGTCGAACTCACCAAAGGACTATAACAATGGCTCTCAGTAAAGAAGTGCCGGAGTTTGACATCGACGATGAGGTTCTCCTGATGGAGAGCAGCATCGATACGGATTCGATGTCGAATGATGAAGGGGCGGCTCCACCTTCCGTTCGTGCCAAATCCAAACACTCCGCATCCTTGAAACAACACAAGTACATTGACTACACGCGGGCACTCGATGCCACGCAGCTGTATCTCAATGAAATTGGTTTCTCTCCCCTGTTGTCACCCGAAGAAGAAGTTCATTTTGCGCGCCTGTCGCAAAGTGGCGATCCGGCCGGGCGCAAACGCATGATTGAAAGCAACCTGCGGCTGGTGGTGAAAATCGCCCGACGCTACGTCAATCGTGGGCTATCGCTGCTGGACCTGATCGAAGAGGGCAACCTCGGCTTGATCCGGGCGGTGGAGAAGTTCGACCCGGAACGCGGTTTCCGCTTCTCGACCTACGCGACCTGGTGGATTCGCCAGACCATCGAACGCGCAATCATGAATCAGACCCGGACTATCCGGTTGCCGATCCATGTGGTCAAAGAGCTGAACGTGTACCTGCGGGCCGCACGGGAGCTGACGCAAAAACTCGACCATGAACCCTCACCCGAAGAAATCGCCAACCTGCTGGAAAAACCGGTGGGAGAGGTCAAGCGCATGCTCGGCCTTAACGAACGGGTCTCTTCGGTCGACGTCTCGCTGGGTCCGGATTCGGATAAAACCCTGCTTGATACCCTGACTGACGATCGCCCAACCGATCCATGCGAACTGTTGCAGGACGACGACCTGTCCCAGAGCATCGATCAGTGGCTCTCGGAACTGACCGACAAGCAACGCGAGGTGGTTGTACGCCGCTTCGGCCTGCGCGGTCATGAAAGCAGCACCCTTGAAGACGTAGGCCTGGAAATCGGCCTGACCCGTGAGCGGGTCAGACAGATTCAGGTGGAAGGCTTGAAGCGGCTGCGCGAGATCCTCGAAAAAAATGGTCTGTCGAGTGAGTCGCTGTTCCAGTAAAGCGCTCACGGCGATGGCAAGAAAAACCCCGACTGGTTCGGGGTTTTTTATTGCCTGGCATTGGTGTGCAACCAGGCACAGATCCAAATGTGGGAGCGGGCTTGCTCGCGAAGAGGCCAGCAGCTTCAACAATACAGTTGCCTGATACACCGCCTTCGCGAGCAAGCCCGCTCCCACGGGGTGGTGATTTGTCTGGCAGGTCCATTTCGCGTTATCTCGGGATTTTGGTTTTGTGTTGTAAGCCCAGGCTTACTCTTGCGTAAGTGTTCGTTATTTTTACACCCTGCTATTCGTCTATTCAGAACGTCTATCAGGTCTATCTTTTTGATTTATATGACTATTTTCTATTATTTATGATGTGTGACAGTTGGATTTCGCACCAAAGGGCGATTGATCGCCAGGGGAAAAGCTCTAGTATTCAGCTGGTGTCGACGGATAGACGCGCCCTTCAAGGATGAGGGGAATGGACATCGCAGGACGCGATTCATCAGGACGATGAAAAGGAACACAGGGAATAGGGAAAAAATGTGGGCGGGTCAAACCGCCCCTTTTTTTGCCCGCAGAAAAGCAAAAAGGCCCTTGTGGGGCCTTTTTCGTGAACGCGGGGGTAATCAGCGTTCGAGGTCAGCGATCTTTCCTGGCTTGCCATCCCACTCTTCAGCGTTGGGCATCGAATCTTTCTTCTCGGTGATGTTCGGCCAGATATCGGCCAACTCAGCGTTCAGCTCGATGAAGTTTTCCATGCCGGCCGGAACCTCATCTTCGGAGAAGATAGCCACGGCAGGGCATTCAGGTTCGCACAGCGCGCAATCGATGCACTCATCCGGGTGAATCACCAGGAAATTCGGGCCTTCGTAAAAGCAGTCCACCGGACAGACTTCTACGCAGTCGGTGTACTTGCACTTGATGCAGTTGTCGGTGACGACGAAGGTCATTTCTAATTTTCTCCTCAGGCGCGGCTTGCTGCGCCCCTTCTCGTAGGGGTCGCCAGGTTCGGGAGCGATAGTCTGCTGGCCAGGCTATTAGCCAGCAGCATCCCAAACCGCGCGAGATTCTAACAGCTTGCAAGCCTATGCGTTAGATCCGTGTCTTTAGTGTATAGAGCATTTCGAGAGCACGACGTGGCGTCATGTCGTCCAGATCGAGCTTGGCCAGGTCATCCAGCACCGGGTGCGGCAGGCTGGCAAACATGTCGCTTTGCTGTGGAGCAGCCGGTTTGCCTTTGGCAGGTGCTGGCGACTCATGGGGCAGGGCGGTGTCTTCCAGGCGGCTCAAATGCTCACGGGCACGGGTGATCACCTCGGTCGGTACGCCTGCCAGTTGCGCAACGGCCAGGCCGTAACTCTGGCTGGCCGGGCCGGGCAGCACGTGGTGCAGGAACACGATGCGCTCGTTGTGCTCGGTGGCGTTGAGGTGCACGTTGGCTACCAGCGGCTGGGCCTCCGGCAGGACGGTCAGTTCAAAGTAGTGGGTAGCGAACAGCGTGTAGGCACGCAGATGCGCCAGGCGTTCGGCCGCCGCCCAAGCCAGCGACAGACCATCGAAGGTGCTGGTGCCGCGTCCGACTTCGTCCATCAGTACCAGGCTGCGCTCGGTGGCGTTGTGCAGAATGTTCGCGGTTTCGCTCATTTCCACCATGAAGGTCGAGCGCCCGCCGGCCAGGTCATCGCTGGAACCGATCCGGGTGAAGATGCGGTCGACCAGCGACAGCTCGCAACTGGCTGCCGGCACGAAGCTGCCGATGTGCGCCAGGAGCACGATCAATGCGGTCTGACGCATGTAAGTGGATTTACCGCCCATGTTCGGACCGGTAATCACCAGCATGCGTGTATTGTCGTCCAGGCTCAGGTCGTTAGCCACGAATGGCGTGGTCAGCACTTGCTCGACCACCGGGTGACGACCCTGGCTGATGCGCATGCAAGGCTCGCTGACGAAGCGCGGGCAGTTCAGGTCGAGGTTCAGCGCACGCTCGGCCAGGTTGCTCAAGACGTCCAGTTCGGCCAGGGCACCGGCGGTGTCCTGCAGGGGTGGCAACTGGCTGATCAGGTCTTCGAGCAGCGCTTCGTAAAGCATCTTCTCGCGGGCCAGAGCGCGGCTCTTGGCTGACAATGCCTTGTCTTCGAACGCCTTGAGTTCTGGCGTAATGAAGCGCTCGGCGCCTTTGAGCGTCTGGCGGCGAACATAGTCGGTCGGTGCCGATTCCGCCTGCTTGCTTGGCAGCTCGATAAAGTAACCGTGGATGCGGTTGTAACCGACCTTCAGGTGCGACAGGCCGGTGCGAGCCTTTTCCCGTGCTTCGAGGTCGATCAGGAATTGCCCGGCGTTTTCGCTCAGCGACTGCAGTTCGTCGAGTTCGCTGTCGTAGCCGGTTTTCAGCACGCCGCCGTCACGAATGACTGCCGGCGGGTTGTCGATGATGGCCTTTTCCAGGAGTGCCGCCAGTTCCGGGTAGGTACTGGTGATGTTGGCGAGTTGCTGGAGATGCGGGGCTTCGAGTTCCGTCATTGCCACTTGCAGCTCGGGCAGTGCACCGAGGGCGTCACGCAAGCGTGCGAGGTCGCGCGGGCGGGCGTTGCGCAAACCGATCCGCGCAAGGATCCGCTCGATGTCGCCGATTTCCTTGAGCTGCGGTTGCAGCCTTTCAAAGCGGTAACCGTCGAGCAGGCACGTGATCGAAGTCTGACGCGCCAACAGCACGGTCAAATCCCGTAGCGGGCGATTCAGCCAGCGGGTCAGCAGGCGACTGCCCATGGCGGTCTGGCAGCGGTCCACCACCGATTGCAGGGTGTTGTCGCGGCCACCGGCCAGGTTGGTGTCGAGTTCCAGGTTGCGACGGCTGGCGCCATCGAGCACCACGGTGTCGTCCAGGCGCTCATGACGCAGGCTGCGCAAATGGGGCAGGGCGGTCCGTTGGGTTTCCTTGGCGTAGGCCAGCAGGCAACCGGCGGCGCCGATCGCCAGGGTCAGGTTTTCGCAACCAAAGCCCTTGAGGTCCTGGGTCGAGAATTGCTGGCACAGGCTTTTGAGCGCCGAATCGCGCTCGAAATCCCACGGCGCACGGCGACGCACACCACGGCGTTTTTCCGCCGGCAGATCCTTGGGCCAGTCATCCGGGATCAGCAGCTCCACCGGGTTGACCCGCTCCAGTTCCGCCAGCAGGTTTTCCCAGCCCTTGATTTCCAGCACGCTGAAGTTGCCGCTGGTGATGTCCAGCACCGCCAGGCCGAAAAGACGCTCATCTCCCAGCACGGCAGCAATCAGGTTGTCGCGACGTTCATCCAGCAGCGCCTCGTCACTCACCGTCCCTGGCGTGATGATCCGCACAACCTGCCGTTCCACCGGCCCTTTGCTGGTGGCCGGGTCGCCGACCTGCTCGCAGATCACCACCGATTCGCCAAGCTTCACCAGTTTTGCCAGGTAACCCTCGGCGGCATGGTAAGGAATCCCGCACATCGGTATCGCCTGCCCGGCCGACTGCCCGCGAGCGGTCAGGGTGATGTCCAGCAACTTGGCGGCCTTCTTCGCGTCTTCATAGAAGATCTCGTAGAAGTCGCCCATGCGGTAGAACATCAGCTGGTCCGGATGCTGGTTTTTCAGGCGCCAGTACTGCTGCATCATGGGGGTGTGGGAGGACAGGTCGGAGACGGCTTTATTCATCGGATTGTCAGGAAGCTCGTTGAAAGAGGTGGGGCAAAAGCGGGGCAACGGCCGGGCTTTTCCGCGATGGGCGCAAGGTTACCATGGGCGCTCTTCTCGACGCAGGCACCACGGTCGGATGGCATCCTTTACGATGCAAAAAACATGTTATGCGTCGACTATGCAATTCTGCATTTGTTTTCTTCGATAAGAACAAGCACTATGCGTGTTATGCAAAAACGCAACGTTTCAACTGTCTTAAGAGCATTGCTCGATCAGCACGGGATCTCCCCCACGGAGCTTCACCGTCGTACCGGCGTGCCTCAATCCACGCTCTCGCGCATTCTCAGCGAGAAGATCGTCGACCCTTCGGATAAACATATTTCGAAGATCGCCGAGTATTTCTCCGTGAGCACCGACCAGTTGCGTGGCCGCGCGGACGTAGCTTCTGCTGCTAATGCCGGGCGCGCTCCCGTGCATTCGGAACTCAAGGATATAAGTCTGTGGGACGACGATACCCCTGTCGATGACGACGAGGTATCGGTCCCCTTTCTTCGTGAGGTTGAATTGGCTGCTGGATCCGGAAGATTCGTCATCGAAGAAAGCGAGCGCTCTAGCCTGCGCTTTGGCAAGCGAAGCCTGCGCCATAACGGCGTGCAGTTCGACCAGGCCAAGTGCGTGACAGTGCGAGGCAACAGCATGTTGCCGGTACTGCGCGATGGCGCCACGGTCGGGGTCAATGCCGGCAAGTGCGGCATTGGCGATATCGTTGACGGCGACCTTTATGCAATCAATCACAATGGTCAATTGCGGGTGAAGCAGCTGTATCGGCTGCCGACCGGGATTCGTCTGCGCAGTTTCAATCGCGACGAGCATCCGGATGAAGATTACACCTTTCAGCAAATCCAGGAGGAGCCGATTGTTATCCTCGGGCATGTCTTCTGGTGGGGTATGTACGCCCGTTAATTCCCTTGCGTTCAGATAAAACCCGCTTATCGAGCGGGTTTTTTTCGTGTGCTGAAAGCATTGGACTGTCTTTTTTGATGCGTTTGTGCATTGACTAAATATGCATTGATGCATAGTCTTGCTGCCTGCCCACTCAAGAATGCGGTGTGGCCGTTCACTCAAGGAGGCATGAAATGACCGCTGAGCAATATGCGTTGCTGGACATGCCTCTTTGGCTACTCATTATCTTGCCAATTCTCGGTGGTGTTGCCGGTGAAATGTGGCGTGCCGACAAAGAGGGCGTTCATGGCTGGCCCCTTGTCCGGCGCCTGAGCCTGCGGTCTGGCTCCAGCATGATCTGCGGCGCTTCGGTCATCATGCTGCTGCATGCCGCCAATGTTTCCATTTGGGCTGCTTGTGCGGGTGGCTGTTTAACGGCGATGGTCGGGACAGACGTAGTTTTAGGGTTGTATGAGCGTTGGGCAGCCAAGCGCCTGGGGATCGGTCATGTCCCGTCCGGTGACGTCGAGGATTGATTCCCCGACAGGCCTTTTCCAGAGCCTCTGGTTCTTTACATTTTGATCGATCCAGTCGCTTGCAAGTGCGGTCTGCTCGTGTACGGTTAACCTCATCCCGCCCGATCAGGAGATGACCGTGAACGAAATCACCCAACTCGCCGCCGAACTCGGCAGACGCCTGCAGGTTCTCAATGCCCACGTCACCACGGCGGAGTCCTGCACCGGCGGAGGCATCGCCGAGGCAATCACCCGTATCCCCGGGAGTTCGGCCTGGTTCGAGGCCGGTTATGTCACTTACTCCAACCGGCAGAAAACCCTGCAACTGGATGTCCCGGTTGAGTTGTTCACTACCGTGGGCGCGGTCAGCCGCGAGGTGGTCGAGGCCATGGTCCGGGGGGCGCAGAAGAAAAACAGCGCGTATTTCTCCGTGGCTGTCAGTGGCATCGCCGGTCCGGATGGTGGAACGGCGAACAAACCGGTGGGCACGGTATGGCTGGCCTGGGGCGTCGGAGACCAGGTGTTCTGTGAGCGGCAGCAGTTCCCGGGTAATCGCGATGACGTCCGCCGACAAACGGTGAAGGCCGCGCTAGAGGGGCTGCTGCGGTATGCCGCGGCAGAAATCTCAAATCAGGGGTAGGCGATCCGGAATCGCTGTGGAATAATACTGGCTACTTATACAGGTGTTGGCCGTCAGGCCTTATTGATTACGTGAGGACTTTAATGGACGACAACAAGAAGAAAGCCTTGGCTGCGGCCCTGGGTCAGATCGAACGTCAATTCGGCAAGGGTGCCGTAATGCGTATGGGCGATCAGGACCGTCAGGCGATCCCGGCTATTTCCACTGGCTCTCTGGGTCTGGACATCGCTCTCGGCATCGGCGGTCTGCCAAAAGGCCGTATTGTTGAAATCTACGGTCCTGAATCTTCCGGTAAAACCACGCTGACCTTGTCCGTGATCGCCCAGGCTCAAAAAGCCGGCGCGACCTGCGCATTCGTCGACGCCGAACACGCCCTCGACCCTGAATACGCCGGCAAGCTGGGCGTCAACGTCGACGACCTGCTGGTTTCCCAGCCGGACACCGGCGAGCAGGCCCTGGAAATCACCGACATGCTGGTGCGTTCCAACGCGGTTGACGTGATCATCGTCGACTCCGTGGCCGCCCTGGTGCCAAAGGCTGAAATCGAAGGCGAAATGGGTGACATGCACGTGGGCCTGCAAGCCCGTCTGATGTCCCAGGCGCTGCGTAAAATCACCGGTAACATCAAGAACGCCAACTGCCTGGTGATCTTCATCAACCAGATCCGCATGAAAATCGGCGTGATGTTCGGCAGCCCGGAAACCACCACCGGTGGTAACGCACTGAAGTTCTACGCATCGGTTCGCTTGGACATCCGTCGTACTGGCGCGGTGAAAGAAGGTGATGAAGTCGTCGGTAGCGAAACCCGCGTCAAGGTTGTGAAGAACAAGGTGGCTTCGCCGTTCCGTCAGGCCGAGTTCCAGATTCTTTACGGCAAGGGCATCTACCTCAACGGTGAGATGATCGACCTGGGTGTTCTGCACGGTTTCGTAGAGAAGTCCGGCGCCTGGTATGCCTATGAAGGCACCAAGATCGGTCAAGGCAAGGCCAACTCGGCCAAGTTCCTGGCAGACAACCCGGAAGTCGCGGCAAAGCTGGAGAAACAACTGCGTGACAAGCTGCTGTCGCCTTCGTCGGTGGCAGACGCCAAAGCTTCTGCGGTCAAAGAGACCGAAGACGACCTAGCCGACGCTGATATCTGATCGAAGCGATGACCGCCGTACTTGATACACTCGTCGCGGTGCGGCGAACCGCAATGGACCTGCTCGCTCGACGCGAGCACGGTCGTGTCGAGCTGACGCGTAAACTGCGTCAGCGCGGCGCCCTCCCTGAAATGATCGAAACAGCACTCGACCGGTTGACGGAAGAGGGGTTGTTGTCCGAAGCCCGTTATCTCGAAAGTTTCGTTTCCTACCGTGCCCGTTCCGGTTACGGCCCTTTACGCATTCGTGAAGAGCTGGGCCAGCGTGGCTTGCAGCGTAGCGATATTGAACTCGCCCTGCGTGAGAGCGGTATCGACTGGCAGGAGCAACTGTCCGATACCTGGCGACGCAAGTTCTCCGGGCAATTGCCGGCGGATGTCCGGGAGCGAGCCAAGCAGGGCAGGTTCCTGGCGTATCGGGGATACTCCATGGAAATGATCAACCGCCTGTTCAGCGGGCGAGGGATGGACGATTGAACTGAAACGGCCCGCTATTTCGATAGCGGGCCGTTTTTTTTGCTTTCACTGAATTGGAGATCACCTGTAGGAGCCGGCTTGCTGGCGATGGTCGTTAACAAAAGCGCGTCTGAACTGGATAAACGTGGCGCGCTTGGGTCCATCGCCGGCAAGCCGGCTCCTACAGGTACCGCGTTACCGGGGTGCTTCCCGGGATTGCGTGAAGAACCTTTTTTATCCCTCACGTAACCTTTGACGGCTCCCGCGTGCGCTGTTGCACCTGGGGTTTTGATTGTGCCCAGTTTTCCGGCAGGTTGATGTAGTCCACAAGCTCGCGCAGGCGGCCGTGATTGCGGGCATTGAAGTTGAAGACCAGTCGCGCCAGATGGCTGAACTCGGCTTCATCGTGTTCTTCACCGTTGTAGGTGTGCTGATGGAAGTGATCGCTCAGGCGCAGGTCGGCGAAAGCTTCCTGCATATGTTCCAGTGCGTGATCGCTGAGTGTGTGATTCATGCGAATCAGGAACTGGTGCTTGAGCCAGCGACTGGAGTGGAAGTTGCTGTAGAACTGGTTGATGTGCTCTACCGCTTCCTCGACGTTGTAGACCAGTTTCACCAGCTTCATGTCAGTGGGCAGGATGTAGTGGTTTTCCTCCAGTTGCTGATGAATGAAGTCCAGTGCGCCTTGCCAGAATTTGCCACCCGGCGCGTCCAATAGCACCACTGGCACCAATGGGCTCTTGCCAGTCTGGATCAATGTCAGCACTTCCAGCGCTTCATCCAGGGTGCCGAAGCCACCCGGGCACAGCACCAGGGCGTCGGCTTCCTTGACGAAGAACAGCTTGCGGGTGAAGAAGAAGTGGAAGGGCAGCAGGTTGGTCGTGCCATCGACAGTGGGGTTGGCATGCTGCTCGAAAGGCAGGGTGATGTTGAACCCCAGGCTGTGTGTCAGGCCTGCTCCTTCGTGTGCGGCGGCCATGATGCCGCCGCCGGCGCCGGTAATGACCATCATGTCCGAGCGCGCCAGCGCAGCACCGAGCTCCCGGGCCATGCTGTAGAGCGGATGTTCCATGGGGGTGCGGGCCGAGCCAAAAACAGTGACCTTGCGTCGCCCCTTGAATTGTTCGAGCACGCGGAAAGCCTGTTCCAGTTCGCGCAGGGCTTGCAGGGTGATTTTGGCATTCCAGCGGTTGTGGTCTTCCTGGGCCATGCGCAGCACGGTCAGGATCATGTCGCGGTAGATCGGGATGTTCGGGCTGTTGGGTGAAATCAGCTTGAGTTGTTCTTCGACCTTGCTGATGAGGTCGTGGCCGCTTTCTTCAAAATGACGGCTCAAGAGGTCATTCGGTTGGTAAGGCATTCAACTTCTCCTTCTGCACAGAACCCTTGGCCCGACAACGTACGTCGATGCCGCGACACTCCATGTGTCGCTGTCTGCCCAGGCCCATGCCTGGGCGATCTACTTGACCCGAAAGGCATCGGATCATCCAAACAGGCTCTGTTTTTCCTTGAATGAAAGAAACGTTCGCGTAACACGACAAGCGACGGCCAGCCCCTTTCCAGCCCTGAAAAAGTGTACGTGGTTACCTTGAAATCTAGACCTTCACAGTGATTTTCGCTGCCTTGATCATTGCGCCACAAAGTCTTTCCTGGCAACCGCTTATTGACGATTTGCAAGGTGCTTTCACCACTCGTCCGAACGTCCGTCGCCCGTGCTGCACTCTGATTTACTAAGTTACAGGTGTCACACGACAACTTTGCGTCTACGGCAGGGCGCGCACGGTACATGCGTTTTAAGGATTTATCGCTCAAACATGAGTGAAGTGCAGGGAGGCGGGAAACCATGGCCAGAGTCATTCTGGAGATCGATACGCAACTGTATCGATTGCTGAAGTCATCAGCCGAGACCCATCATTTGAGTCTCGAAGAGGAGTGCTGCCGGCGATTGCGTGGCGGCGAACGCCGTTCACATTACTTGCAGGCGCTGCTGGCGGAATTGCGCGCCGAAGATGAACAGCGGCGCGCCAATTCCAGGTGATTACTTTTTCTTCTTCGCCGGTTGCAGGCAATCCGATTCCTGGAAGCTTGCGGAGCCGACCGGGCGGTTGGTCTTCACCTCGGTGAAGTCGTAACGCATGATTGCGCCCTTGGCCATCAGCTTGCGAAACCCTTCGTTCCTGCAGACGGAAGCTCCCAGCTGGA